>NZ_JBYVYM010000014.1:0-159676 GCF_058148225.1 Pseudomonas sp. DF5
GTCCGCTTATCACTACCGACGGAGCAAAGCCTTCCTTGGACACACTTGGGCGGCAAACGCATCTCCTACGGAGATCGGGCACCGAGTGCGAGGTCGACGCCTTCCTAAGATTGAAAAGGGAGAGCCACCCGCCTTCCCGGAGGAGCGCTTCGAAGAACTACTGGTCAAGGGATTCAGCAAGTCTGGACGCCAAGATTATCGAGGTATGCTCATCACACTGCTGCTGCACGGCGCGGGCTTTCGGGAGTCGGAGCCTTTCCATCTCTACATCCCGGACGTGTTCCAGGATATCGCCAACCCGCGCCAAGCCAAAGTTCACATTCACCACCCGAGCTATAGCGTTGCACCCGCCGATTGGCGCGATGAGCGGGGGCGACATCGTAAAGGCAACCGAGAGGAGTACCTCGCCAAAGAGTTCAGCCTTGTTCCCCGCACCGATCTGATGGATCGCCGTCACGCAGGCTGGAAGGGTGGCACACACGATGGCCCCTACTACAAGCTGGCATACTGGTTTCTGCCGGAGTATGGCGAATGGTTTCTGCACCTCTGGAACCGTTACATGGAACAGGTTGCGCGCGTCGAGCGCGATCACCCATTCGCCTTCATCAACTTATACCGCGACCCCATTGGCGCGATGTATACGCTCACCCAGTACAACAAGGCGCACGCCGCTGCGTGCGAGTGCATAGGCCTTAGGGTGGGCAAGGCATTGGGTACGACACCACACGGACATCGTCATGCCTACGGCCAACGGCTGCGTATCGCTGGCGTAGACAAGGAGCTGATTCGTCGGTTCATGCATCACTCCTCGGTGGAAAGTCAGGAGGTCTACACGCAGGCGAACGCCCGTGAAACCTTAGTGGAGCTCGAAGCAGCCGCGCAGCGGTTGCGCAGCATTTACCCAAGTATTCAGCCCGTATCAGATCTGTTGTTGCCTGCAATAGAACACAACGATTGAGGACGCCTCGTGGCCGAAAAGAATCCCAAAAAGTCATCGAAAGTAACCGCTATTCCGGCTTTCGAGACTAAAAAGACGGTACGCACATCGGACACAACCCTCGGTTGGGTCGAGCGGGAGTATCCCCAGCTTACCGATTGGCGAGTCTTGGCGATGGAATGGTTAAAAGGCGAAGTGCGCGGTGTCTCCCATAAACTCGATGCATTGGCGGTCTTCCTGGAGCGCTACCTAATTAAGCAAGGACTGCCGGTGACCCCGGCTCTATTCCTGTCACGCAACAATATCCTGCCCGACTTCTTTCAGACGGTCTGCCCTGATTCGGCACAAGGCATCGAGTACACCAATTACATCCATGCCTTTCTCCACTTCGTCTTGTTGCGTGAGTTCAGCGAAGCCGCTGACGACGGCCAAATGGTTATCTCACCGCGCTTCTACAACCCCGTACCTCGGATGACCAAGAGCGGTCTTCCGAAGCGAGACGAGAGCGTGCATTCGCCCCTTCCCTACGGCTACATTGATGAGCTGCGGCAAATGCTCGCAGAGGGGCCACACTTTCGAGACTGGCAGTGGGCCCAAAATGCGCTCGGGGTCGAAATCGGTCGGCCCGGGTATTATGGTCCTGACTGGTTTGAAGTAAACGAGGACCAGATAGACCGGATCGACCCGGACTGTGTTTGGCGCCGGCGATTGGTAAAAAACAGACAACGATTTGAGCTGTGGAGCCCGGTTCGCTGGGTGGCACAGCTCGTGAAGCTCATCGTGCCTTTGCGCACTTTCCAAGTGCGCATGCTCGATTCGGGCGAAGCGGATACCTGGCGTTACGCTGAAGGGTGCTGGACGTTGAATTCAAACCGTCTCGCGCAAGGCAGTGAGCGAAGGCTGCTGCATCAGGGAGTATTTCGCCGCAACAATCCGCTAGCTGATGGCAATACCATCTCAGTTGTACTCTACATCAACACCAACAAGACCGCAGACATCGCTAAGTCCGGCCCCGATAAGGGCTACGTCCTGCCTTGGCCCGTCGGCGGACCGATGCATCAGGACATCGTTTACTGGTTGGAGAAGCTGCGCAACTGGCAGGAGAAGTACAATCCCGTTTCACGTCGTACGCCCTGGTCAACTCTAGATCACCGCTACTTCAAAATTAAAAGTGAGGTGCAGCTCGCGAGTTACCCCGATACCTGCTTCCTTTTTAGGATGCCTGAGGCTGACGAGGGAGAACGTCATCTTCCATTAAAAGAAATGACATTGTTACCGGGCTGGTTCCGCCTGCTGCGGGCACTGGAATTAAGGCTCTCCAATCGATGTGAAACTCATCGTAACGGCACACCGATTCGCTTCCTACCGTTGCAGCAAAAACACCGCAATGGGGTGAAAACCCTGTTCCCCCTTCACAGCCTGCGCGTCTCTCTGATCACCGCTTTAGCGCTGGAAGGTCGAGTGCCATTCTCCATCCTCCAAAAGCTCGCCGGCCATAGCCGTCTGTTGATGACCCTCTACTACTTTAAGCCCGGCGCGTCGCAAATCCGTGACGTGCTAGTTGGCGCGGCGGAGCGGTTGGAAGCGAATAAGGAGGCGAGTATCCAGAACTTCCTACTCGACACCGAGCACGAAGAACTCCTTCAAAACGCGATATGCAACAGCGTGTCTAGCCTCTCCGCTGCGATCCCACAGCACCCAGCGGCTCGAAACGCGGTGGGCTGGATGCCCATGCACCACGGCCTGTGCTTGGTCGGAGGCAACACCAGCGAGGCCGAGAGCAATGGCTCAACAGGTGGCTGTTACAATGGTGGGCCGATGCTTTCGAGCGGCACAGCGTCAATGGCACCCAAATTTGGGCCTGTTCCAGGCGGTTGCCGGAATTGCGTGCGCTGTCGCTGGTTTTTGACTGAGCCGCATTACCTACCAGCGTTAGTTGCTCATTTCAATACGCTTGCCTACCACTTTGACGAGGCGCGCAACATCTGTCTCACTCGCGAAGACGAACTTCAGGACCTGAAGAAACAGAAAGCCGACACAGAAGACACCGGTCGGCCTTTCATCCAACTGGACGCGTTCCGACAAGCCGAACGAGTATGGGAAAGCGCTATGCAACGCTTCAGCGATCTTGCAGAAGACCTCGTTGCCTGCTGGCGTCTGATTGAGCGCTGTAAGGTGGCACTCGAATCCCCAGAAGGAGACGGTACAAATTTGATGGCCCTCGGCACAGTAAGCGATGTGCATATTGCCTTCGAGGAAACAGAGTCAGAACTGCTTCAACTCGCCGGTGTGTGTGAAAACGTTGAGGTGTACCCCGATCTTGAACCCGGCAAGGCCGTGTTCCGCCGTAGCCAGTTGCTCGACGCAGTCCTTTATCGTGAGGATCTAGCGCCCGTCTTCATGCTGTTGGGCGAACAGGAACAATTGCTCGCTGGTAATGCTTTCATGCGTCGCCTTGCTCAGCAAATGAACCCAGAGAATCCCGCACTCGGTCAACGTCAAGTGATACGTTTGATGGATGCAGGCGTAAGCCTTAGCCAGCACTTCGATATAGACCTCTCTGCACTTTTGACTACGACAAATCACTCTCAGGCAATTCGAACAAGGCACTCGTCCGTTGCGGGAGATCACTTATGAACGATAAAACGGACATTCACCCGAGCGTGGTCTTGGAGGCCTTGCTCGCCAAGGGGGGGCGTTCGAACCGGCGCGCAAACTTGGTGAAGATGCACGAGGTTTGCCGAAAACAGCATGAGGTCGGCTCCCGAGACTTTTCTATACCCGCCATTGGCCGACTAGCGGAAGCCGCCAGCATAATGAAAGGGCGGGCGCTCTATAATGCCCAGTCCGCTGACTACCGATTGCTCATAGAAGCTTGGGCCGCCTACGCCGGGCCGCCCCCTATCAAGCCGTCAAAAATGCTCGCGAGTTACGAATATCTGATGCGCATAGAAGACCCCGCCATACGCTCAATTATGCAGACTGCTATAACCGAGCGTGACAAGCTCAAGGCGCAACTTAACCTCCTAAAGGCAAATACGCAGGTGATTGTAGACCGGCGCCCACAGGGTGCGACCATCGTTGCTGCACCTGAAGCGCAACCTGTACCAGTGCTCGCGATGGCCGCACAACTGACCCAGTCTGAGCGCGAAGCCTTCAAAAAAGCGGTATCGTCGGATTACCTGGAAGAGCGTGGACTGAGGGAGGGTAGCCATGGCGAAATCGTCAACGAGCGCGGCCGGATAATGTTCGAAGTGGGCTTTGCCCGGGCGATTCGAAAGATACTAGGCGACTCAACGTACAAATAGTTGCACGGACTGGCCCCTCCCTCAGCATTCGATAAGCAGCAGTGCTTTGCACTACCTATCGATACCTGACTCACTCGATCATATAGCCAAGGAAGCGTTATGAGTACCAGCGCGATCAGCCACTTAGTTGTTGTTCCAAGTAACTCTACCGAGAGAAGGACGACATTTTTTCAGGGGTATTCTGAATTTTGGCATCCTGATTTTATAAAAATTTTAAACTGTTTAGTTTTTTTTCCACATGACGCCTCTGATATCTACCTCTCTGGTGGAAATTTTGTCAAAGCAAGATCTATTGGCGCGTGCTTACAGGTAGATTTTCTGCGCGCCGATTTGGTGGAAAAGTATTTAGGCGTACCGTATAACCCCTTAACCGTTTTGTGGAGTACAGAAGAAACGTTCGATTATGTTGAAAAAGCCATTTCCGAACTTAATTTAAAGCCGCTACATATTACAACCGCAGATAGAAAAGATTGCACTTCAGTAGTTAGCCTGAATGAAAAGACGGTTTTTAGAATAATTGATAATCTTTTCGCACGTGCCGCATGTACCGACTCAGAACTGAACAAGTTCAGGGCTTTTTTGAAATCAAAAAAGTTTAAGAGTCGGGAGAAAATTGGGTTGCGTTTGAACGCCAAAGGTCATAATTGCACCGAACCCCTTATCGAGACGCTTGTTAATTATGGAGCGAAAATCAAAGTCACAGGAATTAAGCCTTCTGGCAACATTACAGAACACATATCGGGCATGATGCATTTAACGCGCAAAATAGATGCTCTTCGCCCAAAGAACATTGTTGAATCCCCTTTTCGAAAAAATGACATTATTGTGCACTGTCCATCTGCTTACAGCTTCCTTTATCGTGCAGAGGGAAAACTCTGGCGTGACCTGAATAGACATTTAACCAACCCGAAACGAAATTTTCTTAAGGCAACCTTGATTCGGGGTAAAGGATATGGAAATTCCTCAATAGCCATGTCTGAAGAAGACGTATTCAACCCCTATGAAGACGGAATACTTGGCCCGCTATTACGAGATCGTCAAGTCGAACTTAAAATATTTACAACCACAATTTCCATAATAGCATCTAATCAGTTTGTGCCTGCGTTGAGACTTCCAAACTCCGTTATGCTACACCACGACAAGCTTAAAGATATTGGGAAAACTGTAAACTCAAACGTAAAGCAGTGGCATGAAAAATTAAGTAAAAAGTTTTTCGATTACAGCGAACTACTTAAGGCGGACATTGGCAAAGAATTACTTTGTGGAATTTTTAATAATCGAGAAAAAATATTAGCAGTCTGCGACTTCCCTATCGAATGGGTTTCAATTGATCTATTGCCAACGATGTTTAGGCATGAGCTTTCTCGCATTCCTTCCACACCAGGAAATGTTACAACCAACGTATTATTATCTCTACCCAAACGTGCTTATGCCTATAGCGCGCTGTGCGATATTCTCATAATCCGTTCTTTTGATGCAGATGATGAAATCAGAGACCATCTGTCAGAAGTCGTGCAGTGGGGGCATGAGGAAGGGCGCCTGAAAGGCCTTAAAGTAGAGCTGGTAGATGTAGCATCTAAAGAGGAAGTAATAGAAGCACTGAATTCATTTAAAGGACTCATGGTTATCTTTGATTGCCATGGAGGACATGGAGGTGAGGAGGACTCAGCCTGGCTGCATGTCGGAGGAGAAAACATAAGTGTTTGGCACATATACCAATCCGCCAGAGTTCCACCGATAATCGTTTTAGCTGCTTGTAGCACGCATCCGGTAGAAGGTTCCCATGCGTCCGTAGCAAACGGTTTTTTGGAGTCAGGAGCCTGCAGTGTCCTTGGTACATTTGCGCCAATTAACTCGGACCACGCTGCGACATTTGTTTTACGACTCTTAAGCAGAGTTGCAGTTTATTTACCTATAGCGCTGAAATCACGACCATACACTTGGCGCGAGATAATATCCGGTCTCTTTAGAATGTCATATACAAGAGACGTTTTAACATATTTGCGCGACGATAAAAAGCTATTAGATCATAATCAATATGCTGCCATACACATCAAAACCAACATGCTCGTAAATACATATGAAGATAAATATTGGTTCGACAAATTTAAATCGTTGGTAGCTGAAGAGCTGGAGCTCGAAGATCTAGCAGCTAATGAGCTGTTTCAACAAAACTTTCAGTTCGTAGAGACAATGCTTATGGTTCAACTTGGGCGCCCAGAAAACATCGTCATTATCGCTGACTAACCGCTACTTACTGGTCGCATATATTTTAAGCGTCCTAGCTTTTCGAAGGAGAAATAATGGTAGATGTGAAGTTTTGTGTATTTTGTGGAAGGCCGCCCGAGTCAAAAAACAAAGAGCACGTATTGCCTCAATGGTTGTTGAAATTGACTGGCGATCCTAATAGGGTTGTTAGCATGGGGTACAACTACAAAAGAAAAACAGAAATCTCTTTCCGCTGGAAATCGCTAGTCACTCCAGCCTGTGAGGCATGCAACACAGAGTATGCGTCTTTAGAAAGTGAAGTGCGCCCAATAGTAGAGGCCCTCCTTGAGCGAGAACCTTTATCAGTCGCCAACTACTGTACGCTATTGGATTGGCTTGATAAAGTTCGCGTAGGCTTGTGGTTAAACTATCATCTTTTGATGGGCAACCCTACTGGCATTACACCCTCATTTTACATTAATTCTCGGTTACGTAAAAAGGATCGTTTTGTCGCGATCTACCCACTTCAAGAGGAAAATGCGGGACTAAATGCGCATGGTGTGGAAACGCTGTCATTTCACGGAGCTCCGTCGGCTTTCGGTTTAAGAATCAACAGCATTTTTTTGATAAACTGCTCAAGTGATTATATTTTTTCAGGGCGCTGTGGTTTTCCATATCCCGCCAGCATGAAGTTGCATCTAGATGGTGAGAGCTCAGGCTATCTGCAGATGGATGAATTTAAAGCTACAAGAAAAATAAAATCACCTATATTCAGCTTTCAACTTCACAAACCTTCAGTGTTCCTTCTTCAACCCATAATGCAGAGTCCCGTAAGCGAGATAGATCAAAGCTCTACTGTTCTAGGTGGCGATCCAACTCGCGACCCATACTTACTCGCTAGTACCATGACAGGTATGCAGGCCGGAGTTGGAAAAATTTATCGTCAATTTAAAGGCCATGCCTCTAGATTGGACGATCAAAATGCGGAAATTACGTTTGACACTATTACGGGTTCTGAATGCAGGCCGGCAGGGCAGTTAGTCTCGCAAGTATATGAACTACAGACATTTTTACAGGGTGCTTACAGTCCGATAACCGAAGATTTAGAGATTCGCAAAAGCTGGAATCAACGGCAAAAAATAATGAAGCAACTAAATAGGTCAATATCAAAAAGTTATATTAATGCTTCCAGCCCTAAACGTTGATGTGGCTAGATTTTAGGCTAAGGGCAATTCTGGACTGTTGCAGGACGTATTGAGGGGTTAGAAATTGAGGTAACGGTGCAGTCCCGCACGGTTCTCCCAACGAAAAAAGCGTCGGCATTGCCGCCGACGCTCAGGAATTGCGATGCATTACTATGTATTTGTACATAGTAATGCCTTAACGCCCAAAGCCCATAGTCAGTAGGCTTTCGCGGAGACTTCTAGATACTATGTACCATTAGGGTAGAAGTCCCATGAGCGGGGCATTTTTTGTTCGACGGTTAAGTATTACAGCCCGTCGAGCATCGCTTTGTTACGCACGGCACCCTTGTCGGCGCTGGTCGCCAACAGGGCATAGGCTTTCAGAGCGGTGGTCACTTTACGTGGACGCTTTTCCACTGGCTTCCAGCCTTTCTTGTCCTGCTCGACCCGGCGCGCGGCCAGTTCTTCGTCGCTGACCAACAGGTTGATCGAGCGGTTCGGAATGTCGATCAGGACCTTGTCGCCGTCCTGCACCAGACCGATCGCGCCACCGGCAGCGGCTTCTGGCGAAGCGTGGCCGATGGACAGGCCCGAAGTGCCGCCGGAGAAACGGCCGTCGGTGAGCAGGGCGCAGGCTTTGCCCAGGCCTTTGGATTTCAGGTACGAAGTCGGGTAGAGCATTTCCTGCATGCCCGGGCCACCTTTTGGGCCTTCGTAACGAATGATCACGATGTCGCCAGCCTTCACTTCGTCGGCGAGGATGCCGCGTACGGCGCTGTCCTGGCTTTCGAAGATTTTCGCGTTGCCTTCGAAAACGTGGATCGACTCGTCGACACCGGCGGTTTTCACCACGCAACCGTCCAGCGCGATGTTGCCGTACAGAACGGCCAGGCCGCCTTCTTTCGAGTAAGCGTGTTCGACACTGCGGATGCAGCCGTTTTCACGGTCGTCGTCCAGGGTTTCCCAGCGGGTCGACTGGCTGAACGCGGTTTGCGTCGGGATGCCCGCAGGGCCAGCCTTGAAGAAGTGATGCACCGCTTCGTCGTTGGTCTGGGTGATGTCCCACTTGGCGATACCTTCAGCCATGGTCTTGCTGTGTACGGTCGGCAGGTCGGTGTGCAACAGACCGCCACGGGCCAGGGAGCCGAGGATGCTGAAGATCCCGCCGGCACGGTGCACGTCTTCCATGTGGTATTTCTGGATGTTCGGCGCGACCTTGCACAGTTGCGGTACATGGCGGGAGAGGCGGTCGATGTCGCGCAGGTCGAAATCGATCTCGGCTTCCTGGGCTGCGGCCAGCAAGTGCAGGATGGTGTTGGTGGAACCGCCCATGGCGATGTCCAGGGTCATGGCGTTTTCGAACGCCTTGAAGTTGGCGATGTTGCGCGGCAATACCGACTCATCGTTCTCGCCGTAGTAGCGCTTGCACAGCTCGACGATGGTACGGCCGGCCTGCAGGAACAGCTGTTCGCGGTCGCTGTGGGTAGCCAGGGTCGAACCGTTGCCCGGCAATGCGAGACCGAGGGCTTCGGTCAGGCAGTTCATCGAGTTGGCGGTGAACATGCCGGAGCAAGAGCCGCAAGTAGGGCAGGCGCTACGCTCGTACTCGGCGACCTTCTCGTCAGAGGCGCTGGAGTCGGCGGCGATCACCATGGCGTCGACCAGGTCGAGACCGTGGCTGGCCAGTTTGGTCTTGCCGGCTTCCATCGGGCCGCCGGACACGAAGATCACCGGGATGTTCAGGCGCAAGGCGGCCATCAGCATGCCAGGGGTGATCTTGTCGCAGTTGGAAATGCAGACAATGGCGTCGGCGCAGTGGGCGTTGACCATGTATTCGACGGAGTCGGCGATGATCTCGCGGCTCGGCAGCGAATAGAGCATGCCGTCGTGGCCCATGGCGATGCCGTCATCCACGGCGATGGTGTTGAATTCTTTGGCTACGCCGCCGGCCCGTTCGATTTCACGAGCGACCAGTTGACCCAGATCCTTCAGGTGCACATGGCCCGGTACGAACTGGGTAAAGGAGTTGGCAATGGCGATGATCGGCTTCTTGAAGTCGTCATCTTTCATCCCCGTGGCGCGCCACAGTGCGCGAGCACCGGCCATGTTGCGGCCGTGGGTGGATGTTTTCGAGCGGTAATCAGGCATGGAGCACTCCGGGCGGCAAATCAGGTATCAAAAGGGAAGTGAGCTTCTATTGACGTCTGGAACACTCAGAAATGGCCGTGTGTCCGGAAGTTGCCGATAACTTTGCGGGATCGCCGCGCGCTTCAGCTTGAGCTCATAAACCCGCCGGGGGATGACTGGCGATGAATCTCGCGATTCTACACCGCTGGCGTCAGGAGGGAATGCCGGAAAGTGCTGATCCAGTGCTGACGGGGCGTGTGGGATGACGACTGGCAGGGTTATTCGATGCTTGGGTTGGCTCCCGGGCTTTTGGCTCGGCTATGGATACGACTGTTGAGCGCCAGCGCCACGCTGCTCAAAATGATAAAGCTGTATCCCAGCGTCGATTGCAGATTGGCCGGGCTCAAGCTGATAAGCGTACTGATCAACCCGCCACAGATGAAAATCACCGTACTGCCGGCTGACGCCGAGGTTCCTGCATTATCGGGGAACAGGCTCATGGCTTTGGACGTGGCGGCTGGTCGGGCGATGGTGGTACCGGCGGTACAGATGAGCATCGGTACAAGGACGGTAAACGGGGATAACGTAAAGTGGCTTGCGAGGTAAAGCATGATCAGGCCAGACAGCAGGATCAGGATGAGCCCGCTGATGACTTGATGACCGGGACTGATACGTTTACCCAGCAGCGTCGCAACCGTGCCGCCGACAATGTAGGCGCCGCCATAGACCAGCAGGATCAGCGAGAAGTCATAGGCCGACAGCTGGAGTTGATCCATGAAAATCAGTGGCGAAATCACTATGAAGGAAAAATGGCAGGCGAAAGCAAAGGCGGAAATCAGCCAGTAGGATAGAAAGTCGACATCGCACAAGACCCGGCGGTAGGGCTGGAAGATATTCGATAGCGCCCCGGTTGCCGCAGGCCGAGTGTTTTCGAGAAAAAAACAGGCCTTGAGCAGCACTATTCCAGCCAGTGCGATAAACACCACAAAGCTGCCCTGCCAGCCCAGCGTGGCTTGCAGGAACGTGCCGGCCAACGGTGAGACCGAGATGAAAACGCCGGTGGCAGTCACCATCAGGATCCGCAACCGGTCACGCTCCTCGCCCTCGAACAGGTCCTGGATCAATGCTTGTGACAGCACGAAACACCCGCAGCCGAGTGCCTGAATCACACGGAACAACAGGAAGTGAACATAGTCCGTGGTCAGTGTGCAGCCCACCGCACCCAGCATCGAGATGGTTATTCCAGCGAGCAACAGTCCTTTGCGCCCGATCACATCCGACAGCGGCCCGATCAGCAGTTGAGAGGCCGCTATGCCGACAGCAAACAGACTGATCGACAGCGTAATATCGGCGGGCGTACTGCGAAAGTGTTCGGCGAGCGCCGGGAAAGAGGGCAGCAGGACATCCAGCGGGAACACGCCAAGCAGCACCATGGCCAACAACAGGCTGACCGCCCCCCGACGTTGTTTGACGGTCGCCGCGGATTGTCCTTCAGCCATCGATAAGCCCTGCCTTCATGAACAGTTGCTGGTTGGAGGGCAGGTCGAAGAAACCAGCCTTTTTTAACGCCTGAAGCGTTGCGCCAGCACCGGATCGCGCCCGTTGATGGGTGGCTTGGGGGCTGGTCAGTCCGCCAAGAATTGCCGTGATGGTGGTCTCGCCAAGACCCGCGCTGAGCAGGCTTTCGCGCATCCATCGCTCATCGGCTTCGAAGAACATCCGGATGATGTCCAGCAGCGCTTTGGCGACAAACGTGCGTTGAGGGCTGTTCAGCGTCAGCCACAGGTAATGGAACACTTCAGAGAAATAGCGACTATGGCGCGCCTCGTCCGCCAGATGATCCCTGAGCATTGCCTGGACGCTGGAAACCAGGTCGTTACGGCAGACATCGAGCAGTTCCTTGGCAATGATCGTCTCCGACACGAACCCGACGAGAAACCAGGCCAGCGCCCTGTATCTTTCAGGGGCGTCGTCAAGCAGGGCGTTCAATCGCATGATGCGGTGGGGCATGGCCGGACGTCGGCTGATCCCGTAGAAACTGGCAACTTGCTCGGCAAGGCTGTTGGAAAACAGGGCGTGATAACCCTCGTCGGTATAAAGCTGAAGCGCGGCGGTCTTCATTCGTGCGGGAATGTGGACGTTCAGTTCATCATGGATGATGGTTTCCACGGAGCGGTTGACGATGCGGTGCTCAAGCAAGGTGGTGTAGTCGAGGAAGTACACCAGATGATTGGCCGACAACCGATGGATGACGGTTTGACCTGCCGCCTGGATAGCCGGGTGAGTCAGGTAAGCCAGGAAGCCTGGAGGAAACCAGTGGCGCGTTTCCAGTTGCTGTTCCAGGTCTGGTGGTAATAGATAGTCGTGTTCGCTGGTGCGCACTGACGCACGGGTATTCCAGTCGCCCAGGGTGTAACGATGAGCCCAGGACACGGGTTGCTCCAACGGGGCAATGATGGGAGTGGTCATTGTTGCGGCTCCCGACTGCTCAGAAGATCTTTCAATTCCTTGCACATCATTTGTCCGTCGCTGTAGCCACAGCCGACAAAAAACAACGGTTGCTCTGCGCTGTCCTCGATCCCCAGCAAGACCTCGACCTGATCATCGGCCAACGCCCCCGTCAGCCAGGTGTTCAACCCCAGTGCAGTGGCCACCAGTTGGAATGTTTGCGAGATATGCCCCGCTTCCACGAATGCCATTCGATAGGCTCGCGAGTGTTCATATTTCCACCACAGCTTGTCGAACCGACTGGTGATGAACAGGCCCACGGGCAGGTTGTTGATGAAGTGCTGCCCACACAGCAACTGCCCCAGTGGTGAGTCAGGTTCAGGGTTGACGAAACTCAAGGCGTGGTCGGTGGGATGGTAGGCGTAGAGCCCGGGTTTCAGGCCGCTGACGTTGTGTACATGAAGAAAGCCTTCGCAGGCATTCAGCCCGCCACCGGATGGGCTGCTGCGCCGGGCATCGAGACCTTCGACAAGGGTTTCGTCGACGTCGTTTTCGCGTTCATGCAAGTAGCCCAGGGACAGGTAAAGCAGCGTGCCGATAGCTTCCAGTGAAACGGCGGCATCGGTGAAGGTGCGGCAGGTTTTTCGGCTGATCAGGGTGTTGGCAAGAGACCCTTCCGGCAGGCAGGAAGGTCTTGGCAGGGCAATCAGCTCCTGTGCCTGATGCTCTTTGAGCCTACTGCCCGGCGCAGGTGAGCTAAGCACTTCGGTGCAATGGTCCAGATAGTGTCTTGACCATTCATGAATATCTTGAGGGACATGTTCGCAGGGGATGTTTTTGGTACCGATATGGAATATCTTCGACAGTTCATCCCAACCCCATTCAACAGTGCCTTGTATTGATGTTGTCAGTATTCCTGCGTTCAGGAGTTGAGTGTCAACTATGTTGCTGTCGTTATACAGTTTTGGGTTGTTGATTAGTTGCGTAAGTCTGCTTGAGTATTCAAGGCTTAGTTCAAATTGTTTGTGATTTTTGTAGTCCCAGACTATTTGGCCAGGCGTGCGAGGAAGTATGAGTAGATATGGGTTTATCTGCATGGTGGGCGGTTCCCTCTGGACGGGTGCCATAGAAAACGCTGGGTAGCCGGCACTCCCCAGCGTCTCATTTACTTAGCGGGCTTTTGGTGCGACCAGAAAAGCCAGGTTGGCGATTTTGTTAGCTTCCAGAGTAATTGCTTTCATGTTGTTGACTCCTTGTCATTTGATAGTGAGTGTCACTTCGAGGTGACAACTCAATCATAGGCTTTAATGGGTTCTTATCAAGGGGAGATTAAGTAGGAATATTCCAGTAATTTTGTCGGAGCGGTCTTGGGGTTGGAGAAAATTTGTAAGTTATATTCTTTCAAATCAAATGTGCAGGGAAACGTCCTGCAAGTTTGTAGGACTGCAAGAGTAAGGCGATGGGGCGGGAGAGGAGATGTCGCGGCGTCAGAATGGTTGACGGAGAGCCTGTCGGCTCCCCGTCAAACCGGCGTACTCAGCTGTTTGGCAGCAGACGGCAGGTAATGCTCTTGATGTAGCGGGTTTCGGCAATGGCTGGGTGAACCGGGTGATCCGGGCCTTGTCCGCCGCGCTCCAGCATCTGGATGTTGCGGTCCAGGTGACGGGCGCTGGTCAGCAGGATGTTCTGCAGATCGTCTTCCGGCAGGTGCATCGAGCACGAGGCGCTGACCAGGATGCCGTCCTTGCTGAGCAGGCGCATGGCTTGTTCGTTCAGGCGACGGTAGGCACCTTCACCGTTTTTCATGTCTTTCTTTCGTTTGATGAATGCAGGAGGGTCGGCCACGATGACGTCGAAACGCTCTTCGCTGGCTTTCAGCTCTTTGAGGGCTTCGAACACGTCGCCTTCAATGCAGGTCATTTTTTCGGCGAAACCGTTCAGTGCGGCGTTGCGCTCGACGCCGTCGAGGGCGAAGGCCGACGCATCGACGCAGAACACTTCACTGGCGCCGAAGGCGGCTGCTTGCACGCCCCAGCCACCGATGTAGCTGTACAAGTCCAGCACGCGTTTACCTTTGGCATAAGGTGCCAGACGCGCGCGGTTCATGCGGTGGTCATAGAACCAGCCGGTTTTCTGGCCCTGGATGACCGGCGCTTCGAACTTCACGCCGTTCTCTTCCAGCGCCACCCACTCCGGCACCAGGCCGAACACGGTTTCGACGTAACGGTTGAGGCCTTCGGCGTCACGGGCTGCGGAGTCGTTCTTGAACAGGATGCCGCTTGGCTTGAGCACTTGGGTCAGCGCCGCGATCACGTCATCTTTGTGAGCTTCCATGGTCGCCGAAGCGATCTGGACCACCAGGATGTCGCCGAAACGGTCGACCACCAGGCCTGGCAGCAGGTCGGAGTCGCCGTAGACCAGACGATAGAACGGCTTGTCGAACAGGCGATCGCGCAGCGACAGGGCGACGTTCAGGCGATGCACCAGCAGCGACTTGTCCAACGGCAACTTGATGTCGCGCGACAGCAGGCGGGCGCAGATCAGATTGTTCGGGCTCATGGCAACGATGCCCAGCGGCTTGCCGCCGGCGGCTTCGAGGATCGCCTGATCGCCAGCCTTGAAGCCGTGCAATGGGGTGGCGGCTACATCGATTTCGTTGCTGTAGACCCACAAGTGACCGTTGCGCAGGCGTCGGTCGGCGTTGGCTTTGAGGCGCAGGCTAGGCAGGGACATGACGTCGCTCCGGAAAAAAGAGCGGAAGTATAGCGTGTTGAGGGAGTGGCGGGTTTGACGGACGATGAAACGCGCATGACGCCATCGCGGGCCCGCACACATATGGATTGAGTTTGACTGGCTGTCGGATCGATCTTTTTAAGGGGTAGAATCCCCGCCTGACCCGGAGTGCGTACTTATGTCCCAAGAGCTGTCTTCTGAACAGATTCAACAGTCCCTGCAAGGCATCAGTGTGCCGGCCCAGCCGCAGATCATGGTGGATCTGCAGATGGAGCAATATATGCCCGACCCGGACCTGGAGGTGATCGCCAAGCTGATCTCCCAGGACCCTGGCCTTTCCGGCGCCTTGCTGAAAATCGTCAATTCGCCGTACTACGGCTTGAGCAACAAGATCACCGCGATCCAGCGTGCAGTAAACCTGTTGGGCAGCCGTTCGATCATCAACCTGATCAACGCGCAGTCGATCAAGGGCGAGCTGAACGACGACGCCATCGTCACCCTCAATCGTTTCTGGGACACGGCGCAGGATGTGGCGATGACCTGCCTGAGCCTGGCCAAGCGCGTCGGTGTCCAGGCCGGCGATGAAGCCTATGCGCTGGGCCTGTTCCACGATTGTGGCATCCCGCTGATGCTCAAGAAATTCCCTGATTACATGAAGGTTCTGGAACAGGCCTACGCCAACGCCAGCGCCGAATGCCGCGTGGTGGATACCGAGAACAGGCAGTACAACACCAACCACGCCGTGGTCGGGTATTACACCGCCAAGTCCTGGCGTCTGCCGGAACATGTCACCCAGGCCATTGCCAACCATCACAATGCCCTGGCCATTTTCAGCGATGAGTCGTGCCGCAATACACCGCTGAAAAACCTGCTGGCAATCCTGAAGATGGCCGAGCACATTTGCGCCTCCTATCGGGTGCTGGGCAACCAGGCCGAAGACCACGAATGGAACAATGTCGGGCATCTGGTGCTCGATTACATCGGTCTATCGGAATACGATTTCGAAACCCAGAAACAAGAAATTCGCGACCTCGCCACACGTTGAGTGTCGAACCTCGCCTGATTCGAGAGCCTCATGCCTGAACTGCCGGAAGTCGAAACCACCCGCCGCGGAATTGCACCGCACCTGGAAGGCCAGCGCGTCAGCCGGGTGATCGTGCGTGAGCGCCGTCTGCGCTGGCCGATCCCCGAAGACCTGGATGTGCGGCTGTCGGGCCAGCGCATCGTGCTGGTGGAACGGCGGGCCAAGTATTTACTGATCAATGCCGAAGTCGGCACGTTGATCAGCCATTTGGGCATGTCGGGGAATCTGCGGCTGGTGGAAGCCGGCTTGCCGGCGGCCAAGCATGAGCATGTGGACATCGAGCTGGAATCGGGCCTGGCCCTGCGTTACACCGACCCGCGTCGGTTCGGGGCGATGCTCTGGAGTCTCGACCCGCTGAATCACGAACTGCTGGTTCGCCTGGGGCCGGAGCCGTTGACCGATCTGTTCGATGGCGAGCGTCTGTTCCAGCTGTCCCGTGGGCGATCCATGGCGGTCAAGCCGTTCATCATGGATAACGCGGTGGTGGTTGGCGTCGGCAATATCTACGCAACCGAAGCGCTGTTTGCTGCCGGCATCGACCCGCGCCGCGAGGCCAAGAGCATTTCCCGGGGGCGTTATTTGAAGCTGGCGATCGAGATCAAGCGCATCCTGGCGCTCGCCATCGAACGGGGCGGTACCACGTTGCGGGACTTTATCGGCGGCGACGGCCAGCCGGGGTACTTCCAGCAGGAGCTGTTCGTATACGGCCGTGGCGGTGAACACTGCAAGGTCTGTGGCACGGGGCTGCGGGAAGTCAAACTCGGGCAGCGCGCCAGCGTCTTTTGTCCCCGTTGTCAGAGCTGATATCGGCTACGGTCTATAGTCAGTGTTCTCACTGCCTAGCCGAAGGACCGTGCCATGAATCTGTTTCGAACCCTTGTCGTCACGCTGCTGCTGAGCGTCGCTGCGCCCGCGCTGGCTAATGAGAACGGCAGCGGCGACCCGCGTTACACCATCCAGAATCCACCGGCCTACGCCATGCTTGGCGATCTGCTGATTGCCCGACCGTTGCTGGTGGTGGCGACAGTGATCGGTGCCGGGGCGTTTGTGGTGTCGCTGCCATTTACCGCGCTGGGCGGCGGCATTGGCGATGCAGGGCAGGCGCTGGTGGTCGACCCGGCGAAAGCGGCGTTTGTGCGGTGTCTGGGGTGTATCGGGGAGGGGTTTGAGCAGCGGGAGTGAGGCATAAAAAAGATCGTCCGAAGGTTCGGGCCGCCTTCGGACGATCTTTCCAGGCTTTCAAGCCTTACCGGTAATCTTCCGGTACTTCTCCATCAACTGTTCTTCAGTTTCCGGATGGGCTTCGTCCAGCGGAATGCAATCCACCGGGCAGACCTGCTGGCACTGCGGTTCGTCATAGTGGCCGACACATTGCGTGCACAGGTTCGGGTCGATCACGTAGATCTCTTCGCCCTGGGAAATGGCGGCGTTTGGGCACTCGGGTTCGCAGACGTCGCAGTTGATGCAATCGTCGGTGATGATCAGGGACATGCTAACTCCAGCCGGGGCGGCAGGCCCGGGCGCAATAAACCAATGCGCACAATTGTGCCGCATTGGCGCCCGCAGTGCACGCGGGCGCGATCAAGTGCAGTGGATCGCAGCCTTCGGCAACGCCTACTTTTTGAAGCGTTCGGTGAGGGCGTCGGCCACCACCGGGTGGACGAATTTGGTGATATCGCCGCCCAGGGCCGCGATTTCACGGACCAGCGTCGAGGAAATGAACGAATAACGCTCGGACGGGGTAAGGAACAGGCTTTCCACATCCGGTGCCAGTTGGCGGTTCATGTTGGCCAGCTGGAATTCGTATTCGAAGTCTGACACCGCGCGCAAACCACGCAGGAACACATTGGCGTTCTGCTCTTTGGCGAAATGCGCGAGCAGCGTCGAGAAGCCGACGACTTCAACGTTCGGCAAATGTTTGGTGACCTCGCGGGCCAGCTCCACACGTTGTTCCAAGGGAAACAGCGGGTTTTTCTTCGGGCTGGCGGCGACGGCGATGATCACGTGATCGAACAGGCGGGAGGCGCGTTCGACCAGATCGCCATGGCCCTTGGTAATAGGGTCGAAGGTACCTGGGTACAACACTCGGTTCATCGCGTCGTCCTGGCGGGAGTCCGTTGGGGAGTCGGATGGTATCGCAGCCTTCCCGGTCGGCCAAGTCGCCTGTTGGGTAAGAAAGCACTATAGACGATGGGAATATTCCGCGTTTTCATGGGTTTTTCAAACGATCAGCCAGCGAATTCGCCAGTTTCGCCGTCAGTCCGTAGACCGACAATTGTGGGTTTGCACCAATGCTGGTGGGGAATAGCGAGCCGTCGTGGATCGACAGATTGCGCAGTTGGTGATGTCGGCCGAGGCTGTCGGTCACGGCGTTTTTCGGGTCCTCACCCATGGCACAACCGCCCATAACATGAGCACTGCCCAGGCGCGTGCGATACAACTCAAGGCTCAATCCGTCGATCAATGCGCGCGCTTCGGCGAGGGTTTTCACGTAACGGGCGTCGGCATGCAGCGGCATCACAGCGTTTGCGCCACCGGCGAACTGGATCTCGGCCATGCTATGGAACGCCCGGCGCAACCCGTCCCAGGCATACGGTGAAACCTGATAGTCGAGTACCGGCGTGCCGTCACTGCGCAATTCGACATTGCCGCCGGGGCTGTCCGGGTGAAAACCGTCTCGCAGCAACGCCAGCATCGCGTGGGTATGTGGCAGATTCTCCATGTGCCGGGCGTTTTCCGTGCCGAAGCCACCGAGCAGGGTGGTGGCCAGCGCCGGGTGCAGCGGTGGGACCTCCAATTTGTAGGACATCTTGCCGGTGATGCCGTCCTGCCACTGGAAATGGTCGGAATAAATCGACTGCGGCGCGCCGTAGAACGGGTTGATCACCTCGTCGAACAGCCCGGCGGACATGTTGACCAAATGCAGGAACGTCCGTTTTCCCAGTCGCTCATGCGGATCCGGCGCCTCCGAGCGCAACAGCAGCGCCGGACTGTTGATCCCGCCGCCGGCCAGCACGTAATGCCGTGCCTTGACTGTGATTGTGCGTCCGGTAGGGGCAACGCAACGCTCATCCATCGCCACACAGTGCAGACCCGTGACCCTGCCGTCCTTGATCGACAGCTTTTCAGCGCGAGCCAGATAAAGCAGCTCGCCACCTTTTTCCAGGGTCGCCGGGATGGTCGTGACCAGCATCGATTGCTTGGCGTTGGTCGGGCAACCCATGCCGCAGTAGCCGATGTTCCAGCAGCCGCGCACGTTGCGCGGGATCACATGCCAAGCGTAGCCGAGTTTTTCGCAGCCTTTGCGGATGACGTCGTTGTTGGCGTTGGGCGGCACCCGCCACGGGGCGACGCCCAGGCGTTGTTCCATTTTCTCGAACCAGGGCGCTATCTCGGCCGGTGTGTGACCTACGACGTCATGTTCTTTGGCCCAGTGTTCGAGCGTCTGATCCGGGGTGCGGAAACTGGAGGTCCAGTTGATCAGCGTGGTACCGCCCACCGCCCGACCCTGGAGGATGGTGATCGCACCGTTCTTGCTCATGCGCCCGATGCCTTCCTGATAGAGGCTGGTGTAGGCCTGATCCTCAAGCATCTTGAAGTCGCTGCTGGTCTTGAGTGGGCCTTCTTCGATGAGCAAGACCTTGTAGCCTGCGGCGCTGAGGATTTCGGCGGTGGTTCCGCCACCGGCACCGCTGCCGATGATCGCCACATCCGCTTCGAGGGTCAGGTCCTGGGGTAATTGCGAACCGTTGTAGGTTTTCCAGCCACGGGCCAGGCCTTCGCGAAACGGATCGGGTACGGGCATGTTCGGGTTCTCTTGTTGTTATGTTTTGGGTGCGATGGTGAGGCGGCTTGCCCGCGAAAGGGACGCCACGGTTTCAGACCGTAGGCGGCCCCGGATACCCACAATGCGCCCAAGACTCCGCCCGGCTGTACCACGCCATCATCACCATTTGCAGCAACGAGCTATGGCCCATGCGCAGCAGGCTCAACGAGCTGTTTTCCCAACGGTCGAGAAAATGTCGGATGGCTTCGCTGCTGGCGTTTTCCCAGCTGCCCCAGATCCCGGTCAGTGGGCCGCGGGTGATGCTCATCCCCAGCACATCGAACAATTGCCGGGTCAGCTTGAGCATTTCCGCAGACAGGTGATCGAGGCTGTAATCTAGGCTTTTGAGGGTGCCTTCGACGGCGGCCGGCATTTTCTCGACGGCCACGGCACCGTCGAGCATTACCGGGATCAGTGCCCGCAGAAACAACAGGTCACCGCTGCGCAGAGTCGCGAAACCGCTGGCCGCTGTGCTCGACGAGCAGCCGCTGAGGCTCGCGCCGAATCCGGCTGTGGCCAGAAATGCGCTGGCGCCCAGGCTGAATTTAAGCAGGCCGCGCCGTGACAGCGCGGGTGTGTCGGACAGGCTTGGGCTCATTATTGTTATTACCCGGCGGTGTTGATCGTTAGCGGATAAACAGCTTCTGGATCAGTTTCTGAATGGATTTGCCGTACGGCGGATAGATCAGCTTCGCCGCATTGAAACGCTGTTTGATCAGCACGCCCTTGGCCTTGCTGAAGGTCAGGAAACCCTCATGGCCGTGGTAGTGGCCCATGCCCGAGGCGCCGATGCCGCCGAACGGCATGTCGTCCTGGGCAACGTGCAGCAAGGTGTCATTGAGGCATACGCCGCCGGAATGGGTTTCGTGGAGAACGCGGTTTTGCTCGCGCTTGTCGTAGCCGAAGTAATACAGCGCCAGCGGACGAGGCCGTTGGTTGATGTAGGCAAATGCTTCATCGAGATCCTTGTAGGGGACGATCGGCAACAGCGGGCCGAAAATTTCGTCCTGCATCACCGTCATGTCGTCGCTGACGTTGAGCAGCAGGCTATGACCCATGCGTCGGCCCTGGCCCTGATCGAACAGCGGAATCAGCAGCGCGCCCTTGCTGGTAGCGTCGCTGAGGTAACCGTTGAGCCGCGCCAGTTGTCGGTCATTGATGATGGCGGTGTAGTCCGGATTGTCGGCCAGGGTCGGATAAAACCCGCGAACTGCCTGGCGATAGGCTTCGACGAAAGCGCCGACGCGGTCTTCCGGCACCAGCACGTAGTCCGGGGCGACACAGGTTTGCCCGGCGTTGAGAGTCTTGCCGAAAGCGATGCGTTCGGCGGCATCCTTGAGCGGCACATCGCGGGAAACGATGGCCGGGGACTTGCCGCCCAGTTCGAGGGTCACCGGGGTCAGGTTCTCGGCGGCAGCGCGCATCACGTGTTTGCCGATGCTGGTGGCGCCAGTGAACAGCAGATGATCGAAGCGCAGCCGGGAAAACGCCACACCGATATCAGCCTCGCCGAGCACCACGCAAACCAGGTCTTGAGGGAATATCCGCCCCAGCAATTCCTTGAGCAGCAAACCGGTGGCGGGGGTCGATTCGCTGAGTTTGAGCATTACCCGGTTGCCCGCCGACAACGCACCCACCAACGGCCCGATGGCCAGATAAAGTGGGTAGTTCCACGGCACGATCACCCCGACTACGCCCAGCGGTTGATAAACGACTTTGGCCGACGCGGGTTGAAAGGCGATGCCGACTTTGCGCCGCGAGGCTTTCATCCAGCCTTTGAGGTGCTGGCTGGCGTAGTGAATGCCGTGCAGGCTGGGCATCAATTCGGCGAGCAAGGTTTCGTCGGCGCAGCGGTGGCTGAAATCCTGGCTGATGGCGTCGATCAAGGCCTGGCGCTCATTGCTCAACAGGTCCCGCAATGCCTTTAGCCATTGTTGGCGCTGAGCTGCCGGCGGCATCGGGTTGCCTGTATACGCAGCGCGTTGAGCATCGAACAGGGTTTGGAGCTCGTCCAGAGGCTGCTGCAAGTTCTTCAGGTAGGCGATGTCAGCAGGCATGGTCGGCTCCGGATTTATTGTAATAAGGGGATTTTTAGAGTCAGTACTCTAAAAAGTCAAATGACATCCTGACGCAGCTTTGTTTTATCCACCCACGGATAGGTCGTAAGATGCCCGTCACCGCACTCTGAATTAAAGCTCAAGCCATGGCCCCTCGGATCAAAACCAGCGAGCGCATCGTGCAGAACAGCCTGGAGCTGTTCAATCAGCAGGGCGAGCGCAGCATCAGCACCAACCACATTGCTGCCCATATGGAGATTTCTCCGGGCAACCTGTACTACCACTTCCCCAACAAGCAGGCGATCATCGCTGTGCTGTTCGGTGAGTACGAAGGCCTGGTGGACAGCTTCCTGCGCCCGCCCCAGGGCCGCGCAGCGACGGTCGAAGACAAGCGCTTCTACCTCAAGGAATTGCTTGCCGCCATGTGGCGCTACCGGTTTTTGCATCGCGACCTCGAGCACTTGCTCGACAGCGATCCCGAACTCGCCGCCCGTTACCGGCGTTTTTCCCAGCGCTGCCTGATCCAGGGCTCCGCCATTTACGAAGGGTTCGTCGCCGCAGGCATCCTGAACATGGATAAGGTTCAGATCGAATCCTTGACGCTGAATGCCTGGATCATCCTCACGTCCTGGGTGCGGTTTCTGTGCACCACGCGGGAAAATTCCAACCACTTGAGCGAGCAGGCCATCAAGCGCGGCGTGTACCAAGTGTTGGTGCTTGAGGCCGGATTCGTCACCGATCAATCTCGCGAAGCAGTGAATGCGCTGTTCGACGAGTTTTACGTGCCGCTGGCCCAGGCGCTGGAAGAAGTGCATTAGGATTAAAAACCGACAACATCACAGGAGCCCGTTATGCCCATAGCGCAACTGATCAGCCCGCAAGCGTTGGACCTGAAAAAGGAGACCCCGGGGCTGGTGATTCTGGATTGTCGTTTTGCCCTCGAAGACCCGGATTATGGTCAGCGCAGCTATGCCGAAGGGCATATTGCCGGGTCGAGCTTTGCCGATCTCGAGCGTGATCTGAGCGGGGCAGTGGTCAAGGGCGTTACCGGGCGTCATCCGTTGCCTGAACCCGAAAAGCTGATCGAGCGCCTGCAAGCCTGGGGCATCAATACCGACAGCGAAGTGGTTTTGTACGATGACGGTCCTGGCGCCTACGCGGCACGGGCCTGGTGGTTGCTGGCCTGGCTGGGCAAGCGCGACGGTGTGTTCATTCTCGATGGCGGGCTGAAGGCCTGGCATGCCGCCGGATTGCCCCTGAGTCTTGATCCGCCGTCGATCACTCGCGGCACCTTCACCGGGACGCCGGATGCTTCGCTGGTGCTCAGCGCCAAACAGCTCCAGAAACGTCTCGGTCAGCCCGCGTTGACCTTGCTCGACGCCCGCGCCATGCCGCGCTTCAAGGGCGAAGTGGAACCGATCGATCCGATTGCCGGGCACATTCCCGGCGCACAATGCGCCGCGTTCACCGAAAACCTGGGCAGCGACGGGCGTTTTCTGCCCGCCGATCAGCTCAAACAGCGGTTTGCTGCGAAGCTCGGTGATCGTTCGCCGACGGAGTTGGTCGCCTATTGCGGTTCCGGCGTGACGGCCTGCCACAACCTGTTCGCCCTGTGCCTGGCGGGCTATCCGTTGGGGGCGTTGTATGCCGGTTCGTGGAGCGAGTGGATCAACGACCCCGCGCGAGGCGTCGCCACCGGCGAGTAAGCGCAGAGCCAATGTGGGGGCTGGCTTGCTCCCACATTTGGATCTTTGGTGTCATCAACCGGGTAACTGCCGCGCGCTGCGATACGCTCCCGGTCCAACGCCATAAACCTGCTTGAATTGCCGGCTCAGATGACTCTGGTCGGCAAAGCCCAGTTGCGTCGCGACTTCCAGCGGCAGGCAGCCGTCCTGTAACAACGCCCGTGCCCGAGCGATACGCTGCTGCATCAGCCAGGCGTGCGGCGGCATGCCGGTGGCGCGGCGGAACACCCGGGCGAAGTGGAAGGGCGACAGGTTCACCGTCGCCGCCAGTTCCTCCAGCGAGGGCGGTGCCGCCAATTGCGATTGCAACCGTTCCTTGGCCAGGGTCACCGCCCGGTGTTCCTTGCCAGGTTTGCCGGCGATCGGGACGGCGGCGTGGCGTTGCAACAACGACAGCATCATTTCCCGCCAGACCGTTTGCTGCTGCAGGGCCGTGGACGGACTTTCCAGCAGTCGATGCAATTGGCAGAATCCCCTCACCAGATCCAGGTCGCGATACAGCGTGGCGCCAAACACCGGCAAGGTGTCGCTCGGCAGTTCGAGTTCCTCCAGCAGCGAGAGAATCTGCCCGCTGTCGGGGTAAAACGCCCGGTACAACCAACCGTCTTCCGTACCTTTGTGGCCGGTGTGCAGTTCGTCCGGGTTGATCAGCACCAGCGTGCCGCTGCCCGCCAGATGCTCGGCGCCGCGATAGCGATAACGCTGGGCGCCGGCCATGATCATGCCGATCACATAGCCGTCATGCACATGCGGGGCGAAACGGTGTTCGATGTAGCGCGCGGACAACAACTCGACCCCGGCCAGCGGTGCCGTTTGCCAGAAGTGGATCGACTCGCCCTGATCGACTTCCACTGATTACTTGCGCCCCGTGGTGGCCAACCATTGGGGAATGCGCCGTTCCAGGTAGTAACCCGGCTGCCTGAACGAGCCCTCGACGAAACCGACATGCCCGCCCTTGGCCTGCAATTCGAATTCGGTGCTGGCGGACAATTCGTTGGCCTGCGGCAGGCTGTGCGGAAACACAAACGGGTCGTCAGCTGCCTGGATAATCAGGGTCGGCGTGCGAATCTCTCCAAGGAAATAACGACTCGAAGCGCGGCGATAGTAATCCGCGGCATCGGCGAAACCATTCAGCGGTGCGGTGACCCGGCCGTCGAAATCCCAGAAAGTACGCAAGTTCTCCAAAGAACCCAGCGCCTCCAATGCCGCCAGGCCATCCTCATGTCCCTCATGCTGGAATCTGCGCTGTTTGTTCTTGATGTAGGCGACCATCTCCCGCATGAAATGCGCTTGGTAAAACTGGGAAAAACCCTGGCTGATACGATCGGCGCAGTGATCGAGGCGAAATGGTACCGACACCGCCACGGCGCCTAGCACTCCGCTGTTGCTGCCGGTTTCGCCCAGATGCTTGAGCAACACGTTACCGCCCATGGAATAACCGACTGCATACAGCGGCGCGAGGGGGCGTTGGGTGCGCAGGTGTCTAATGGTTTCGGCCAAATCTTCACTGGCTCCGGAATGGTAGCTGCGCGGCAACAGATTGGGCTCGCCGGAGCAGCCTCGCCAGTTCAGCGCGACGCTGGCCCAGCCTTGGGCGCCCAGCGCCTTCTGCACGCCTGCCACATAAGGCGAATTCGACGAGCCGGTCAGGCCGTGCAATACCAGCACCAACGGAGCATTCACGCTGTGGGGGCCGTGCCAGTCCAGGTCAAGGAAATCGCCATCTTCAAGCCACAATCGCTCGCGCTCACGCTCGATATGCGTGGTTTTGCGCCATAGCGGTCCCCACAAGGTTTGTAAGTGCGGATTACCCAGGCCGTAGGCGGGCGTGAAGGCAGGGGTGAAACGTTCTGGCAGATGGGACACGATTGCTCTCGATGCTGCGGCGCGTACCCGCAGCGTTAGCTGACTGAGCTGCGCACCGTTTTCTCAGGCCGGACTAGCCGGCGATCCCTGCCATACGTTGCCACAACGCGTAATACACTCGTCCGGATTTCTGCTCCCGATGCAGGCGCCAGTTTCCCGGCAAGCCAAGTATCGACGGTGCTGTTTCGCTTTCAGTGTAGACCCACGCATCGTCGGCCAGCCAGTGACGCTCCTCAAGCAGGGTGCAAACGGCCGGCAACAGATTCTGATTGAACGGCGGATCGAGGAACACCAGATCGAATGCCGTGGCCGGTTGGGTTTCCAGATAGCGCAAGGCGTCGGCAGTCTGTACCTGGCCGTTGGTGCAGCGCAGGGTGCCCAGATGTTCTTTCAGACTGGACACCGCAACGTTGCTGGCGTCCAGCGCCTGACCCATGGCCGCGCCACGGGACAAGGCTTCCAGGAACAGCGCGCCGCTGCCGGCAAACGGATCGAGCACCTTGGCCCCGGCGACGTAAGGCGCGAGCCAGTTGAACAGGGTCTCACGCACCCGATCCGGCGTCGGACGCAGGCCCGGGGCGTCAGGGAAGCTCAGCTTTCGGCTGCGCCATTCGCCACCGATGATGCGCAGTTGGTTCACGCCGTTGTGCACATTGTGAACAGGCTTTTTAGGACGCGATGGACTGGCCATTAATGCTCCGGAACCCCGAGCGGTTGCTCGGCAGGTTTGTCAGTGGGGGCCGGTAACGGCTTTTGTGGCACGGTCGGGCCAGCGCTGACGATGACCAGTTTATCCGTGCTCAGGTGTTTGTTCAGTGCGGCTTTGACTTGCTCGACGGTCAGGCTCTGGGACTGTTGCATGAAGTCTTCCAGGTAGCTCAGCGGCAAGTTGTAAAAGCCCATGGCGCCGAGCTGACCGACGATATCGGCGTTGCTGGCGGTGGACAGCGGGAAGCTGCCGGCCAGTTCACGCTTGGCGTCGTCGAGTTCTTTCTCGGTGGGGCCGGTCTTAAGGTAGTCGGCGAGCACATCCTGCACCAGTTTCAGGGTGCCTTCGCTCATTTCGGCGCGGGTTTGCAGGTTGATCATGAACGGGCCACGAGCCTGCATCGGGCTGAAACCCGAATACACGCCGTAAGCCAGGCCACGCTTCTCGCGCACTTCGCTCATCAGCCGGGTGCCGAAACCGCCGCCGCCAAGAATCTGGTTGCCCATGGACAGCGCTGCGTAATCCGGATCGTCACGGTCGATACCCAGTTGCGCGATCATCAGGTTGGTCTGTTTGGACGGAAACTCGATGTGGCCGATGCTGGGCTTGGGGTCGGTCGGTTGTTCGATTTTCGCCAGGGCCGGGCCCTTGGGCAGGTCGGCGGACACCTGGGCGGCAACCGCCTCTGCCTCGGCGCGCGACAGGTCGCCCACCAGCGCAATCACCACGTTGCCGGCGGCGTAGGCTTTCTGATGGAAGGCTCGCAACTGCGCCAGGGTAATCGGGGGAATGCTCTTGGCTGTGCCGTCGCTGGAGTGTGCGTACGGGTGATCGCCATACAAGCGGTTCATCAGCTCCAGGCTGGCGAGTTTGCCGGGGTTCTGTTTCTGGTATTCGAAGCCGGCGAGCATCTGGTTCTTGATGCGCGCAAACGAGTCGGCGGGGAAGGTCGGCTTGCCGACGACTTCAGCGAACAGCTTCAGGGCCGGCTCGCGTTTGTCTGCGGCACTGAGGCTGCGCAAGGAGGCAAGCGCCATGTCTTTGTACGCGCCGTTGCTGAAGTCGGCGCCCAATCCTTCGAAGCCCTGAGCGATGGCGCCGACATCTTTGCCGGCCACACCTTCGTTGAGCATGGCGTTGGTCAGCAGTGCAAGGCCGGGTGCATCTCCGTCCTGGCTGCTGCCGGCGGCGAAGATCAGGCGCATGTCGAACATCGGCAGTTCACGGGCTTCGACGAACAATACCTTGGCGCCTTCGGCGGTGTTCCAGGTCTGCACGTTCAGCGAGCGATGGCTTGGGGCCTTGCCGTCGAGTTCGGCCAGCGATTGCAGCTTTTGGCTGGACTTGGCCTTGTCGAGGGCTTCGCTGGCGTTGGACTCGTCGGGTTTTGACAGATAGAAGGCGGCAGACCCGATCAGTGCAACAGCGATCAGGCCGATCAGGGCCAGACGCGACTTTTTACGCTCACTCATGAGTCGTCTCCTGTGGCAGTACATGGGCGACGCTGAGACGTTCGCGGGTGAAATACAGCTTGGCGGTCTTCTGGATGTCTTGCGGGGTCACGCTTTCCAGGTCGGCGAGTTCGGTGTCCATCAGCTTCCAGGACAGGCCGACGGTTTCCAATTGACCGATGGCGGTGGCCTGGCTGGTGATCGAGTCACGCTCAAAAACCAGGCCGGCAATGACCTGCGCTCGTACCCGCTCCAGTTCTTCAGTGGATGGCGCGGTGGTTTTCAGTTGTTCGAGCAGTTTCCAC
The DNA here is from genome assembly GCF_058148225.1 of Pseudomonas sp. DF5. Lineage (NCBI taxonomy): Bacteria > Pseudomonadati > Pseudomonadota > Gammaproteobacteria > Pseudomonadales > Pseudomonadaceae > Pseudomonas > Pseudomonas sp. DF5. The sequence goes on from NZ_JBYVYM010000014.1 coordinate 27,989, forward strand.
AAACCGGCTTCGGCCTGAGCCATGGTTTTCTTTTTCTGGGTGTTCGGCGAAGCCGACAAGGTGAACAGGCTGTCGCCACGGGTGTAGGCGTCGTAGCTCGACGAGCCGCCGGACACCAGCTCTTCGCCGCGTTCCAGTTGCGTCGGGATGCGGCCACTGTAGCCACCGTCGAGCAGGGCCGAAATCAGGCGCAGGGCGTTCACCGAGCGTTTGTCTTCAGCGGTGGCGATGCTCGGCACGTTAAAGGCCAGCATCAGGCTCGGCAATTGAGTCTGCACATGCAGGGTGATCTTGCGTTCGCCGGGCTCAGCCAGTTCCAGCGGGATTTTCGCCGGTGGCACGTCGCGCTTGGCGATCGGGCCGAAGTAACGCTGGGCCAGGGTTTTGACTTCGTCCGGGGTCACATCGCCGACCACCACCAGAGTGGCGTTGTTCGGCACATACCAGGACTGGTACCAATGGCGCAGTTCTTCGACTTTCATGCGGTCGAGGTCGGCCATCCAGCCGATGGTCGGCGTGTGGTAACCGCTGGCGGGGTAGGCCATGGCCATGAAACGTTCGTAGGCCTTGGACATCGGCTTGTCGTCGGTGCGCAGGCGCCGTTCTTCTTTGATCACCTCGATTTCGCGGGTGAACTCGTCGGCCGGCAGGCGCAGATTGGCCATGCGGTCGGCTTCCAGTTCGAAGGCCACGCCCAGGCGGTCGCGGGCCAGCACCTGGTAATACGCGGTGAAGTCGTCGCTGGTGAAAGCGTTCTCTTCGGCGCCAAGGTCGCGCAGGATCAGCGAGGCTTCTCCGGGGCCAACTTTCTCGCTGCCCTTGAACATCATGTGTTCCAGCGCATGGGACAGCCCGGTCTGGCCTGGGGTCTCGTAGCTCGAGCCGACCTTGTACCAGATTTGAGAAACGACGACCGGTGCGCGATGGTCTTCGCGCACGACAACCTTCAGGCCGTTGTCGAGGGTGAATTCGTGGGTCGGTTGTGGGTCGGCAGCCAAGGCTGAGAGGGGCAGACAAACTGTGCTGAGCAGCAGGCCTGCAGCGCGGCGGGCTAGAGCATTCATTCGTTTTTAAACCTGTTGGGCTGCCCGCTGGTCTTAGCGTCGGCGGGCGAGAGGGTGCTAGGATACTGATCCGTTTTACTGGCGGCCACGCCTATCAGGCCTTTGATCGGCTTGCAGGTTGCATGGGTTACCGGCAGAAACTTTGAGTTTGTCAGCTAAACTCTGCGTTTTCGCCGACGATGCCGTTCCAGTCCTTCGTATTAGTCGACCTTTGAGGCGCCGTTGGCTCCTCGACAAAATGTTGCGCGTGAACAAGCTGGATGAATCGCAGTCTGTTCAGCATCGAATTTTTATTTGCCGAGGCGCCTATTGGCGCGTCGCTACCGTGAGATAGCCGTCCTCCATGTTTGGTTCCAACGACGACAAGAAGACCCCAGCTGCGGCTGGTGAGAAGAAAAGCCTGTTCGGATGGCTGCGCAAAAAACCGCAGGAACCCGTTGTCGAACAGCCACAGCCACTTTCCGAGCCAACCCTGGCACCGGTTATAGAGCAAAAGCCCGCGCCGATTGCCGAGCCGGTGCTACAACCTGCTGCCGAGCTTGCCCCTGAAACCGAAGTCGCGGCCCCATTGCCGCTGACGCCAGTTGCCACACCGTGGCTGACTTTGCCGGTAGCGGAAGAGCCGGTGGCGCTGGTTGCAGATGAGCAAGCGCCGCACATCACACCACCGATTCCGGCCCCGACAGCGTTTGCTCCGGAGCCGGTTCGGGCGCCAGTGGTTGAGCCGGCAGCCGTTGCGCCCGTGTTCGTGGCCGAACCTGCTCCAGTGGTTCCAGAGCCTGCAGTGCCAGCATTTGTTGCTCCGGTTGCTCCAGCGCCTGCGCCTGCACCCGTCATCGCTCCTGTTGCCGCCACACCGGTTGCGCCCCTCGAAACTCCAGTCGAGCCTGTGCGTACCGAAGAGACCAAAGCCGGTTTCTTCGCCCGTCTCAAGCAAGGCCTGTCCAAGACCAGCGCCAGCATTGGCGAGGGCATGGCGAGCCTGTTCCTCGGCAAGAAAATCATTGATGACGAGTTGCTCGAAGACATCGAAACCCGTCTGCTGACCGCCGATGTGGGCGTCGAAGCGACGTCGGTGATCATTCAGCGCCTGACTCAGAAAGTCGCCCGCAAGGAACTGGCCGATGCCGACGCGCTGTACAAATCCCTGCAAGCCGAATTGGCAGCGATGCTCAAACCGGTCGAGCAGCCGCTGAAAATCACCTCGCAGAACAAGCCGTTCGTGATTCTGGTGGTCGGCGTCAACGGTGCCGGCAAAACCACCACCATCGGCAAGCTGGCGAAGAAGCTGCAACTGGAAGGCAAGAAAGTCATGCTCGCCGCTGGTGACACCTTCCGCGCCGCGGCGGTCGAGCAACTGCAGGTCTGGGGTGAGCGCAACAAGATCCCGGTGATCGCCCAGCACACCGGCGCCGACTCGGCTTCGGTAATCTTCGACGCTGTGCAGGCCGCCAAGGCCCGTGGCATTGATGTGTTGATCGCCGACACCGCCGGTCGCCTGCACACCAAAGACAATTTGATGGAAGAGTTGAAGAAGGTTCGCCGGGTGATCGGCAAGCTCGATGCCGACGCGCCTCATGAGGTGCTGTTGGTGCTCGACGCCGGTACCGGCCAGAACGCCATCAACCAGGCCAAGCAATTCAACCAGACCGTCGAATTGACCGGCCTGGCGCTGACCAAACTCGACGGCACGGCCAAGGGTGGGGTGATTTTCGCCCTGGCCAAGCAGTTTGGCTTGCCGATCCGTTACATCGGCGTTGGTGAAGGCATCGACGATTTGCGTACTTTTGAAGCAGAACCCTTTGTCCAGGCATTGTTTGCCGAGCGGGAGCGTTCATGATTCGTTTCGAACAGGTCGGTAAACGCTACCCGAACGGTCACGTCGGCTTGCATGAGCTGAGCTTTCGAGTCCGTCGGGGCGAATTCTTGTTTGTCACCGGCCATTCCGGCGCCGGTAAAAGCACCTTGTTGCGGCTGTTGCTGGCCATGGAACGTCCGACCACCGGCAAATTGCTGCTGGCCGGGCAAGACCTGAGCACCATCAGCAACGCACAGATTCCGTTCCTGCGCCGACAGATCGGCGTGGTGTTCCAGAACCACCAGTTGCTGTTCGATCGCACGGTGTTCAATAACGTCGCGTTGCCGTTGCAGATCCTTGGCCTGTCCAAGGCCGAGGTCGTCAAGCGCGTGGACTCGGCCCTGGAGCGCGTGGCGCTCTCGGACAAAACCGATCTCTACCCTGGCGACCTGTCTACCGGCCAGCAACAGCGCGTCGGCATCGCTCGCGCCATCGTTCACCGTCCGGCCTTGCTGCTGGCGGATGAACCGACCGGTAACCTCGACCCGCGTCTGGCGGCAGAAATCATGGGCGTGTTCGAAGACATCAACCGTCTGGGCACCAGCGTGCTGATCGCCAGTCACGACCTGGCGCTGATTGCCCGCATGCGTCATCGCATGCTGACCCTGCAGCGTGGCCGATTGATCGGCGACGGGGAGGCCGGCGTATGAGTGCGACACGTAGCCCCAAGGTTTCCGAGCGTGTGGCCCCGAAGGCCGCCGACCCGCAACCACAGCAGAAGAAAAAACGCGACGATGACGATGGCCCGGATTTCGCCACGCTGTTCCGCGCCTGGATCGAAAGTCATCGCGCCAGTTTGCTGGACAGCTTGCGTCGCTTGGGCAAGCACCCGATCGGCAGCTTTTTTACCTGCATGGTGATGGCTGTGGCCCTGAGCTTGCCGATGGGCCTGTCACTTTTGCTGAATAACGTCGAGCGTCTCGGTGGCTCCTGGCAGCGTGCGGCGCAGATTTCCCTGTACCTGCAACTTGAGGCCAGCCCTGCCGAGGGTGAGTCGTTGCGTGAGCAGATCAAAGGCATGCCGGGCGTAGCGGATGCCGAATACGTGGGTCGCGATCAGGCACTGGAAGAGTTCCAGCAGCAGTCCGGACTGGGCGAAGCCCTTAAGGAACTGCCGGAAAACCCGCTGCCGGGCGTGGTTCTGGTGACCCCGAAAGAAGTCGACAAGCCTGGGCTTGAAGCATTACGACAAAAACTTTCCGAGTTGCCGAAGGTACAACAGGCGCAACTTGATCTAGTCTGGGTCGAGCGTCTGGCAGCCATCCTCAAGCTGGGCGACCGTTTTGTCTTCGGTCTGACCGTGCTTTTGGTTTCTGCATTACTTTTGGTGATAGGCAATACCATTCGTCTTCATATTGAAAACCGCCGCACAGAGATAGAAGTGATTAAACTCGTCGGCGGCACGGACAGTTATGTGCGCAGGCCCTTTCTGTACATGGGCGCGCTATATGGCTTCGGTGCGGGGATTCTTTCCTGGGGCGTATTGGCGTTCGGCCTGAACTGGCTGAACGACGCGGTGGTTGGACTGGCCGGTTTGTACGGCAGTGATTTTGCGCTGGCCGGAGTGCCAGTTGCCGACGGTCTGTCGCTCTTGCTTGGCGCGGTGCTGTTGGGGTATATCGGTGCATGGATTGCAGTCGCACGCCACCTGCGGGAGCTTGCGCCAAAGTAATATCATTTTGCTCGTATTGACCTTTCAGCGTTTATGGGAACTTGTTTTTTGGTTTCCGGTCAATTTTCGCAGTGCTGAACTGCACGAGTTATGTAAGTCGGAGGTTTTTTCGTATGACCAATTCTTTGCAACCTGCATATGCTCTGGTCCCGGGTGCGAACCTGGAGGCCTATGTGCACACGGTGAACAGCATTCCATTGCTGACGCCGGAGCAGGAGCGTGAACTGGCCGAGAGTCTCTATTATGAGCAGGATTTGGGGGCGGCTCGGCAGATGGTGCTCGCCCACCTGCGTTTTGTCGTACACATTGCCCGTAGCTATTCCGGTTACGGCCTGGCCCAGGCTGACCTGATCCAGGAAGGCAACGTCGGCCTGATGAAAGCGGTCAAGCGTTTCAACCCGGAAATGGGTGTGCGCCTGGTGTCCTTTGCGGTGCACTGGATCAAGGCGGAAATCCACGAGTTCATCCTGCGCAACTGGCGGATCGTCAAAGTCGCGACCACCAAGGCTCAGCGCAAGCTGTTCTTCAACCTGCGCAGCCAGAAGAAACGTCTGGCCTGGCTGAACAACGAGGAAGTCCATCGTGTGGCGGAAAGCCTCGGTGTAGAGCCGCGGGAAGTGCGCGAGATGGAAAGTCGCCTGACCGGCCATGACATGGCCTTCGACCCGGCCGCGGAAGCGGACGACGACAGTGCCTTCCAATCGCCGGCCAACTACCTGGAAGACCACCGGTACGATCCGGCTCGTCAACTGGAAGACGCCGACTGGAGCGACAACTCCAACCACAACCTGCACGAAGCGCTTGAAGTGCTGGACGACCGCAGCCGCGACATCCTCTACCAGCGCTGGCTGGCAGAAGAAAAGGCCACGCTGCACGACCTGGCGCAGAAGTACAACGTGTCGGCCGAGCGTATTCGTCAGCTCGAGAAGAGCGCGATGAACAAGCTCAAGTTGTCGATCGCTGCGTAACTGCGGCAACGGCAATAAAAAACGCCCCGATCACTGATCGGGGCGTTTTTATTTCTGCCCAATTTCCGGTTTAGCGTCGACCTTGTGGGATCTTCGGTGTCATTGAGCCCATGGCGCCCGGCGGGAATCGTTGAGGCCGACCAGATAGCTGTCACCGCCCAACTGATTCATCTGCTGGCGAATCCACCCGGCCCGCCTTGCAACGTAAGAAGTCGGATGGCTGGCACTCCACACCCGCGGGTTCGGCAGTACCGCAGCCAGCAAACTTGCCTGCTGCCGGGACAGCGAACCAGCGCCCACGCCAAAGTGATGCCGGGCCGCCGCTTCGGCGCCGAACACACCTTCATCCCACTCGACGCTATTGAGGTATACCTCAAGAATCCGCTGCTTGGGCCAGAACACTTCGATCAATCCGGTAAACCAGGCTTCCAGGCCTTTACGCAGCCAGCTGCGGCCAGACCACAGAAACAGGTTTTTCGACACTTGCTGGCTCAGGGTGCTGGCGCCGCGAATCGAGCCGCCGCGCTCGTTATGTGCAAACGCCGCCTGAATCGCACTGAAATCAAAGCCCCAATGCTCGGGAAACTTCTGGTCTTCACCGGCAATCACCGCGACTTTCAGGTCGTCGGAGATTTCATCCCAGGGTTTCCAGGTGCGTTGCAGATCGATGGGCTCGCCGTCGACCCAGGATTCGATCTTGCGCTCGACCATCAACGCCGTTCCTGGTGGCGGCACCACCCGAAACAGCAGAACCAGCAAAACACTGCCGGCCGCGAACCAGAGCAGGGCCTTTGTGAAACGACGGAAAATTAACTGCAGCATAGAGATGGCTTGGCCGAACCCGTTGAGCCGGCCATTATACAGACCCTGCTGATCGAGTCTGACTGGAGTTCTTCATGCTGCGTGGCTTTCTGATGCTTGCCGCTTTCTTCGGATTCACCGGCGTTGCCTTGGGCGCATTCGCCGCCCACGGCCTGAAAAGCCGCCTGACGCCTGAGTATTTGACGATTTTCCACACGGGCGTCACTTATCAACTGGTGCATACCTTGGCGTTGCTGGGTGTTGCATTGCTGGCCACGCAGATTCCCGGTCGTCTGATTACCTGGGCTGGCGCGTCATTTGCCATTGGCATTGTGTTGTTTTCCGGCAGCTTGTACCTGCTGACGATGACCGGCGTCAGCAAGCTCGGGATCGTTACACCGTTCGGCGGCCTCGCGTTTCTGGTCGGCTGGGTTTGCCTGGGGCTAGCCGCCTGGCGGCTGAGCTGACCACGCAGTCCATTTCGTGACGAATGGCTTGGGTCGTCAAGTCTGATCGGGCTAGAATGCCAGCCCCTAAAAATGATGGCGGCATTCGGCATGCGCATTCAGTTGAACGGCGAATCCCTTGAACTGCCCGACGGTGAAACCGTTGCGGCCCTGCTGACCCGTCTGGAACTGACCGGGCGCCGGGTGGCGGTCGAGCTCAATCTGGATATCGTCCCGCGCAGCCAGCACGCTGAAACCACGCTGAACGACGGCGACTCGGTCGAAGTGGTACACGCCATCGGCGGCGGCTAGCCGTCTGGCCCGAGCGGCCACAGAATCATTGTGCAAGAACCTCACCCCAACAGAGGATTTCCCATGAGCATCGTTCGTAGCGACAAGCCCTTCGTCCTGGCCGGTCGTACTTACCAGTCGCGTTTGCTGGTAGGCACCGGCAAGTACCGTGACATGGAAGAAACCCGCCTGGCCATCGAGGCTTCGGGTGCCGAGATCGTCACCTTCGCTGTGCGCCGGACCAACCTCGGCCAGAACCCGGGCGAACCGAACCTGCTCGAAGTCCTGTCGCCGGATCGCTACACCTTCCTGCCGAACACTGCCGGTTGCTACGACGCCATTGAAGCCGTGCGCACCTGCCGCCTGGCCCGTGAGCTGCTCGACGGCCACAACCTGGTGAAGCTGGAAGTGCTGGCGGATCAGAAAACCCTGTTCCCCAACGTGATCGAAACCCTCAAGGCCGCCGAAGTGCTGGTCAAGGAAGGTTTTGACGTGATGGTGTACACCAGCGATGACCCGATCATTGCCCGTCAACTGGCGGAAATCGGCTGTATCGCGGTGATGCCGCTGGCTGGTCTGATCGGCTCGGGCCTGGGGATCTGCAACCCGTACAACCTGCAGATCATCCTCGAAGAGGCGAAAATCCCGGTGCTGGTGGATGCCGGTGTCGGTACTGCCTCCGACGCCACCATCGCCATGGAGCTGGGCTGTGAAGCGGTGCTGATGAACTCGGCCATCGCCCATGCCCAGCAGCCGATCATGATGGCTGAAGCCATGAAACACGCCATCGTGGCAGGTCGTCTGGCCTACCTCGCGGGCCGCATGCCGAAAAAACTCTATGCCAGCGCCTCTTCGCCGCTGGATGGTCTGATCAAGTAAGAGCCATTGATGACTGAATCAAACGACACGCCTATCCAGCAGGAAGAAGGCGAAGAGCGCCAACACCGCCGTATCAAGAGTTTCGTGATGCGCGCCGGGCGCATGACCGAAGGCCAGCAACGCGGCCTGGAGCAGGGCGCTCCATTGTTCGTACTGCCTTTGGCCGATGCGCCGGTGGATTTCGATCAGGTGTTCGGCCGTTCGGCGCCGCGCTCGCTGGAAATCGGTTTCGGCATGGGCCATTCGCTGCTGGAAATGGCCGCGGCTTCGCCGGAGCAGGATTTCATTGGCGTTGAAGTTCACCGTCCAGGTGTCGGCGCGCTGCTCAATGGCGTGCTGACTCAGGGCCTGACCAACCTGCGTGTCTACGATTGCGATGCGATCGAAGTGCTCAACCGTTGCATCGCCGACAATAGCCTCGACCGCCTGATGCTGTTTTTCCCGGATCCGTGGCACAAGAGCCGTCACCACAAGCGTCGTATCGTTCAGGCATCGTTCGCTGAGCTGGTGCGCAGCAAGTTGAAGGTCGGCGGTGTGTTGCACATGGCCACCGACTGGGAGCCGTACGCCGAGTACATGCTGGAAGTGATGAACGTCGCTCCGGGCTATCGCAACCTCGCCGAAGACGGCAAGTGCGTCCCGCGCCCGGCCGAACGCCCGATCACCAAGTTCGAACGCCGCGGCGAACGTCTTGGGCATGGCGTGTGGGATCTGAAGTTCGAAAAACTGGCGTAAAACCTGTGGGAGCGGGCTTGCCCGCGATGGCGGTTTGACAGTCAACAGAGATGTTGAATGTTATGGCCTCATCGCGGGCAAGCCCGCTCCCACATTGTTTTGTGTGCTATTCGAATTTAGCGGCGGTCTGCCACAACCCCGATCAGCACCAGCACCACCAACAACACCGGCGCCAGGCTGTAGTTGTTGAACTGGCTCAGGCCTTTGATGATCCATGGCGTGGCATAGATCAGCGCCACGCCGCTGCCGACCATGCACAGCAGGGCCATCAGCGGGATGCGCAAGGCGCCGGCGATGCTGCCCAGGCGTTGGTCGACCCAGCCCTTGAGGTCGGCGCCAAACAGCACGAGCAGGCAGCCCACCAGCGCCAGAGCGATTTCCGACAGGTTGCTACGGCTCCAGCGGGACACGGTGGCGAGCAGGTCGAGTACCAGATCCATTCGATTTCCTTATGTCAGAAAAGTCTGCAGCAAGTCATTGAGAAAGAGTTGTCCGCGCATCGTGGCTGCCAGACGTGACGGTTCGACCTGCAACAAGCCACTTTGTTCGGCCTCGCGGCGGCCTTCGGCAAGGCTTTCCAGGGGTAGCCCGGTGCGCTCCGTATACAACTGCGCTTCGACACCCTCGGTCAGGCGCAAGGCGTTCATCAGGAACTCGAACGGCAGTTCTTCGTTGGTCAGCGCTTTCTCGCCAGCCTTGAAGCTTTTGGCTGGATTGAGGTAATCCTTCGGCAGGCGAGTTTTCCAGGTGCGTACGATGCGCCCGTCCGGATGGCTGAGCTTGCCGTGGGCACCGGCGCCGATGCCGATGAAGTCGCCGAAACTCCAGTAATTGAGGTTATGCCGCGCCGGCCGGCCGGGCTGGGCATAGGCCGAGACTTCGTACTGCGCGTAACCGTGTTCGGCCAACAGCGCCTGGCCGGCCTCTTGAATATCCCACAGGGCGTCATCTTCCGGCAGCGTCGGCGGCTGGTTCCAGAACACCGTGTTCGGCTCCAGGGTCAGCTGATACCAGGACAGGTGCGTCGGCTTCAGGGCGATGGCCTGGCGCAGGTCGCTCAGGGCATCGTCCAGCGTCTGATCGGGCAAACCGTGCATCAGGTCCAGATTGAAGTTGTCGAAGCCAGCCTGGCGCGCCATGTCGGCGGCACGCACGGCTTCATCGCCGTTGTGGATCCGCCCCAGCGCCTTGAGTTTTTCTTCCTGAAAGCTCTGGATACCGATCGACAGGCGATTGATGCCCAGCGCCCGGTAAGCGCGGAATTTCTCCTGCTCGAACGTTCCTGGGTTGGCTTCCAGGGTGATTTCTATGTCGCTGGCAAACGCAATGCGTTGCTCGACACCCTTGAGCAAACGGCCCAACGCCTCGGCGCTGAACAGACTCGGCGTACCGCCACCAAAGAAGATCGAGCTCAGCTCGCGACCATAGACCGCATGCAGGTCCTGATCGAGGTCGGCGAGCAAGGCGTCCACATACTCTTGTTCCGGCAGCACCGGGCTGGCGGTGTGGGAGTTGAAGTCGCAATAAGGGCATTTGCGTACACACCACGGGATGTGGATGTACAGCGCCAAGGGCGGCAGCACAGGCAAAGCGGCCCGAGGCGATTGCGCGCCGCCGAAGATCAGCGGCGACGCGGATGATTCAATGGTCATTTCAAGCCCAGACGCTGGCGCAGCAGATCCATTGCACGGGCGCGGTGACTGATCTGGTTCTTGTCGCTGGGCTTAAGCTCGGCGCTGGAGCACTCGCGTTCCGGCACCCAGAACAGCGGGTCGTAGCCAAAACCGTGCTCACCGCTGGCCTGGGTCAGGATGCGTCCATGCCACAGGCCTTCGCAGAGGATTGGCAACGGATCGTCGGCATGACGCACCAGCGCCAACACGCAGACGAATTGCGCGCCGCGCTCCGCTTGTGGCACGTCTTTCATGACGTCGAGCAGTTTGGCATTGTTCGCCGCATCGCCCTTGCCGTCAGCGTAACGGGCCGAATAGATACCCGGCGCACCGCCGAGGAAATCCACCGCCAGCCCCGAATCGTCGGCCAAGGCCGGCAGGCCGGAAATGCGCGAGGCGTTGCGGGCCTTGAGAATGGCGTTTTCAACGAACGACAGGCCGGTTTCTTCAGGCTCGACGCTGCTGAACTCGCCGATCGAGCGCAAGTGCACCGATTCGCCCAGCATGGCCTGGAGTTCCTTGAGTTTGCCGGCGTTATGGCTGGCCAGTACGAGTTGCGTGAAATTGATCATTCGCCGGGGAAGAGCTCTTGGTTGAAATTGATGGTGTTGATTTTGTCGCCGGTCTGCACCTTGATTTCAAAGGTGCGGATTTCCTGCTGTGGCACCGGGTACTGGGCGATGTAGTAGATCGCGCCGGTTTCGGTGATCTGTTTGAACTGCAATGGGACGCTTTGGCTGGTCAGGTCTTTGACCGTCCCGCTGACTTGTGCGGTTTGCGGTTTGCCGTCCTTGATCACCGACACGTTGATCACGCCCTGGTTCTTGCTGCGGATCAGCTCGGCAGCCTTGGCGATGTCCGGTGTCAGATAAGTCGAGTTGAAGGTGTTGTAGTGCACTGTCACATCGCCAAATGTTTCCTGGCGTTCGCTTTTGATGACGTCGGCGGCCATGGCGGTGACGCTCAGGCAGGCAGTAAGTACAAACAGCGCTAGACGACCCATGATCGTTCTCCTCGAAGTGTCGTGATTCAGACCGCGACCTTGTGGTCCGGCAGACCGGGGCTGCTGACGCGATAGATACCGATCTCACCTAACAGATTAGGCCATAGCTTACTGGCCCACCCGTGTCGATGCTGTTGATCCACGGCAAGTCGATCAATGACCTTGGCTTCACGTTCGCGACACAGCGCTTCAAAGTCTTCGAAGGTGCAGAAGTGAATGTTTGGCGTGTTGTACCAGGTGTACGGCAGAAACTCCGAAACCGGCATCCGGCCCTTGCTCGCCAGGTACCAGCGGCAGCGCCAGTGGCCAAAGTTGGGGAAGGTGATGATGCACTGGCGACCGACCCGCAGCATTTCGTCGAGGATCTTGTCCGGGTAATGCACGGCTTGCAGGGCCTGGGTCATGACCACGATGTCGAAGCTATTGCTGGCAAAGTTGCCCAGGCCCTTGTCCAGGTCCTGCTCGATGACGTTGATGCCTTTGGCGACACACTCGGCAATGTTGTCCGGGTCGTTTTCCAGGCCATAGCCGGTGACCTGCTTGTGGTCGCGCAGCCAGGTCAGCAGCTCGCCATCACCGCAGCCGAGGTCGAGCACGCGGCTGCCGGCGGGGATCCATTCCTGGATGATTTCCAGATCGGCTCTCATGTCTTCCTCAAAGCGATATGCGGTTCATGTAATTGCTGAAAGCCTGCAAGTAACGCGGGATCGGAATCAGGAAGGCATCGTGGCCTTGCGGAGCGTCGATCTCCAGGTAGCAGACGTCTTTCCTGGCCGCCATCAGCGCGTCCACCAGCTCCCGCGAGCGGGCAGGGGAGAAACGCCAGTCGGTGGTGAAGGACATCACGCAGAACTTGGCTTTCGCGCCTTCGAAGGTTTTCGCCAGGTCATCGTCGAAGTTCGCCGCCGGATCGAAGTAGTCCAGCGCCTTGGTCATCAGCAGATAGGTGTTGGCGTCGAAACGTCCGGAAAACTCCTCGCCTTGATAGCGCAGGTAGCTTTCGACCTGGAACTCGACACTGTGGAAGTCGTAGTTGAGCTTTTCGCTCTTCAGGCCACGGCCGAATTTCTCGCCCATGGAGTCATCGGACAGGTACGTGATGTGCCCGACCATTCGCGCCAGCATCAGCCCGCGCTTGGGGATCACCCCGTATTCCTGGAACGAACCGCCGTGGAACTCCGGGTCGGTAAGAATCGCCTGACGTGCGACTTCGTTGAACGCGATGTTCTGAGCCGACAGTTTCGGTGCCGAGGCGATGGCCAGGCAGTGCCGCACGCGATCCGGGTAGGTGATGGTCCACTGCAAGGCCTGCATGCCGCCCAGACTACCGCCGATCACTGCCGCCCATTGGCCGATGCCGAGCAGGTCGGCCAGGCGTGCCTGGCTATGCACCCAGTCTTCCACGGTCAATACCGGGAAATCGGCGCCGAACGGCTTGCCGGTTTCCGGATTGATGCTGCTGGGGCCGGTGGAACCGTTGCAGCCGCCGAGGTTGTTCAGGCTGACCACGAAGAATTTGTTGGTGTCGATCGGTTTGCCGGGGCCGATGCAGCTGTCCCACCAACCGGGTTTGCGATCGTCGGGGCTGTGGAAGCCGGCGGCGTGATGGTGACCGGACAAGGCGTGGCAGATCAGCACGGCATTGCTCGCCGTGGCGTTCAGCGTGCCGTAGGTTTCATAGATCAGGTCATAAGCGGGCAGCGAACGGCCACAGGCCAAGGCCAGGGGTTCACTGAAGTGCGCCACTTGCGGCGTCACCAGACCAACAGAATCGGGGGGGAAGGCAGCTGGCATCGACCCTGCTCTCATTGAAATGAGGCGTAAGTCTAAAGACCACTGTGGCTAGCGGCAAGCAAAGGCCGGGCCTGATTTCATTCAGTGCGACCGAGGTGTGCCATTCGCGAGCAAGCCCGCTCCCACAGGGGAACGCATTCCAGTGTGGGAGCGGGCTTGCTCGCGAATGCAGCGCCTCGGTAGATCAGTTCTGTCGCACCAACCCAGGCAACTCCGGCAGATTCTTCGGCGAACAGATCCGCACCCGTTTCTGCCGGTTCAACTCGCCGCTGATCAAGCTCACCTGACTTTTGGAAACCCCGAACGCCTTGGCCAGAAACGCGATCAGATACGCATTGGCCTTGCCCTCGACCGGCGGCGCCGTCAGGCGGATCTTCAGGCGATCACCGTGCAGCCCGGCGAAATCATCGCTGCGGGCCGCAGGTTGCAGGTGACATTCCAGAATCAGGTCATCACCGTCCCAGCGAAAGTAGCTCACCGGGTCAGATCAGCAGACGCAGGATTTGCGGCATCATGGTCAAGGCCGCGAGGTTGTTGATCACCAGCATGTCGATCAGCTTGAGCACCATGAACGCCAGGATCGGCGAGATATCCAGGCCGCCGAGGTTTGGCAGAATCTTGCGGAACGGCGCCAGGGCCGGCTCGCAGATCTGGTTCACCAGCTCGGCGCCGGGGTTGTGGCTGCCCGGCGCGACCCAGGACAGGATCACGCTGATGATCAGGGCATAGAAAAAGATATTCAGGAACAGCGCCGTTACGCCGATCAGTGACCAGATCAGCAATTGCAGCGGGTTGCCGGTGGTGCCGAAAGTCAGCAGCAGGGTCAGGGCCATCAACGCCAGTTGCACGAGGATTGCCAGCACCAGCGAGGACATGTCCAGGCCGAAGAGGCTCGGGATGATCCGGCGCAGTGGCTTGAGCAGTGGCTGGGTGGCTTTCACGGCGAACTGGCACAGCGGGTTGTAGAAGTTTGCGCGCACCAGTTGCAGCACGAAACGCAGCAGCACGATCAGCAGGTACAAACTGCCGAGGGTTTGCAGCACGTAAATCGCTGCAGTATTCAATCCAATCATGTAAGGCTCCTTATTTGCCCAGTTGTTCGGCCATCTCGGCCGAGCGGTGCGCGGCGGCGCCGAGTGCTTTTTCCACCAGGGCTTCGAAGCCGCCGGCCTGGAACGATTTGATCGCCGCCTCGGTGGTGCCCGCAGGCGAGGTCACGCGGCGACGCAGTTCAGCGGCGTCGACATCGCTGGCGACTGCCATGTGTGCAGCGCCCAGCGCGGTTTGCACAGTCAGTTGTGCAGCAATTTCGGGTGGCAGGCCGAGCTTCACGCCAGCGGCGGTCATGGCTTCGATCAGCAGGAAGAAATACGCAGGGCCGGAGCCGGAAACGGCAGTGACCGCGTCCAGTTGCTGTTCTTCGTCCAGCCACAAAGCAATGCCGACCGCTGACAGCAGTTCTTGGGCCTGCTGGCGTTGCTCGGCGCTCACTTGGGCCGTGGCATACAAGCCACTCACGCCCTGGCGCACCAGCGCCGGGGTGTTGGGCATGCAGCGCACGATCGGCTGGGCACCCAGCCAGTTGTTCATGCTGGCGCAGGTGATGCCGGCCGCAATCGACACCACCAGCTGGTTCGGCTTGAGGCTTGGGCGAATGGCTTCGCAAACGGCTTTCATCGCCTGTGGCTTGACCGCCAGCACAACCACGTCCACGCCCTCAATGGCTTGGGTGTTGTCGGCAAACACTTCGATGCCGTGTTCGGCGTGCACGCGGGCGCGGGTTTCTTCGCCCGGATCGCTGGCGCGGATCTGCGCGGCGTCCAGACCTTTGGCGCGCAGGCCGCCGATCAGGCTGGCGGCCATGTTGCCGGCTCCGATAAAGGCAATACGAGTCTTGCTCATGTCAGGTCCTTATAGAGAGGTGAGTCAGCCATGTTCATGGTCGACTGTAATCGCGGGCGCCAAACAGGGCCGTACCGATGCGGACCCAAGTGGCGCCCTGGGCGATGGCCGACTCAAGGTCGTGGCTCATGCCCATGGAAAGTGTGTCGAGTGGCAGGTTCAGGCTGGCTTGCAGGCTCTGCACGGCAGCAAAAGCGGCGTCCTGGGCGGCGCGATCTTCAGTCGGCTCGGGAATCGCCATCAGCCCGCGCAATTTCAAACGCGGCAGCGCACTGATGGCATCGGCCAGGGCGGGCAGGTCGGCCGGGGTGCAGCCGGATTTGCTGGCTTCACCACTGACGTTGACCTGGATGCAGATGTTCAAGGGCGGCAAATCGGCAGGGCGCTGTTCGGACAGGCGTTGTGCGATTTTCAAACGATCCACGGAGTGCACCCAGTCGAAGTGCTCGGCGATAGCACGAGTCTTGTTCGATTGAATGGGGCCGATGAAGTGCCAGATCAAGGGCAGGTCGGCCAACTCGAGCTGTTTGCCCAAGGCTTCCTGCAGGTAGTTTTCGCCAAAGTCGCGGATCCCGGCGGCATAGGCTTCACGCAGGGCCTCGGCGGGCTTGGTTTTGCTCACGGCCAGTAGCTGGATGCTGTGTTCATCACGCTTTGCGGCGAGGGCGGCCGCGTGGATGCGTGAACTAACCTGAGCGATGTTGTCTGCTATCGTGGACATTCAAGAGGCGCCAGCGGGTCTGAGGTTCGCGGCATTCTACTGGAATTGAGGAGCGCTATGGATATCACTGAGCTGCTGGCTTTCAGCGCCAAACAAGGCGCGTCCGACCTGCACCTGTCCGCCGGCCTGCCACCGATGATCCGTGTCGATGGCGATGTGCGACGCATCAACTTGCCGGCCCTGGACCACAAGGAGGTGCATGAGCTGATCTACGACATCATGAACGACCTCCAGCGGGTGGACTTCGAGAAGCATCTTGAAACCGACTTTTCCTTCGAAGTGCCCGGCGTGGCGCGTTTCCGGGTCAACGCCTTCAACCAGAATCGTGGCGCGGGCGCGGTGTTCCGGACCATTCCGTCGAAGGTCCTGAGCATGGACGACTTGGGCATGGGGGACGTGTTTCGCAAGATTACCGAGTCCCCCCGAGGTCTGGTGCTGGTGACCGGCCCCACCGGTTCCGGCAAGTCCACCACGCTGGCAGCGATGATCGATTACCTGAACAACCATCGCCATCACCACATCCTTACCATCGAAGACCCCATCGAGTTCGTCCACGAGTCGCGCAAATGCCTGATCAATCAGCGTGAAGTCCATCGCGACACCCGCAGCTTTGCCACGGCCCTGCGCTCGGCCCTGCGTGAAGACCCGGACGTAATTCTGGTGGGGGAAATGCGTGACCTGGAGACTATTCGGCTGGCATTGACCGCTGCCGAGACCGGCCATCTGGTATTCGGTACGCTGCACACCACCTCGGCGGCGAAAACCATCGACCGGGTGGTGGACGTGTTTCCGGGTGACGAGAAATCGATGGTGCGCTCGATGCTCTCCGAGTCATTGCTGGCGGTGGTGTCCCAGACACTGATCAAAAAAGTCGGCGGCGGGCGGGTTGCCGCACACGAAATCATGCTCGGCACCTCGGCGATCCGTAATTTGATCCGTGAAGACAAGGTGGCGCAGATGTACTCGTCGATTCAGACCGGAGGGTCGCTGGGGATGCAGACGCTGGATATGTGTCTGAAGGAGTTGGTGACCAAGGGCGTGATCAGCCGCGAGCATGCGCGGGAGAAGGCGCGGTCGCCGGATAATTTTTGAGGCTGGAATATGAACCTGTGGCGAGGGAGCTTGCTCCCGCTGGGCTGCGAAGCGGCCCCAAAAAACTGCGAGCGCTGCGCACTCGAGCGGGAGCAAGCTCCCTCGCCACAGATGCCGTCTTCAGAAGGAGCGCTTTCGGATCAACGCTGAACAACCCGCATTGCGTTCGGTTCTTTCGGCAGAACCCGCTTGGCAACCACGTAGTGGTTATCCCAGTACGGCTTCTTCAGGGTGTCGATGCTTACCGACTTGCCACGGCGTGGTGCGTGGATGAAGCGGTCGTTGCCCAGGTAGATGGCCACATGATTGACCCGGCGGCTCTTGATGTTGAAGAAGATCAGGTCGCCTGGCTTCAGTTCGTTGCGATCGACTTTCTCACCGTGACCGCTGGCCATGGCATTGGAGGTGCGTGGCAGGTCGAAGGTGGCGTCGTTGAACGCGTATTTCACCAGGCCGCTGCAATCGAACCCTTTACTTGGGCTGCTGCCGCCCCAACGATAAGGTGTGCCGAGGACGTTTACCGCACGGCTCAACACGTTGCTGCTTTCCTTGGTCGCCATCGGAGGAACCAGCTTGCCGTTGGCGCTGCTCAGTTGGGTGGAGCGTTGTACGGTCTGTTGGTTTTTGCTCGAAGGAGCAGAAGCATGGGATTTTGGGGTGTAACCATTAACGTTAGGAAGACGTTGCTCACGATTGGTGGCGTGGGCGGCCAGGGGCAATAATAGGCAAATGGTTAGCCATGTCTTGAAAAATGGACGCATTAGGCAAGGCTCGTATGGGTTAGCGCGCAACTTTATAACAGCTTTTTTGTCCCTTCCGAGGCCGTTGGTCGATTCAACCTTGGGGTCAACGGAACCAAATAAGCGGCAATTTGGCGCAATTGTCGGACACAAGTCAGGCGGTACAGGGGTTTGACGGGAGTGAAGGTAGCATCTGCCGTACGTCGGCTGCCTGTAAAAAAGTCACAAAGAATTCAAGAATATTTCTCTATCGCGTGAATCGAGGTCATCCATGAACACCTATCGACAACCCGTTTCACAACAAGACACGCACAGCAAAGTGATCGGTTACCTGCTGTGGATTTTCGGTTTTACCGGGGCTCACCGCTTCTATTACGGCAGACCGGTGACCGGGACGATCTGGTTTTTGACCTTAGGCTTGCTGGGAATTGGCTGGTTGATCGACGTGTTCCTGATTCCGGCCATGGATCGTGAAGCAGACCTGCGCTTTACCGCCGGCCCCATCGAATACAACGTCGCGTGGATTCTGTTGACGTTCCTTGGGGTGTTCGGTGTGCATCGGATGTATCAGGGGAAGTGGATCAGTGGGTTGCTGTACCTGGTGACGGGCGGGTTGTTCTTTCTGGGGGTGTTGTATGACTTCTGGACGTTGAATGACCAAGTGTCGATTCGCAACGCGCAGAATAGAGGCGCCTTCCAGTAAGTCATCGCGGGCAAGCCCGCTCCCACAGTGGATGTGTTGTGCGCAAATCTTGCGGCCAACCGAATACCCTGTGGGAGCGGGCTTGCCCGCGATTGGAGCACCGCGTTTTACGCCTGATGGCTGATCCGCCCATCCACCAGGGTGTAACGCACCACGCCCGGCAGGCTATGGCCAATGAATGGGCAGTTTTCGCCCTTGGACAGCCAGGTTTCACCGGCTACGGTCGAGGCTGTCGGGTCAAACAGTACGATGTCTGCCGCGCCACCTACTGCCAATTTCCCCGCTGGCAGGCGCAACGCCTCGGCAGGGCCGGCACTCAGGCGTGTCAACAGCGTCGGCAGGTCGAGCAAACCGTCTTCCACCAAGGTCATCGCCAGCGGCAGCAGCAGTTCAACGCTGCTGATGCCCGGTTCGGTCGCGCCGAACGGTGCCAGCTTGGCGTCGCGCTCATGGGGCTGGTGATGGCTGGAGATGGCGGATACCACACCGGACTTCACCGCTGCCCGCAGGCCATCGCGGTCGGCGCGGGTGCGCAGTGGCGGCTGGACGTGATAGAGGCTGCTGAAGTCGATCAGCGCTTCGTCGGTGAGGATCAGTTGATACAACGCCACATCCGCCGTGACCTTCAGCCCGCGAGCCTGGGCCTGAGCGATCAGCGCTACGCCGCGCGCGCTGGTGAGCTGGCTGAAGTGCGCACGTACGCCGCTTTGCTCGACCAGCAGCAGATCCCGGGCCAGGGCCACGGTTTCGGCGGTTTCCGGAATGCCCGGCAGACCGAGGAAGCTTGCGGTCGGGCCTTCATGGGCCAGGCCACCTTCGGCCAAGTCGTGATCCTGCGAGTTGAAAATCACCGTCAGGTCGAACGTCGCCGCGTATTCCAGTGCCCGGCACAGGGTGCGGGTGTTGCGGAAGCTCTCCAGGCCATTGCCGAAGGCCACGCAGCCGGCATCGCGCAAGGCGACCAGTTCGGCCAACTGCTCGCCGTCCAGGCCTTTGCTCAGGGCGCCGATCGGGAACACTTTGGTGTTGCCGGCCTCACGAGCACGGTCGAGGATCAGTTCGGCCACGGCCGAGGTGTCCAGCACCGGTTTGGTTTTCGGCGGGCAGCACAGGCTGGTCACGCCGCCGGCGGCGGCCGCGCGGGTTTCGCTGGCGATCGAGCCTTTGCGGCTGTAGCCCGGCTCGCGCAGGGCAACGTTCAGGTCAACCAGGCCCGGGGCGGCCACCAGGCCCTTGGCGTCGATGGTGTCGACGGCAACAAAACCGGCCGGAGCGGCGCCAAGGGCGACGATCTTGCAGGCTTCAACATGGATGTCAGTCACTTGATCCAGGCCGCTGGCCGGATCGATAACGCGTGCGCCGAGAATGCTGAGCTTCACTGGGCGTTCTCCTGCTCGAATTGGCGCTGGGCTGTTTGCCCGCTCATGGCCATGGACAGCACGGCCATACGAATCGCGATGCCGTAGGTCACTTGGTTGAGGATCACCGAGTGCGGACCGTCGGCCACCGCCGACTCAATTTCCACCCCACGGTTGATCGGCCCAGGGTGCATCACGATGGCATCGGGTTTGGCACCGGCCAGGCGTGCGGTGGTCAGGCCGAACAGGCGGTAGAACTCGCCTTCGCTTGGCAGCAGGCCGCCGGTCATGCGCTCACGCTGCAAGCGCAGCATGATCACCACGTCGACGTCTTTCAGGCCTTCGGTCATGTCGGTGTAGACCTTCACACCGTATTGCTCGATGCCGATCGGCAGCAGGGTTTTCGGCGCGATCACGCGGATGTCCGGGCAGCCGAGGGTTTTCAGCGCCAACATGTTCGAGCGTGCCACCCGCGAGTGCAGGATGTCGCCGACGATGGCCACCGAGAGGTTTTCGAAGCCGCCCTTGTGCCGACGAATGGTGAGCATGTCGAGCATGCCCTGGGTCGGGTGCGCGTGACGGCCGTCGCCACCGTTGATGATCGCCACTTGTGGGCAGACATGTTCGGCAATGAAGTGCGCCGCGCCGGAATCACCGTGACGTACGACGAACATGTCGGCGGCCATGGCTTCGAGGTTGCGCAGGGTGTCGAGCAGGGTTTCGCCCTTGCTCGCCGACGACGTGGATACGTTCAGGGTGATCACGTCGGCCGACAGCCGCTGGGCCGCCAGTTCGAAGGTGGTGCGGGTGCGGGTGGAGTTCTCGAAGAACACATTGCACACGGTCTTGCCGCGCAACAACGGGACTTTCTTCACCGCCCGGGCGCCGACTTCGAGGAACGAGTCGGCGGTGTCGAGGATTTCCGTCAGCAGCTCGCGGCGCAAACCGTCGAGCGAGAGGAAGTGGCGCAGCTGGCCCTGATCATTGAGCTGCAGCGGGCGCTTGGTTTCTAGAGGCGTCATCGCGAGGGGGACTCTCAATAGGGCGAATTAAAGGGCGAGGTCTTGCAGTTCGAGCTTGAGTTCCGGACCGGACAGCTTCACCCGTTCGTGGGCCGCCAGTGACAGGGTCGCGCCGACTACATTCGGGCGGATCGGCAGCTCAGCGGCGTCCAGGTCCAGCAGGCACACCAGCGTCACGCTGGCCGGGCGACCGTAGTCGAACAGTTCGTTCATCGCGGCGCGGATGGTCCGACCGCTCATCAACACGTCGTCGATCAGCACCAGGTGCTGGCCTTCGATCTCGAATGGCAGCGCCGAAGGACGCACTTGCGGGTGCAGGCCGCTCTGGCTGAAGTCGTCGCGGTAGAAGGACACATCAAGGGTGCCCAGCGGCGCGTCGCTGCCCAACTCCTTGAGCAACGTCTGAGCGACCCAGATGCCACCGGTCCGAATACCGATATAACGCGGTTCGCTGATGCCACGGTTTTCCAGGTAAGCCTTGAGACGGATCGCCATCTGGCTGATCAGTTCGGCGGGATTAGGCAGGCTCATGGTTTGCTCCTTCTTGGTCCCGAGCCCGCTTTGTGGGTATGGCGCGTGGGTAGGGCTCGGGTTGTAGCTAAGGGAGCCGCCGTAGCGACTCTTCAGAATCAGGTGCTGGAGGATTCGAACAGTGCGGTGTTTTCGTCGAGCCAGCCTTGCAGCAGCAGGGCGGCGGCGATGGCATCGACCGGGTTGTCGCGGTAACTGCCTTTCTGGCCGCCACGGACCAGGCGTTCGCCTTTGGCCTCGAAGGTGGTCAGGCGCTCGTCGTGAGTATAGAAGGGCAGGTTGTAGCGGCCGTTCAGGCGCCGGGCGAATTTTTCGGCCCGCAGGCACATGTCGCTGGGCGTGCCGTCCATGTTCAACGGCAGGCCGACCACCACGGCGTCGGGTTTCCACTCTTTGATCAGGGCTTCGACCTGATTCCAGTCGGGAATGCCATTTTGTGCCTTCAAGGTGCACAGCTCGCGGGCCTGGCCGGTAATCACCTGGCCGACCGCAACGCCGATCTGCTTGGTGCCGTAGTCGAAACCCAGAATCAGCCGCAGGGCCATCAGGCGTGCCCCGCCTGGCTGGTGAGCAGGCTAAGGTTGATACCCAGGTGCTTGGCCGCCGCTTCGAGACGTAACTCGCTGCTGGTGTTGAACAGGATGTCGGCATGGAACGGGCAAGTCAGCCAGGCGTTGTCGGCCAGTTCGGCTTCCAGTTGCCCGGCTTCCCAACCGGCATAGCCGAGGGTGATCAAACTTTTCGCGGGGCCGACGCCATCGGCGATGGCGAACAGCACGTCCTGGGAGGTCGACAGCGACAACTCGCCATCCAGATCAACGGTAGCCTGATAGGTTTTTCCCGACGGGTGCAGGACAAAGCCGCGATCGGTTTGCACCGGGCCGCCGATAAAAATCGGCACGTGCTGGCAGAGCACTGGCGGTTCGATATCGGGGCGCAATTGCTCGAGGATATCGGCCAGGTTCAGGTCCTGCGGACGGTTGACCACCAGCCCCATGGCACCATTGGCCGTGTGCTCGACGATGTAGGTCAAGGTGTGCGCAAAGTTCGGGTCGGCCATGTGGGGCATGGCGATCAGGAAGTGATGCTTGAGGTAGCTGGGGCTGACGTTCTTCATGAGCGCTAGTGTGGCGTTGGAGGGGCGAACTGACAAGCTGAGGATGCACAGGAAATGCCCCGAATCCCAGCAAACAACCTGTTCCCTGTGGGAGCGGGCTTGCCCGCGATGACGGCGGCACATCCAAAATAGTAGCGTCAGACAGACCGCTATCGCGGGCAAGCCCGCTCCCACAGGGATCCGTGGGGTGTCAATTACTGGAGAGTCTATCCCCGCGCGCAAACCTCCAGGTGCGGATGATTTCCAGGCGGTCGATGTCCGACAGATCCCCGGTAAACGGTGCGAACGGCGCGGCCAGCCTCACGATGCGCTGCGCCGCCTGATCCAGCAGCGGTTGGCCGGACGATTCCAGCACCAATACTTCATACAGCGAGCCGTCGCGATTGATCGAGACCATCAGGCGCAAATTGCCATAAATCTGTTTGCGTCGGGCCTCGTCGGGGTAGTTGAGGTTGCCGATGCGCTCGACCTTCTTGCGCCATTCATCCTTGTACCAGGCACCCTTGTCGCGCATGGTCGACGCGGCGCTCAAGCGGTGGATGCGCGGGCGTTTGGCGTACAGCTGTTGCTCGTTGGCCAGTTCCGCTTCCAGGCTGGCGATGTCGCTGGACAACTGTGAGCTGTCGAAGGTCGGTGCTTCGACCTTGGGCTTGGTCTCGGTCTTGACGTCTTCCTGCTTGGTCGCGGCTTTTTTCGGCTTCGGCGCGACAGTCGTCACGGCGGCCTTGGGCGCGGCTTCCTGCACTTGGGGTTTGGCGGTTGGCGGCGGAGTGACCGTCTGCACCTTGTTGTCCTGGAAGGGCGCGACCTCGGTGGTCTTTGGAATGGCCTTTTTATCCAGGGTGCCGCTGCCTTGCTGATTCTCTTGAGCGAGGAAATCGGCTTTTTTCGGCTTGGTTTCGCTTTTGAAGGTGGCGAGGGTGATTTCCAGGGTTTTGCTGATTTGCTTGGGTTCGACCATGGTGAACCCGACGCCCAACAGCAAGGCCAGGTGAATCAGTGCCGCGAGAAACAGGGTAAAACCGAGGCGATCGGCCGGGCGCACGCCACGATGGGCGAGTTCAGGGGGCAGATCGGACGGGAGTGTCATGACAAGAAAACCAACATCGCGTTTTTTACAGGCCGGCGATGATAACGCAATGTTGGATGTTTCTTGGCTGTTCTCGATCAACGAGCCTTGAGCTTCTGATCGATGGCATCCATCAACTGGCCACCAATGTCGGTGCCGAACGCATTATCGATCTCGCGAATGCAGGTCGGGCTGGTGACGTTGATTTCGGTCAGGTGCTCACCGATCACGTCGAGACCGACGAACAGCAAGCCCTTCTCGCGCAGGGTCGGGCCGACTTGCGCGGCGATCCAGCGATCTTTCTCGGTCAGCGGTCGGGCTTCGCCACGGCCACCGGCGGCGAGGTTGCCACGGGTTTCGCCGGCGGCCGGAATCCGGGCCAGGCAATAATCCACCGGCTCGCCGTCGATCATCAGGATGCGCTTGTCGCCGTCAACGATCGCCGGCAGGTAACCCTGGATCATGATCTGCTGCTTGCCATGCAAGGTCAGGGTTTCAAGGATCACCGACAGGTTCGGGTGGCCCGCGGTGTGACGGAAGATCGACGAACCGCCCATGCCGTCCAGCGGCTTGAGGATCACGTCACCGTGATGGTCGGCAAATTCACGCAACACGTCCGGGCGACGGCTGACGATGGTTGGCGGCGTGCACTGCGGGAACAACGTGGCGAACAGTTTCTCGTTGCAGTCACGCAGGCTTTGCGGCTTGTTGACCACCAGCACGCCGGCGTTCTCGGCTTGCTCCAGCAGGTAAGTGGAGTAGACGAACTCCATGTCGAACGGCGGATCCTTGCGCATCAGGATCACGTCCAGATCGCTCAGCAGTGCGTCGGATTCGGTGCCCAGCTCGAACCACTTGTGCGGGTCGGCGAAGACTTTCAGCGGACGCATCCGCGCGCGCGCCTGGCCCTCGGCCTGATACAAATCGCGCTGTTCCATATAGAACAGTTCCCAGCCACGCTTTTGCGCGGCCAGCAGCATGGCCAGCGAGCTATCCTTTTTATAGGAGATGCCGGCGATAGGATCCATGACAATCCCGACGCGAACGCTCATGGGGTTTTCCTCGAAATTGGGGTGAAAAATGCGGTGAAAAAGTGGCGTCAGAGTGGCGCTGAGTGGGTTCCCGGTCAAGGAAAAACCACCGCACAGGTCACCCGATAGATTGGAGGGGGAGACTGTGCTAAAAAGGCAGCCAAGTGGTGCTGGCCCTTGAGTATCAAGGGTTTCGGGTCACAAACGGACAAATTGATTCACAAAGGCGACGGTAGAGCCCCTATGGAACAGCATTCCAGCGCCTTGAAGGTCATGGTGATCGATGATTCGAAAACGATTCGTCGCACCGCCGAAACGCTGTTGAAAAACGTGGGCTGTGAAGTCATCACCGCAATCGATGGTTTCGATGCCCTGGCCAAGATTGCCGACAATCACCCAGGCATCATCTTTGTCGACATCATGATGCCGCGTCTGGATGGCTATCAGACCTGTGCGTTGATCAAGAACAACAGTGCGTTCAAGTCCACGCCAGTGATTATGCTGTCGTCCAGGGACGGGTTGTTCGACAAGGCCAAGGGGCGGATCGTCGGGTCCGACCAGTTTTTGACCAAGCCTTTCAGCAAGGAAGAACTGCTGAACGCGATCCAGGCCCACGTACCGGGCTTTGCTGTCGTTTCGCCGCAGTAGGACACGCACAGTGACGCTCGGCCAGTGGGCCTTGCGTCGACAAGAATGGGGAAGACCATGGCACGTATTCTGATCGTCGATGATTCGCCGACTGAAATGTACAAACTGACCGGCATGCTCGAAAAGCACGGTCATGAAGTGTTGAAAGCCGAAAACGGCGCCGACGGCGTGGCCCTGGCCCGTCAGGAAAAGCCCGACGCGGTACTGATGGACATCGTCATGCCCGGCCTCAATGGTTTTCAGGCGACCCGCCAGCTGACCAAAGACCCGGAAACCGGGCACATCCCGGTGATTATCATCACCACCAAGGATCAGGAAACCGACAAAGTCTGGGGCACGCGCCAGGGCGCCAAGGACTACCTGACCAAACCGGTCGATGAAGACACCCTGATCAAGACCCTGAACAACGTGCTGGCCGGTTGATCGTCCGGCCATGACCGAGTCGCTGACGGCTTTCGAACTGCTGCTGCAGATTGACCAGCGCTGTCGTCTGCTGGCGGCGGACTTGCCGTCCCAGCCGACTCGTCAGGACAGCTGGAGCGGCATCGGTTTTCGCCTGGGCGAGCGCTGGTACGTCGCGCCCATGGGGGAAGTCGGCGAAGTCCTGCACGAGCCGCGTGTTACCCAATTGCCGGGAGTCAAACCTTGGGTCAAGGGCGTGGCGAACCTGCGGGGGCGACTGCTGCCGATCATGGACGTGTACGGCTTCTTTCATGGTTATGAGGCCGGCCATGAACTGTCGTCCCTGCGCAAGCAGCGGCGGATATTGGTGGTGGAGCATAACGACGTGTTCGCCGGGTTGCTGGTCGATGAGGTCTTCGGCTTGCAGCACTTTGCCCAGGACAGCCTGGAACCGGTGCCTATGGACGAGCAGCAGGGGCCGATTGCGCCGTTCGTCAAAGGCCGGTTTCAGCGTGAACAGAATTGGCAGGTGTTCAGCCCGTTTGCGTTGGCGCAGTCGCAAGGCTTTATGAACGTCGCCGCATAACCTGTGGGAGCGGGCTTGCCCGCGATAGCGGTGCGTCAGGTTCAATAAATGTCGACTGACACGCCCTCATCGCGGGCAAGCCCGCTCCCACAGGGTTCCTGTCAGGTCTCACAAGGGTGTTGGTTAACAGGCGAGGACCGATGATTAAAGCAAACGCAGGTACGCCGGAAGGGTCGCGCAGTCGGTCTCAGATTATCGTGCTGTTCATCGCGCTGATCATCTTCATCATGCTGCTGTTCGCCAATTTCGCGTACCTCAACACCCAGGCGAATTACGACAAACAGTACATCGGCCACGCCGGTGAGTTGCGCGTGCTGTCGCAACGCATCGCCAAGAACGCCACCGAAGCCGCCGCCGGCAAGGCTGCGGCGTTCAAGTTGCTCAGCGATGCGCGCAACGACTTCGCCCTGCGTTGGGGCTATCTGAAGAAAGGCGACCCCTCCACCGGCCTGCCGCCGGCACCGTCCACCGTGCGCCCGGAAATGCGCGCTGTGCAGCTGGATTGGGAGCGGCTGCTGAAAAACACCGACGCCATTCTCTCCAGCGAACAGACCGTGCTGTCGTTGCATCAAGTCGCCGCGACGCTGGCCGAAACCGTGCCGCAGTTGCAGGTCGAGTATGAAAAGGTCGTCGAAACCCTCCTGCAACGTGGTGCCCCAGCCGCTCAGGTGGCGATGGCCCAGCGTCAGTCGCTGCTGGCCGAGCGCATTCTCGGTGCAGTGAACACCGTGCTCTCCGGCGACGAAAACTCGCAGCAGGCCGCCGACGCCTTCGGTCGCGATGCGGCGCGTTTTGGCCAGGTGCTCAACGGCATGCTTCAGGGCAATGCGGCGCTGAAAATCAGCCAGGTCGAAGACCGCGATGCCCGTGCCCGGTTGACCGAGATTTCCGAACTGTTCGAATTCGTCTCGGGTTCGGTGGACGAAATCCTCGAAACCTCGCCGGAGCTGCTCAAGGTCCGAGAATCGGCCACCAATATTTTTACCCTGTCGCAAACCCTGCTCGATGAAGCCTCGCACCTGGCCAGCCGTTTCGAAAACCTCGCCGGCGGGCGCAATACCGACACTATCGGCGGCTATGTGCTGGGCCTGCTGGCGCTGATGTCGATCATCCTCATCGGCCTGGTGATGGTGCGCGAAACCAACCGTCAGTTGCGCGAAACCGCAGAAAAGAACGAGCGCAACCAAAACGCGATCATGCGTTTGCTGGACGAGATTGAAGACCTGGCCGACGGCGACCTGACCGTGACCGCCTCGGTGACCGAAGACTTCACCGGGACCATTGCCGACTCGATCAACTATTCCGTCGACCAACTGCGCGATCTGGTAGCGACCATCAACCTCACCGCCGGCCAGGTCGCCGCCGCCGTGCAGGAAACCCAGGCCACCGCCATGCACCTGGCCCAGGCTTCGGAGCATCAGGCGCAGCAGATTTCCGAAGCGTCCACGGCGATCAACGACATGGCCCAGTCCATCGATCAGGTCTCGGCCAACGCCGCCGAATCCTCGGCGGTGGCCGAGCGCTCGGTAGAAATTGCCAACAAAGGCAACGAGGTGGTGCACAACACCATCCACGGCATGGACAATATTCGTGAACAGATCCAGGACACCGCCAAGCGCATCAAGCGTCTCGGCGAGTCTTCGCAGGAAATCGGTGACATTGTCAGCCTGATCGATGACATTGCCGATCAGACCAACATCCTCGCCCTCAACGCGGCGATTCAGGCCTCCATGGCCGGTGACGCCGGGCGCGGTTTTGCGGTGGTGGCCGACGAAGTACAGCGCCTGGCCGAGCGTTCGTCCGCGGCGACCCGGCAGATCGAAACCCTGGTGCGGGCGATCCAGACCGACACCAACGAAGCGGTGATTTCCATGGAGCAGACCACCACCGAAGTGGTGCGCGGCGCGCGTCTGGCGCAGGATGCCGGGGTGGCCCTGGAAGAAATCGAAGGCGTATCGAAGACCCTCGCGGCACTGATCCAGAGCATTTCCAACGCCGCGCAGCAGCAGACGTCTTCGGCCGGCCAGATTTCCTTGACGATGAACGTGATCCAGCAGATCACCACGCAGACCTCGTCCGGCTCCACCGCCACGGCCGAGAGCATTGGCAACCTGGCGAAAATGGCCAGCCAGTTGCGGCGTTCGGTATCCGGTTTCACCTTGCCGGCCAAGCCTGCGGACAACGCTTGAAGCGCCTCAGGGCGTATGCATTTGTATTGGAGTAGTTATGGGTGATCGGCACGACTATGTGGCCCTCGAATGGGTCAAAGGCGAGATTGCCGAAACGCTGAAGCAGGCTCATCAGGCGATCGAAACCCTGATCGACGACCCGCAGGCAACGCACGCCCTGAGTGAGTGCCTGGCCTGTGTCCATCAGGTTCATGGCAGTTTGCAGATGGTCGAGTTCTACGGCGCGGCTCTGCTTGCCGAAGAGATCGAACAGTTGATCATCGCCTTGCAACAGAGCCGCGTCAGCCATCGCGACGAGGCTATCCATCTGTTGCTGCGTGCCCTGGGGCGATTGCCGACTTACCTCGATCGGGTGCAAGGCGCCCGTCGCGATTTGCCGCTGGTGGTGTTGCCGTTGATCAACGACCTGCGCAGCGCCCGTGGTGAAAGCCTGTTGTCGGAAACCAGCCTGTTCAGCCCGCAACTCCCTGAATTGCCGCCTCTGAGCGAAGAAGCCCTGGCGCTGCTGGAACCGTCCGACTTGCCGAATGTGCTGCGCAAATTGCGGCAAATGCTGCAAATGGCGCTGGCCGGCTTGCTGCGCGAGCAGGATGACGAAACCCACTTGGCTTATCTGGCCAAAGTTTTTGCCCGTCTCGAAGGGCTGTGCGCCAATGCGCCCCTGAGCCCGTTGTGGCAAGTCGCTTCGGCGCTGGTCGAAGGCCTGCGAAATGGCTCGATCGCCAACAGCCCCGCGTTGCGCAGCCTGTTCAAGGACGCCGACAAAGAACTCAAGCGTCTGCTCGAACAAGGCATGCCCGCGATCAATCAACCGGCACCGCCAGAGCTGCTCAAGAGTTTGTTGTTCTATATTGCCAAGGCCGAACACCCCACCGGGCAGATGCTGACCATGAAAGATCGCTACTCACTGGACGACGCATTACCCGACAGCGCGATGGTTCATGAAGAACGGGCACGGCTGGCCGGCCCTGATCGCGATGCCATGCGCTCGGTGTTGGCGGCGTTGTGCGAAGAGTTGGTGCGGGTCAAGGAGCGCCTGGACCTGTTCGTGCGCAGCGACCGTCAGCACACCTCGGACCTCGAAAGCCTGCTGGCGCCCCTGCGGCAAATCGCCGACACCCTGGCGGTGCTCGGCTTCGGCCAGCCGCGCAAGGTCATCATCGATCAACTGGCGGTGGTGCTGAGCCTCGCCCAGGGCCAGCGCGAACCCAACGACGCGACCCTCATGGACGTAGCCGGGGCCTTGCTCTATGTCGAAGCGACCCTGGCCGGCATGGTCGGTACCGTGGAGCCGGAAAGCCAGGAAGACAGCCGTCTGCCAACCACCGACCTGACGCAGATCCACCAGATCGTGATCAAGGAAGCGCGCATCTGTCTGCAACAGGCCAAGGACATGATCGTCGACTACATCGACGCCGACTGGGACCGTCAGCATTTGCAACCGCTGCCGGCGTTGCTGACCCAAGTGCGCGGTGCGCTGGCGATGATTCCGTTGGCCCGTGCGGCGAGCCTGATCGAGGCGTGTAACGGCTTCATCCGCGAGCATCTGCTGGTGGATCCGGGCCAGCCCGGCTGGCAACAACTGGACAGTTTGGCCGACGTCATCACCAGCATCGAGTATTACCTGGAGCGCCTGAGTGACGACCCCGAAGCGCCAGGGGAGCAACTGCTCGACGTTGCGGAAAAAGGCCTGGCCGCACTCGGCTGTTTCCCCAGCGAACAGCACGTGCCGATGCTTGAGGATGTGCTCAGCCCCAGTGAAGCCCTGGTGATGCAGGACATGCAGGAGCTGGACGACCCCGAAACCGTCCAGTCGTTGGCCGATGTACTCGCCAGCCCGGTGTCGTCCGTCAACCCGCCGGCACTGACGATGCCCGGTAGTCTGTTGCCGCCGCCCGCCGGTGAAGAGCCGGTGGACGATGAGCTGCGGGAAGTCTTCCTCGAAGAGACCGACGAGGTTCTGGAAATCCTCCGGGAATACCTGCCGCGCTGGTTGGCCAATCCGGATAGCACATCGGCCTTGAGTGAATTACGCCGCGCGTTTCACACCCTCAAGGGTAGCGGCCGGATGGTCCGTGCACTGGTGCTGGGCGAGCTGGCCTGGGCGGTGGAAAACTTGCTCAACCGCGTGCTTGAACACAGCGTTGCTCCTTTGCCTGCAGTGCAGCAACTGGTGGGCGACGCGCTGAAGTTGCTGCCGGAGCTGGTGGCCGAGTTCGCCGCTCATGCCCAGCGCCAGCGCAACGATGTCGATCGATTGGCCGCCCGCGCCCATGCCCTCGCCAAGGGCGATGAACTGCTGTCCGATGAGGACGCGCAGGATGTCGCAGCGCTCGATCCGCTGTTGCTGGAGATCTTCCGCAACGAAGCCGAAACCCATTTGAACAGTCTCAATCGCTTTCTTGAGCAAGCCGCCGAGCATGTGCCGCTGCAGGCCAGCGATGAGTTGCAGCGGGCCTTGCACACCCTCAAGGGCAGTGCCTCGATGGCCGGCGTGCTGCCGATTGCCGAGCTGGCGGCGTCGCTGGATCAACTGGCCCGGGAGTACAAGGCGCACCGGATCGCCCTCGATCTGGACGAAGTCGAATTGCTGCTGGAAGCCGAAGGCTTGTTCCGCCGAGGGCTGCGCCAACTCAAGAGCGACCCGCTGGCCACCATTCCCGGCGCCCGTTCGTTGATCGAACGAACCCAGACATTGCTGGCCGAGCGTCTGCAAAGCCTGTCGAGCGCGCCCAACACGGGGCTGCGGATCAAGCGTGATCCGCAGTTGATCAACAACTTCCTCGCCCAGGGCATGGACATCCTGTTGGACGCCGAAAGCCTGTTACAGCGCTGGCAGCAGCATCCCGGCGAGCGCCAGGAACTCAGCGCGCTGCTGGACGAATTGACCACCCTCGGCGAAGGCGCGCACCTGGCCGACCTGCATCCGGTGGACGAGCTCTGTGAAGCCTTGCTCGACCTTTATGGCGCGGTGGAAGAAAGCAGCCTGGCGGTCAGCGACAGGTTTTTCCACGAGGCGCAAAGTGCCCACGAAGCGCTGATCAACATGCTCGACGAACTGGCCGCCGGCCAGGAAGTCACCGCGCAACCACAGCGGGTGCGGGCCTTGCGCGGCTTGCTCGATGAGAGTCTCGACCCATCCTCCATGGGCCTGATCCGCAGTGACGGCAGCCGCACCTTGAGCATTCGGGAGCTGGGCAGCGCCACGGCCGAGCTGGAGCAGACCGCGACGCAGGTGGAGCTGGACGACGAGATCGTTTCGATCTTCCTTGAGGAGGCGGTGGATATCCTCGAAAGCGCCGGCCAGGCCTTGCAGCGCTGGTTGAGCGACCCGGACAACGCCGCGCCGCTACTGTCCTTGCAGCGCGATTTGCACACCCTCAAGGGCGGTGCGCGGATGGCCGAGGTCGAGCCGGTGGGCGATCTGGCCCATGAACTGGAAAGCCTTTACGAAGGCCTGGTGGACCGCCGTTACAGCCACAGCGAAGCACTGGCGCAATTGCTGCAACAGAGCCATGACCGACTGGCCGTGTTCCTCGAACAGTTGCAGCACAACCGTCCGTTGGGCGACCCGGGCGAATTGATCGAGGCCATTCGAGAGTTTCGTCTGGGCAATGCCGGCAGTGCGGATGTGATTGAACCGGCGGCCAGCAATGACTCGGCGAGCCACGATTCCGAGCTTCTGGAGATCTTCCTCGAGGAAGGTTTCGACATCATTGAAAACTCCGGCGCAGCGCTGTTGCGCTGGCAGGCCGAACCATCGAATCGTCAGGAAGTGGAAACCCTGCTGCGCGACCTGCATACCCTCAAGGGTGGCGCGCGAATGGTGGAAATCGCGCCGATCGGCGACCTGGCCCATGAGCTGGAATTCCTCTACGAAGGCTTGTCCGCCGGCGTGCTGCAACCGACCGCGGCGCTGTTCACGTTGTTGCAGAGCAGCCATGACCGACTGGCGCAGATGCTCGACGCCACCCGCGCCGGTCAGCCACTGCCACCGGCCGATCAGCTGATCGAGGCGATCAAGAACTTCAGCCATCCGGCGGTACCCGAAACACCGACACCGGTGGCGATGCCCGCGGCGCCCAAAGCCGAGCCAGCCACGCTGCAACCCGAAGCCGCCGACACGGTCAAGGTCTCGGCGGAGCTGCTCGACGACCTGGTCAACCTGGCCGGGGAGACCTCGATCTTCCGTGGCCGCATCGAACAACAGGTCAACGATGCACGGGTGGCCCTGAGCGAGATGGAAACCACCATCGAGCGTATGCGCGACCAGTTGCGCCGCCTCGACACCGAAACCCAGGGGCGGATTCTCAGCCGTCAGCAAGTCGAGGCCGAGCGCCTGGGTTATGAAGAGTTCGACCCGCTGGAGATGGACCGTCACTCGCAGCTGCAACAGTTGTCGCGGGCACTGTTCGAATCCGCCTCCGACCTGCTCGACCTCAAGGAAACCCTCGACCGGCGCAATCAGGATGCGGAAAACCTGTTGCAACAGCAGGGCCGTATCAACACTGAATTGCAAGAAGGCTTGATGCGCACGCGCATGGTGCCGTTCGAGCGGATGCTGCCGCGGTTGAAGCGTATCGTGCGTCAGGTTGCCAGCGAACTGGGCAAGGACGTGGAGTTCATCGTTGGCAACGCCGAAGGCGAGATGGACCGCAACGTCCTCGAGCGCATGGCCGCGCCGCTGGAACACATGCTGCGCAACGCCGTCGACCATGGGCTGGAATCGGCCGAGGTGCGGATCGCGGCCGGTAAACCGGCCCAGGGCAAGATCACCCTGGATTTGTCCCGGGAGGGCAGCGACATCATTTTCGACATCCGCGACGACGGTGCCGGCGTGCCGCTGGACGCCGTGAGGCGCAAGGCGATCAAACGCGGGCTGCTCGACCCGGACAGCGACATCAGCGATCACGACGTGCTGCAATTCATTCTGCAACCGGGGTTCTCCACCGCCGAGAAAATCACTCAGATCTCCGGGCGTGGCGTGGGCATGGACGTGGTTCACGAAGAGGTCCGGCAGCTCGGCGGGACCATGAGCATCGACTCGACATCGGGGCAGGGCGTGCATTTCCGCATTCGCCTGCCGTTCACCGTGTCGGTCAACCGCGCGCTGATGGTGCAATGCGGAGAGGATCAATACGCGATTCCGCTGAACACCATCGATGGCATCGTTCGGGTGTTGCCCAACGAGCTCGAAGGGCATTACCGGCTCGATCCACCGACCTACGAATACGCCGGGCAACGTTATGAGTTGTGCTACCTCGGCGAGCTGCTGAAAACCAGCACGCGCCCGAAACTGCTGGGCCAGAGCCTGCCGTTGCCGGTGTTGCTGGTGCAGTGCAACGAACGGCACGTCGCGGTGCAGGTGGATGCCATGGCCGGCACCCGGGAAATCGTGGTCAAAAGCCTTGGCCCGCAATTCGCCGCAGTGCAGGGTTTGTCCGGCGCGACGATTCTGGGCGATGGCCGGGTGGTACTGATTCTCGACTTGCTGGCGCCGATCCGCGCGATGCAAACGCGGGTGCCGCAACGGCCGGTGACGCAAGACGTAGAGCCCGAATCGCAACGGCCGTTGCTGGTGCTGGTGGTCGACGATTCGGTCACCGTGCGCAAGGTCACCAGTCGTCTGCTGGAACGCCACGGCATGAACGTGCTGACCGCCAAGGACGGTGTCGATGCCATGTTGCTGCTGGAAGAACAGATGCCCGACCTGATGCTGCTGGACATCGAAATGCCGCGCATGGACGGCTTTGAAGTGGCGACCCAGGTGCGCGCCGACGAGCGCTTGCAGCATCTGCCGATCATCATGATCACCTCCCGCACGGGTCAAAAGCACCGCGACCGCGCCATGGCCATTGGCGTCAACGACTACCTCGGCAAGCCGTATCAGGAATCGGTGCTGCTCGACAGCATCGCCCGGTGGAGCAAAACCCATGCATGAGCACCGCTCCAGCAACCTTACCGGCTTGCTGCTGCCTTTGGCTGACCGCAACCTGATCCTGCCCAACGTCGCCGTCGCTGAACTCATCGACTATCAGCCGGGGGCTTTCGATCTCGATACACCGCCGTGGTACCTGGGGCGGGTGACCTGGCGCGAACGGCAGATTCCACTGCTCAGTTTCGAGTCGGCGTGTGGCAACAAAGTGGTGATTGGCGAGCGAGCACGGATCGTCATCCTCAACGCCCTCGGCGGGCGGCCTGAGTTGAAGTTCATTGCGCTGCTGGTGCAGGGAATTCCGCGCTCTTACAAACTCGACAGTCAGTTGAGTTATGTCGACGTGCCGTTGTGTTCGCTGGAAAAGGCCGCAGTGCAGGTGGCCGAGCAAGTGGCCAAGGTGCCTGATTTGTTGGCGTTGGAAGAACTGCTTGTGAGTGCTGGGTTGGTCTGACTGGCCCCTTCGCGGGCAAGCCTCGCTCCTACGTTGGATCTGCAGCGTGCACAAAACCCTGTAGGAGCGAGGCTTGCCCGCGAAGGCGGCCTCCAACTTACCAAAGACCTGGCTGCTAAACCCCGGCCCGAGCCTTCATTTGCAACGACTCATGATGATCCAGCACCCGCTCCACCAACAACTGCACGCCATCCGCCAAACGGCTGAGCGCCAAGGCTACGGAGCGGCGTGAGCCTTCCACATCGTCCGCCAGATCGGCAGCAATGGCGCTGATGGACAGCAGGTCTTCGGAGGCATTGGCCAGAAGGGCTTCGGTATCGATGTCGGGGGCGACGCTGAAGAGCCGGGACTTACGGCGTTTGGCCGGTTTTTCGTGGGGTGACGGGAAGTAATGAGAGAAGGCGCGGTCGGCGGCTTCCTTGAGTTTCTCGGCTTCGAGGGAGGCTTGGGAATCGACGCCGGTTTCCGGGGGATTGGGAGTAGCTTTGAACATAGTGAGTCTCCAGTAATGTGTTTCAACTGCTCCATCGGTTCCAAGCGAAGGGGTGGCAGCTGTACGCAGGTTGGAACCCGAGGTGGAGAAAACCCGGCAGACCCGAAGGTCTCCCGCGCACAGCCGCCATAACGGAGTACACACATTAAAGGTGCGCAAGCATACGTCATGAGGGGGCGCTTTTGCGCCTTCTACACCTCGGGGTTCCAAGCCCGGTCGCTGAATTGGCAGCGACACTCAAACGATAAAGACCAACACAAAACCCCACCAGTCGGCGGGTTCCGGCATTGCTGTAGGCAGCGACGCCAGACTGCGTAGCCTCACACCGTTCCTGCGGACAAACTTTTAAACACAAAACCTCAGGCTGTCGGACCTCCCTGTGGCGAGGGGGCTTGCCCCCTCACCACAAAGGATTCCCAAAAAGGGACCGATCGGTCCTATTTTGGGACTTATCGGTTGTTGCTCTCTGCCATGAGCGACGAAGTCTTCGTCATCGAAAGCTGCGGGGAATGTACTGGCCTCATCGCGGGCAAGCCCGCTCCCACAGTGTCCGTGTCGTGCTCAAATCCTGAGTCATACACAATACCTGTGGGAGCGGGCTTGCCCGCGATGAGGCCAGGACTGGCAACAGAGATCTTCTGTCGATCATTACCCTGACCGTAACGATCCAACACTCTGCTTGATTGATGCCCCCCACCCAACACTCCTAAGGTGACCCCACGACAGCGAACCCGTGGAGTGGTCATGACAACAACAATATCCCCCGACTCGCGATGGACGCGGCGGCGCAGCGAAAAGCAGCGGCGTCTCGAATTGGTGAAGGGGCTTGCCGACGGTGTGGTGCTGCCCACCGACAAAATCGTGGCGGCGCTGGAGGCGTTGATTCTGCCCGGCGACCGTGTGGTGCTGGAGGGCAATAACCAGAAGCAGGCGGACTTCCTGTCCCGCGCCCTGGCCAAGGCCGATCCGGGCAAGCTGCATGACTTACACATGATCATGCCCAGTGTCGGGCGTTCCGAGCACCTGGACCTGTTCGAACGCGGCATCGCGCGCAAGCTCGATTTCTCGTTCGCCGGCACCCAAAGCTTGCGCATCAGCCAGTTGCTCGAAGACGGTTTGCTGGAAATCGGCGCGATTCACACCTATATCGAGCTCTATGCGCGGCTGGTGGTGGACCTGATCCCCAACGTCGTGCTCTCGGCCGGTTTCATGGCCGACCGTGCCGGCAACATCTACACCGGCCCAAGTACCGAAGACACCCCCGCGTTGATCGAACCAGCCGCCTTCAGCGACGGCATCGTCATCGTCCAGGTCAATCAACTGGTGGACGATGTCAGCGACCTGCCTCGCGTGGATATCCCCGCGTCCTGGGTCGACTTCGTGGTAGTGGCCGACAAGCCGTTCTACATCGAGCCGTTGTTCACCCGCGACCCACGCCACATCAAGCCTGTGCATGTGTTGATGGCGATGATGGCGATCCGCGGGATCTACGAAAAACACAACGTTCAGTCGCTGAACCACGGCATCGGCTTCAACACCGCCGCCATTGAATTGATCCTGCCGACTTACGGTGAGTCCCTTGGCCTCAAGGGCAAGATCTGCCGCAACTGGACGCTCAATCCGCACCCAACCCTGATCCCGGCCATCGAAAGTGGCTGGGTCGAAAGTGTGCATTGCTTCGGCACCGAACTGGGCATGGAAAACTACATCGCCGCCCGGCCTGATGTGTTCTTCACCGGTCGCGATGGCTCCCTGCGCTCCAACCGGATGTTCAGTCAGCTCGCCGGGCAATACGCGGTGGACCTGTTCATCGGCGCGACCCTGCAAGTCGATGGCGACGGTCATTCCTCTACCGTGACTCGCGGACGCCTGGCCGGTTTCGGTGGCGCGCCGAACATGGGGCACGACCCGCGCGGTCGTCGTCACGGTACGCCGGCCTGGCTCGACATGCGCCATACCGACGTGGCCGAGCCGATGCTCGAACGTGGCAAGAAACTCGTGGTGCAAATGGTCGAGACCTTCCAGGAGGGCGGCAAACCGACCTTCGTTGAAACCCTCGACGCGGTGGACGTTGCGAAGAAAAGCGGCATGCCGCTGGCGCCGATCATGGTTTACGGCGATGACGTCACCCACCTGCTCACCGAAGAAGGCATCGCCTATCTGTACAAGGCCCGTTCCCTCGAAGAGCGCCAGGCGATGATCGCCGCCGTCGCCGGGGTGACCGCCATCGGCTTGCGCCACAACCCCAAAGACACCGCGCGCATGCGCCGCGAAGGCCTGATCGCCTTGCCTGAAGACCTCGGCATCCGCCGCACCGACGCCACTCGCGAACTGCTCGCAGCGAAAAGCGTGGCCGATCTGGTGGAGTGGTCCGGTGGCCTCTACAACCCGCCCGCCAAGTTCAGGAGCTGGTAATGCACGCATTCAACCTGCAACCGAAAACCCTCACCCTGGCCGAACGGCTGGCGGACCTGGCGGTGGACGCGCTGATCGACGAAGCGGACCTGTCGCCGAAACCGGCGCTGGTGGACCGTCGCGGCAATGGTGCGCACACCGATTTGCACCTCGGGCTGATGCACGCTTCGGCGTTGTCCCTGTGGCCGGCGTTCAAGGCAATGGCGGACGCGGCCATCGAGTTTGGCGATGTTGGTTTACCGCTGCGCGAAACCGTTGGGCGGATTGGTCGTGAAGGCGAGCAAGAAATGCTCGCCACCACCAACGGTGTGAACACCCATCGTGGGGCGATCTGGGCGTTGGGGCTTTTGGTCACTGCCGCCGCGCTGGAACCTGAATCCTGTGCCGCAAGCTCAATCACTTTGCGCGCTGCGCGCCTGGCCTTGCTCGACGACCGTTATTCGCCACGTCCTTTAAGCCACGGTGCCCAGGTCGCCCAACGCTACGGCGCACGCGGTGCCCGTGAAGAGGCGCAGCTCGGTTTCCCTGCGGTGATTCAACGCGCATTGCCGCAACTCAAACGCAGCCGCGCCGCAGGCGTTGCTGAACAGAACGCCCGGCTCGATGCCTTGCTGGCGATCATGACGACACTGGCCGACACCTGTGTGCTCTACCGCGCGGGCGAAACCGGCCTGCACACCATGCAACTCGGTGCTCAAGCCGTGCTCGATGCCGGCGGCAGCGCCAGCCTCGCCGGTCGCCGTCGTTTGCATGAGCTGGACCAACAATTAATCGCGTTGAATGCCTCGCCCGGTGGCGCTGCGGACTTGCTCGCAGCCTGCCTGTTCATCGACCGCATTGAGTCGTGCGACGGCATCTTCCAGGGAGCGTTTTGATGGAAACCTTATCCTTTGAATTCCCCGCCGGGCAGCCGCCACGGGGCAGGGCGCTGGTGGGCTGTGTAGGCTCGGGCGATCTGGAAGTGCTGATCGAGCCGGGGCTGGCGGGCAAGCTGACGATCCAGGTGCAGACCTCGGTCAACGGCAGTGAACAACGCTGGCAGCATCTGTTTGCACGGATGTTCGATGGCCAGACGCCGCCGGCGATGGCGATCGATATCCACGATTTCGGCGCCACCCCTGGCGTGGTGCGCTTGCGTCTGGAACAGGGCTTTGAGGAGATCGGTCATGACTGACAGCGCAGCGCTTCTCAACCCATTACTTGAAAGGCAGAGCTTCGTCGAACTCGGTGCCCGGCAACGGGCAAAAGCGCTGCTCGACGCCGGCACCTTCCGCGAACTGCTCGACCCGTTTCAGCGCGTCATGTCGCCATGGCTGTCGCGCCAGGGCGTGGTGCCGCAAGCCGATGACGGCGTGGTCATCGCCAAGGGCAGCATCGGCGGTTTGCCGGTGGTGATCGCGGCCATCGAAGGCGCCTTTCAGGGCGGCAGCCTGGGTGAAGTCGGCGGGGCGAAGATTGCCGGTGCGCTGGAACTGGCCGCCGAGGACAACCGCAAAGGCATTGCCACGCGCGCCGTGTTGCTGCTGGAAACTGGCGGTGTGCGCTTGCAGGAGGCCAATCTCGGGCTGGCGGCGATTGCCGATATTCACGCGGCGATTGTCGATTTGCGCCAGTACCAGCCTGTGGTCGGCGTGGTTGCCGGCAGCGTGGGTTGTTTTGGCGGGATGTCGATTGCCGCTGGGTTGTGCAGTTATTTGCTGGTGACTCAGGAAGCGCGCCTTGGTCTCAACGGCCCGCAGGTGATCGAGCAGGAAGCCGGGCTTGAGGAATACGACTCCCGTGATCGCCCGTTTATCTGGAGCCTGACCGGTGGCGAGCAACGCTTCGCCAGTGGCTTGGTGGATCGCTATGCCGAGGACGACGTGGCGCAGATTCAGCAGCAGGTCGGCGAATTGCTCAAGCAAGGTTTGCCGGAGCAACAACGTAGCCGCCAAGCCGAATGGTTCCTGCAACGGTTGGCCTGTCTGGACGCCGAACCGCAAATCGAGCCGGCGACGGTTCGCGATCTGTATCAAGGAGAGCGCTCATGAGCTCGTATTCCCTTAGAGGCCTGAACTGGTTCAACGCCTTGAGTGTGGGTGCAAAATCGGTCGAAGGTTTGCCGGCTTCGTTGAAAGTCGCCGACGGTGTATTGGGCGATCAGCCCGTGCGGTTTATTGCGGTGGTGGCCGACCCCGACAACCGCTTCGTCCGCGCCCGCAATGGCGAGGTTGGCCTGCTGGAAGGCTGGGGCCTGGCCAAAGCGGTGGATGAGGTGATCGAAGCCGATCGGGATACACCGCACAAACGGGCGCTGATCGCCATCGTCGATGTGCCGAGCCAGGCTTACGGTCGGCGCGAAGAAGCACTTGGTATTCATCAGGCCTTGGCCGGTGCGGCGGACAGTTATGCACGAGCCCGACTGGCCGGCCATGCGGTGATCGGTTTGCTGGTGGGCAAGGCGATGTCCGGGGCGTTTTTGGCTCATGGGTATCAGGCCAACCGGCTGATCGCGTTGCGCGATCCGGGGGTGATGGTGCATGCGATGGGCAAGGCGTCGGCGGCGCGGGTGACGTTGCGCAGCGTCGAAGAGCTGGAGGCGTTGGCCGCCAGCGTGCCGCCGATGGCCTATGACATCGACAGCTATGCCAGCCTGGGCTTGCTCTGGGAAACCTTGTCGGTGGAGCAGATCGAGCAGCCGACGATGGCGGATTTGGCTTGCGTGACGGAGTGCCTGAGCCAGGCGATTAGCGATGTCGCTGCCGGCGGTCGCGATCTGAGCAGCCGCCTGGGTGCGAGTAACCGCGCCGCGTCGAGCAAGGTTCGCCAACTGCTGAGAGCGCAGTGGTGAACAGGTTTTTGCCCCACGACCTGCTTTGGGGGATGACCCCGGAGCAGTTGCCGGCGGATGCGCCTGGGTGGGTGGTCGAGTCGATCAGCGCGGGTCAGCCGGTGGTAGTTCGGCGCGCGATCACCGCGCCGGGTCAAATCGCGGTCGGGGTGCGTGGGCGCTTGCGTGAGCAGCGTTATGCAACGTCGATGGCCGTTGCTGCGATTTCTCATCGGGTACGGCCGGAAGAGCTCTGTCATGTCGAGAGCACTCGCAAGCTGCCGACCCTGCGAGCGCTGGCGCAACTGCGTCCGATGCTCGACGCCTGCGGTTGGGTGTGGGGTGTCAGCGGCAGCGCCGGGTTTGAATTGGCCAGCGGTTTTGCGGCGCTCCATGAGCGCAGCGATCTCGACTTGATTCTGCGTACACCGCAGCCATTGAGCCGTACTCAAGCGCGGGCATTGATGATGCTTCTCGGCAGCGCCGAGTGTCTGGTGGATATACAGTTGCAGACGCCAAGTGGCGCTGTTGCCCTGCGCGAGTGGGCTGGCCCGTCGCAACGGGTTCTACTCAAAAACGCCGATGCAGCGTGTCTGGTGTCCGATCCGTGGAACCCGCAGGAGCAAGCAGCGTGAGCAGCTTGCTGGTGTTCCCCGGCCAGGGCGCGCAGCAGCCGGGCATGCTCCATCGTTTACCTCGGGAAACGCTGATCGAGGCGAGCGAGGTGCTTGGCGAAGATGTCTTGCTACTCGATTCTGCCGAGGCGTTGCAGTCGACGAGGGCCGTTCAGTTGTGCCTGCTGATTGCCGGCGTTGCCGCTGCACGCCAGTTATCCATGGCGCCGGATTACGTGGCGGGACTGTCCATCGGAGCCTATCCGGCAGCGGTGGTCGCGGGTGCCTTGAGCTTCAGCGATGCGCTGCATTTGGTCAGCCTGCGCGGTGAACTG
Organism: Pseudomonas sp. DF5; assembly: GCF_058148225.1. NCBI lineage: Bacteria > Pseudomonadati > Pseudomonadota > Gammaproteobacteria > Pseudomonadales > Pseudomonadaceae > Pseudomonas > Pseudomonas sp. DF5. The sequence goes on from NZ_JBYVYM010000014.1 coordinate 69,339, forward strand.
ATGCAGCAGGCTTATCCTCAGGGCTATGGCATGACCGCGATCCTCGGTCTGGAACCGGCCACGGTGGAAGGGTTGCTGGCGCAGGTTCACCATGTTGATACACCGGTTTACCTGGCCAACATCAACGCCGATAACCAGGTGGTGATCGCGGGCAGCGATGCTGCGATGAAAGCGGTCGCCGAATTGGCGAAAGGGCGTGGCGCCGGTTTGGCCAAGCGCCTGGCGGTCAGCGTGCCGTCCCATTGTCCGCTGCTGGAAATTCCCGCAAAGACCTTGGCCGAAGCGTTCGCCGGGGTGCAATTGAAAACGCCGACCGTGGGTTACCTGAGCGGCAGCCGCGCACGGCCCGTTATTAACACTGACGCGTTGCGCGACGACCTGGCGTTCAACATGTGCCGCGTCGTTGATTGGCGTGGCACGGTGCAAAGCGCTTACGAGCGCGGCGTGCGTTTACAGATCGAACTGCCGCCCGGTGCGGTGTTGACCGGGCTGGCGCGCCGGGTGTTCGAGCAGGGCACCGTGATTGCCTTCGACGGTGCACGGCTCGATACCTTGCAGGCGCTGTTGCGTGAGGAGGGAAGCCGCCAACACTAGACCACCGACTCAGGCTTCGAACTACAAAAACAACAATTTCGACGATGCACTTTGAGGACTACAACAATGATTATTTACGGTGTGGCGCTGTTGGCGATCTGTACGCTGGCAGGGGTGATCATGGGTGACATGCTCGGCGTGTTGCTGGGTGTGAAATCCAACGTCGGCGGGGTCGGGATCGCGATGATCCTGCTGATTTGCGCGCGGTTGTGGATGCAAAAACGCGGCGGCATGACCAAGGATTGCGAGATGGGCGTCGGCTTCTGGGGCGCCATGTACATTCCGGTGGTGGTTGCCATGGCGGCGCAACAGAACGTGGTCACCGCCCTGCACGGCGGCCCGGTGGCGGTGCTGGCGGCGATCGGTTCGGTGGTGCTCTGCGGCTGCACCATTGCGTTGATCAGCCGAACCCACAAAGGCGAACCCTTGCCCGATGAACCGGTGGACATAACACCGGTCGGCACGCCAGTAGGAGGTCGCTGATATGTGGGAACTCATTGAGAAAGGCCTGGTAAATAACAGTCTGGTCACGGCATTCGCGTTTGTTGGCGTAATCATGTGGGTGTCGGTGATTCTGTCCAAGCGCCTGACTTTCGGGCGGATTCATGGCTCGGCGATTGCCATCGTCATCGGCCTGGTGCTGGCCTGGGTTGGCGGCACCATGACCGGCGGGCAAAAAGGCCTGGCGGATCTGTCACTGTTTTCCGGCATCGGCTTGATGGGCGGCGCCATGCTGCGTGACTTCGCCATCGTTGCCACGGCGTTCGAGGTGCAGGCCACCGAAGCGAAAAAGGCCGGGATGATTGGCGTCATCGCGCTGCTGCTGGGCACGATTCTGCCGTTCATTGTCGGGGCGAGCATTGCCTGGGTGTTCGGTTATCGCGATGCGATCAGCATGACCACCATTGGCGCGGGTGCGGTGACGTACATCGTCGGGCCGGTGACGGGTGCTGCGATTGGGGCCTCGTCCGATGTGATGGCGCTGTCGATTGCCACCGGGTTGATCAAGGCGATTCTGGTGATGGTCGGCACGCCGGTGGCGGCGCGCTGGATGGGCCTGGATAACCCGCGCTCGGCGATGGTATTTGGCGGCTTGGCCGGGACGGTGAGTGGTGTGACCGCCGGGTTGGCGGCGACGGATCGGCGGCTGGTGCCCTATGGCGCGCTGACGGCGACGTTCCACACCGGGCTTGGGTGCTTGCTTGGGCCTTCGTTGCTGTACTTCGTTGTTCGCGGGATTGTTGGTTAAGCGGTAGATCATCGCTGACTGTTCCGGCGCCATCGCGGGCAAGCCACGCTCCCACAAGGACAGCGCATTTCCTGTGGGAGCGTGGCTTGCCCGCGATGCAGGCGCCGCGGTCTGTCAGACCTGGCGATTGGCATACATCCGGCATTCCGCCAACAGCGCCAGCAGATTCGGGTCACGTTCCTTGGCCTTGAGAAACACCACGCCAATGTGCTGCTGCAACCGGTACTTTTCCTGCAGTGGAATCAGCTTCACCCGGTTTTCATACACCGCCGCAATCCGCCCCGGCAGCAATGCATAACCCACCCCCGAGCTGACCATGCTCAGCAGGGTGAAGATGTCGTTGACCTGCATCGCCACTTTCGGCTCGAACCCCGCCTGCTTGAACACCCGAATACCGTCCTGGTGCGTGGCGAAGCCTTGGGTCAAGGTGATGAATGTCTCGTCACGTACCTCGGCCAGGTCGACTTCGGTCCGCTGGGCAAAGGGCGAATCAGCCGGTGTGGCGAGGAAGATGTCATCGGAGAACAGCGGGATCTGCTCGCAGTCCGGGTCGTTGACGCTGTCGTCCAGCGACACCAGGATCGCGTCGACTTCCATGTTTTTGAGCTTGTACAACAGGTCGATGTTCGAGCCCAGGATCAGGTCGATATTGAGTTCGCTGCGGCGGATTTTCAGGCCCATGATCAGCTGTGGCACGGTCTTCACCGTCAGCGAATACAGCGAACCGAGTTTGAAACGCTCGGCGGAGAACCCGGCGGCTTCGCGGGTCAGGCGCACGGTTTCGAGCACATCCTGAATCAGCTTCTGCGCCCGCTCTTCCAGCACATAAGCACTTTCCAACGGGGTCAGGTTGCGGCCTTCGTGCTTGAATAGCGGGCAACGCAAGGCGCTTTCCAGGGAGTGGATGGCGCGATGCACGCTAACGTTACTGGTCTGTAACTCGACGGCGGCGCGGGCCAGATTGCCGGTGCGCATGAAGGCCAGGAACACCTCGAGTTTTTTCAGGGTCAACTCTTCATCGATCAACATGGGCCAGACTCTTATTCGAATGTCTCGATTGTGCCCAATTGGCTAACGTTTGGCTCGATGGCTTTCGTAGGGGGCATTGTGTTCTGAAACATTGCGCTTTTAACCTTGAAACCCGAGCCTTGCGCGCGGCGGTAATGAACGTAGAGGTGAGCGACACATGTATCACGGGGAAAGATTGAACGCCTGGACGCATTTGGTCGGGGCTGTAGCAGCATTTATCGGGGGCGTGTGGCTGCTGGTGATCGCCAGTATGGATGGCAGTCCGTGGAAGATTGTCAGCGTGGCGATTTACGCATTTACCCTGCTAGTGCTCTACAGCGCCTCAACCGTTTACCACAGCGTTCGCGGACGCAAGAAAGCGATCATGCAGAAGGTCGATCACTTTTCGATCTACCTGCTGATCGCCGGCAGTTACACGCCGTTCTGTCTGATAACCCTGCGCGGGCCGTGGGGCTGGACGTTGTTCGGGATTGTCTGGGGGCTGGCGCTGATCGGCATCCTGCAAGAAATCAAGCCGCGCTCGGAAGCGCGGATCCTGTCGATCGTGATCTACGCGGTGATGGGCTGGATCGTACTGGTGGCAGTCAAGCCGTTACTGGCGGCTCTGGGCCCTACAGGCTTTGCCTGGCTGGCGTCGGGCGGGGTGTTGTACACCGTGGGGATCATCTTTTTTGCCCTCGACCATCGTCTGCGCCATGCCCATGGGGTCTGGCACCTGTTTGTGATTGCCGGGAGCGTGCTGCACTTTGTGGCGATTCTGTTTTATGTCTTGTGATTACTTTTATGGCGAGGGGGCTTGCCCACTTGCCATAAGGTCCTAGAAGTCACCCCAAAGTTGTTGCGCCACCGCCAACGCCACCACCGGCGCGGTTTCGGTGCGCAGCACGCGCGGGCCGAGGCGGGCGGCGTGGAAGCCGCCGGCTTTGGCTTGCTCGACTTCAACGTCGGACAAGCCGCCTTCAGGGCCGATCAGGAATGCCAGGCTTGAAGGTTTGGCGTGACTTACCAGCGGCTCGGCCACCGGGTGCAGCACGAGTTTCAATTCGGCTGCGGTCTGCTTCAACCAGTCGGCCAACAGCAGCGGCGGATGAATCACCGGCACCCGAGAGCGCCCGCATTGCTCGCAAGCGCTGATCGCCACCTGACGCCAATGCATCAGGCGTTTGTCGGCGCGCTCATCCTTGAGGCGGACTTCGCAGCGGTCGGTGAAAATCGGGGTGATTTCGGTGACGCCCAGTTCGGTGGCTTTCTGAATCGCCCAGTCCATCCGCTCGCCACGGGACAAGCCCTGGCCGAGATGGACCGCCAGCGACGACTCGACCTGACCGGTAAAGCTTTCATCGATTTGCACCACCACGCGTTTCTTGCCGACTTCCACCAGCGCGCCGCGAAACTCGTGGCCCGAGCCGTCGAACAATTGCACCGCATCGCCCTCGGCCATGCGCAGCACACGGCTGATGTAATGCGCCTGGGCTTCGGGCAACTCGTGTTCGCCGGTGCTCAAAGGGGCGTCGATAAAGAAGCGGGACAGTCTCATCAATGGTCTCTGTAAAAGTGTGGAAGTCTGGCGGCCCCATCGCGGGCAAGCCCGCTCCCACAGGTTTTGCGCCGATCCTGTGGGAGCGGGCTTGCCCGCGATGACGGTAGTCCGGTCACCGCTGAAGCTTAGGTGAAGTCAATCAGCCCGGATCGCGATAACCCGGATGAAAGTCCTTCGGCACCGCCACGCTGACGCTGTCACGGGTAGCGATGTCGATGCCTTCACTGGCCACTTCGGCCAGAAAATCGATCTGCTCCGGGGTAATCACGTAAGGCGGCAGGAAATACACCACGCTGCCCAACGGCCTCAGTAAAGCACCTCGTTGCAGGGCATGCTGGAACACGGTCAAGCCGCGACGTTCCTGCCACGGGTAAGCGGTCTTGCTGGCCTTGTCCTTGACCATCTCGATCGCCAGCACCATGCCGGTCTGGCGCACTTCGGCAACGTTCGGATGATCGACCAGGTGCGCGGTGGAGGAGGCCATGCGTTGGGCCAGGGCCTTGTTGTTTTCGATGACGTTGTCTTCTTCGAAGATATCCAGCGTCGCCAAGGCTGCCGCGCAGGCCAGCGGATTACCCGTGTAGCTGTGGGAATGCAGGAAGGCGCGCAGGGTCGGGTAGTCGTCGTAGAACGCGCTGTACACCTCATCGGTGGTCAGGCAGGCCGCCAACGGCAGGTAACCGCCAGTCAGGGCCTTGGACAGGCAGAGGAAGTCCGGTCGGATGCCGGCCTGTTCACAGGCGAACATGGTGCCTGTGCGGCCGAAGCCGACGGCGATTTCATCGTGGATCAGGTGCACGCCATAACGATCACAGGCGTCGCGCAGCAGCTTGAGGTACACCGGGTGATACATGCGCATGCCGCCGGCGCCCTGGATCAGCGGCTCCAGAATCACGGCGGCCACGGTGTCGTGGTGGTCGGCCAGTGTCTGCTCCATGGCGGCGAACATGTTGCGCGAGTGTTCTTCCCAGCTCATGCCCTCGGGGCGCAGGTAGCAATCGGGGCTCGGCACCTTGATGGTGTCCATCAGCAGGGCTTTGTAAGTTTCGGTAAACAGCGGCACGTCACCCACCGCCATCGCCGCCATGGTCTCGCCGTGGTAGCCGTTGGTGAGGGTGACGAAGCGCTTCTTGTTCGGCTGGCCGCGGTTGAGCCAGTAGTGAAAGCTCATTTTCAGCGCGACTTCGATGCACGACGAACCGTTATCGGCGTAGAAGCACCGGGTCAGGCCTTCGGGCGTCATCTTCACCAGGCGCTCGGACAACTCGATCACCGGCTGATGGCTGAAACCGGCAAGAATCACGTGTTCCAGCTGATCGACCTGATCCTTGATGCGCTGGTTGATCCGCGGGTTGGCGTGGCCGAATACGTTGACCCACCAGGAACTGACGGCGTCGAGGTAGCGTTTGCCTTCGAAGTCTTCCAGCCACACGCCTTCACCGCGTTTGATCGGGATCAGCGGCAGCTGTTCGTGGTCTTTCATCTGGGTGCAGGGATGCCATAACACGGCGAGATCGCGTTCCATCCACTGTTTATTCAGGCCCATTTTCTGTCTCCTCGAGGCTACCCGTGACGTAGGCGGGTAAACAATCGCGCAAGCCTATGCAATGCGCGCCACGGGAACAACCCATTGTGTCGATTGAGCTACTTTGTATAGGACGATAGACGTCGCTGGCGGCGTTTTGATGGCTGACGTATTCTTCGCGGCTCTTTGAGTCGTCTGACTCGTAAAACCGCTATTTCCTCGTGTATTTCCGGAGTTCTCTGAATGTCTGCTGGTTGGCTGCGCGCCTGTGCGCTGGTGATGTTGGGGCTGTTCAGCGTTTCGGCGCTGGCCAAGGATAAAACGGCGATCGTGGTCGGCGGCGGGCTTTCGGGCCTCACCGCGGCTTACGAACTGCAGAACAAAGGCTGGCAGGTCACCCTGCTGGAAGCCAAACCGACCCTGGGCGGTCGATCCGGCATGGCCACCAGCGAGTGGATCGGCAACGACAAGACCCAGCCGGTTTTGAACAAGTACATCTCGACGTTCAAGCTGAGCACCACGCCAGCCCCTGAGTTCGTGCGGACCCCGGGTTACCTGATCGACGGTGAATACTTCAGCGCCGCCGATCTGGCGACTAAACAGCCGGCCACCAGCGACGCGCTGAAACGCTACGAAAAGACCCTGGATGACCTGGCGCGCTCGATCGAAGACCCGCAAAACCCGGCCGCCAACAGCACGCTGTTCGCCCTGGACCAGATCAACGTGGCCAACTGGCTCGATCGCCTGAATCTGCCAGCCACTGCGCGTCAGTTGGTGAATCAGGAGATTCGTACCCGTTACGACGAACCTTCGCGCCTGTCGCTGCTGTACTTCGCTCAACAGAGCCGTGTCTACCGTGGTGTTGCCGACCGTGACCTGCGTGCCTCGCGCCTGCCCGGCGGTAGCCCGGTGCTGGCCCAGGCCTTCGTCAAACAACTGAAAACCATCAAGACCGGTTCCCCGGTTTCATCCATCACCCAGGACAAGGACGGCGTGACCGTCAAGGTCGGCAGCGTTGGCTATCAGGCGGACTACGTCGTGCTGGCGGTGCCGTTGCGCGCACTGAGCAAGATCCAGATGACTCCGGCGCTGGACACCCAGCACATGGGCGCCATCAAGGGCACCAACTACGGCTGGCGTGACCAGATCATGCTGAAGTTCAAGACGCCGGTATGGGAAAGCAAGGCGCGCATGTCCGGCGAGATCTACAGCAATGCCGGTCTGGGCATGTTGTGGATCGAGCCGGCCTTGAAGGGCGGCGCCAACGTGGTGATCAACATTTCCGGCGACAACGCGCGGGTGATGCAGGCCTTTGGCGACAAGCAAATGGCCGATCAGGTGCTGATTCGTCTGCATACCTTTTATCCACAGGCACGCGGTTCGTTCACCGGTTATGAAATCCGCCGCTACAGCACCGACCCATCAATGGGCGGCGCTTACCTGGCCTTCGGTCCGGGGCAGATCAGCAAATACTGGCGCCTGTGGGAGCGTCCGCTGCAACGTGTAGCCTTTGCCGGCGAACACACTGACACCTTGTACCCAGGCACCCTGGAAGGCGCCTTGCGCACCGGTCAGCGTGCAGCCAGTCAGGTTGAAGACCTGGCAGCGGGCAAATCGTTTGAACCGGCGAAGGTTGTTCCAGCGGCGACCGCTGCGGCGGCAGGCGCGGTGGTGGCGAAGAAAGGCAATTTCTTCAGCAATATGTTCGGTGGCTCGTCCGATAAAGCGGCCGACAAGGCAGAACCGGCCAAGGTTGAAGTGAAAGCTGAAGAATCCAAGCCTGGCTTCTTCTCGCGGATGTTCGGCGGTGGTTCCGACAAGGCTCCGGCCAAGACTCCAGAGCCCGTGGCACCTGTTGCTCCGGCACCCGCTCCAGTAGTTGCGCCGGCCCCGGCAGCCGCACCGGTTGAGGCACCGAAACCAGTGTCGCCGGTACAGGCCGAGCCTGCCAAAAAAGCACCGGCCAAAGCGCCAGCGAAAAAGCCAGCTGCCAAGACCGAGGCCAAAAAGGCTCCGGCCAAGGCAACGGCGAAAAAGACTGAGCCAGTGAAGAAACCAGTGGCAAGTACTGCTGCCAAGGCGCCGGTGGCGACCGAAACCAAGACTCAGTAAGTCTTGGGATCAAGGGAAACGCGGCAGTGATGCCGCGTTTTTTTATGGTAAATCGACGATATGGACTTCGTCGCTTTGGTAGTCGCTGATATAGGCGCGGTTGTGTTGATCAAGAACCATGTCATACGGTTCGCAAGCGCCAGGGATGGGAACCCTGCGAACAATCTCATGGGTGGAGGTATTCACTTCCACGACCTCTTTTTCGGTTTGATCAACGGCATAAGCGTTCTTTTCGCCGAACACTATTTTCCCTTCGCAAGCCACAAAATCGAAATGTCGGGTGGTCAATGAGCGGGTGTCCAACACGGTCAGTTTTCGAGCGTCCAGAGCCACGATATACACTTCGCTACCGTCGGGACTGACAGTGACGGCTGACGGATATTTTTCAGTTTTGATGATATTGATGACTTTGAAGGTCTTGCTGTTGATGACCGTGAGCGCGTCCTCATAAGGGGCGGCCGGGGCGTTGGTGCTGGAAATGTAAAGGCGCGAATCGTCCGGGCTGATATCCACACTTATGGACGGTGAGGGTAAGCCTTGTACTCTGCTCACCACATACAGGCGGGTATCAATAATTGCCAGCCACTCTTTATTCTGTCGAACGGTGACGTAAACATGTTTCCCGTCTCGACTCACGACGATTCCGCTAGGGTGTCTACCCACCGTGATGTTTCCCACCGCGTATGTTTCGGTATCAATAACCGAAACCGAACTTGAACCGTAGTTGGTCACGTAAGCTCTTTTTCCCTCGTGGCCAAGGGCGATGCTTCGGGGATACTGCTCTACGGCGATGGTGCGGATGACCTTTTTGTTCCGGGTATCGATGACGGACACATTGCCCGACATGTAATTGCAAACGAATACACGTGATCCATCGTTGCTGATGGCCATCCCTCGCGGTCCTTCCCCTACGGGTATCGAATTGGATTGATTGCGTGTTGTTACGGGGGATGAACTCGAATTGTGACTCATGGTAGAACTCCTGTTCAGACGCTTGGACTGACGTCCAAGTTCAAGTTCATCAATGACCTGCAATGAAAGCTACTGTTAAATATGACAGTCCTGACGAGTGGTATCGGCGCTTGGATGAAGATAAGGAGGGTGGGCGAAGGTTTTTTCACGCGGTTAACACTCTCTTAACCTCTCGCCCCCAAGGTCTTGATCGTATTTCTCGATATTTCAGAGCGAAATTTTCCGCTTTAAATCGATAGATAACTCGATAGTCTTGGGCGCAGTTCTTACAGGATTTGGGCAATGCAGCTACGTAACTCTTCTTCCCGCTACGGTTGGGTCAGCATCTTCATGCACTGGGGTGTGGCGTTGGCCGTCTTCGGTCTGTTTGCATTGGGGTTGTGGATGGTCGGTCTCGACTATTACAGCACCTGGCGCAAAGACGCACCGGATCTGCACAAGAGCATCGGTCTGGTGTTATTTGCCGTCATGTTGCTGCGGGTTGTGTGGCGCTTCATCAGCCCACCACCGCCGCTCCTGCCAAGCTATAGCCGCATGACTCGTCTCGGCGCCAAGTTCGGCCATTCCTTCCTTTATCTCGGTCTGTTCGCTGTGATGATTGCCGGTTACCTGATTTCCACCGCAGACGGTGTCGGGATTCCGGTGTTTGGCCTGTTTGAAGTTCCTGCACTGGTTTCCGGACTACCGGACCAGGCAGACACCGCTGGTGTGATTCATCTGTACCTCGCCTGGGCACTGGTAATTTTTTCCGGTCTCCATGCGTTGGCAGCATTGAAACACCACTTTATCGATCGTGATGCGACCCTGACGCGAATGCTGGGGCGCAAAGCCTGATGTTCAACCTCGACTCCAAAGGAATAGAAAGCATGTTGAAAAAGACGTTCGCCGCACTGGCAATCGGTTCTGCTCTGTTGTCCGCTAACGTGATGGCGGCCGACTATGTGGTCGACAAAGAAGGTCAGCACGCCTTCGTTGACTTCAAGATCAGCCACCTGGGCTACAGCTACATCGTCGGTACCTTCAAGGATATCGACGGCAAGTTCAGCTTTGACGCTGCCAAGCCTGAAGACAGCAAGATCGAGTTCAATGTGCGCACCGCCAGCGTGTTCACCAACCACGCCGAACGCGACAAGCACATTGCCAGCGGTGACTTCCTGAACGTGGGCAAATTCGCCGACGCCAAGTTCGTCTCCACCAGCGTCAAACCTACCGGCAAGAACGCCGCAGGCAAAGACACCGCCGACGTGGCTGGCAACCTGACCCTGCTGGGCGTGACCAAGCCAATCGTGGTCAAAGCCACGTTCCTGGGTGAAGGCAAGGATCCATGGGGCGGCTACCGTGCCGGCTTCGAAGGCACCACCAGCATCAAGCGTTCCGATTTCGGCAAGCAAAAAGACCTGGGCCCAGCGTCCGACGCGGTCGAGCTGTACGTGACGTTTGAAGGTGTCAAAGCGAAATAACTTTCGCGCCTGACAAAAAACGCCCCCGATCTCGCGATCAGGGGCGTTTTTTATTGCCTGCCAGAATCCACATGGACACCGCCGAGCCACTGTGGGAGCGTGCTTGCCCGCGATGGCGGAGGGTCAGTCAATATCAATGTTTGCTGGACTGACGATATCGCGGGCAAGCCCGCTCCCACAGGGTTCTTCGCCGGCCCAAAAAAATGCCCCGGATTTTGCGATCCAGGGCATTTTTCATGGCTTTGGAAAACTCAGCGGTTGCGGGTCAGCAAGGCTGGTTTTTCGCCGCGCGGACGGCCTGGCAGTTGATCCAGTTGCTCAGGGGTCGGGAAGCGATCGCTCTTCGACTCCTTGTGAATGATCTTCGGTGCCGGGCTCCGCGGGTTCTGCACGGCCGGTTCCGAACGAGACTGGTCGTCACGGGCCGGACGGCGGTTGCGGGACTCTTCGCGACGGGCCTGGCCGTCACGTGGAGCGCCGTTGCGTGGGCCGCTGCGCTTGGCCGGCGGGGTGCCGGTGGTTGCGCCGCTGCTGTTGCGCGGACCGTTCTGGCGACCTTGTGGCTGACCAGTGCGCGGAGCACCAGCACCAGCGCCTTGTGCCGGTGCGCCCGGACGACGGCCACGGCCCTGGGCCGGTTTGGCTTGAGGCACGTAGTCGACGCGGTTACCGAAGTTATCGATATCGTCGTCCAGGAACTCGTCCGGAGCACGGTCGGCGGCAGCGCGAGGAGCCGGGCGCTGTTGCTCGCGGGCCGGGGTGCCTTCGCGTGGCTTGTGTTCACGGGCCGGGCGCTCGCCACGGCCAGCGGCAGGTTTTTCCTTGCCGCCCTTGTCCTTGCCTTTGTCTTTACGACCGCCACCACCACCGCTGCCGTTCGGGCCGTCACCGCGTGGGCCACGTGGGGCGCGTGGGTTACGCACATCCGGACGCTCGCGAACTTCCGGTTTCTCGGCTTCCACAGCGCTGGAGTCGAAGCCCATCAGGTCGCCGTCGGCGATTTTCTGCTTGGTCATGCGTTCGATGCTTTTCAGCAGTTTTTCTTCGTCCGGAGCGACCAGCGAGATCGCCTCGCCCGAACGACCGGCGCGGCCGGTACGACCGATACGGTGCACATAGTCTTCGTCGACGTTCGGCAGTTCGAAGTTGACCACGTGGGGCAACTGGTCGATATCGAGGCCACGAGCAGCGATGTCGGTGGCAACCAGGATGCGCACTTCACCGGCTTTGAAGTCGGCCAGGGCTTTGGTGCGGGCGTTCTGGCTCTTGTTGCCGTGGATCGCGACGGCGGTGAGGCCGTGTTTGTCCAGGTACTCGGCCAGGCGGTTGGCGCCGTGCTTGGTGCGGGTGAACACCAGCACTTGTTCCCAGGCGCCGGCAGTGATCAGGTGCGCCAGCAACGAACGCTTGTGGCTGGCGGCCAGACGGAATACGCGTTGTTCGATCCGCTCGACCGTGGTGTTCGGTGGCGTGACTTCGATGCGTTCCGGGTTGTGCAGCAGCTTGCCGGCGAGGTCGGTGATGTCTTTGGAGAACGTCGCCGAGAACAACAGGTTCTGCCGTTTGGCCGGGAGGCGGGCGAGCACCTTTTTCACGTCATGGACAAAGCCCATGTCGAGCATGCGGTCGGCTTCGTCCAGCACGAGGATTTCCACGTGGGACAAATCGACACTGCCTTGGCCGGCGAGGTCGAGCAGGCGACCGGGGCAGGCCACCAGCACGTCGACACCACGGGACATGGCCTGAACCTGCGGGTTCATACCGACGCCACCGAAGATGCAGGCGCTGACGAACTTCAGGTCACGGGCGTAGACCTTGAAGCTCTCGTGCACCTGAGCCGCGAGTTCGCGGGTTGGGGTCAGGACCAGTACGCGGGGTTGGCGCGGGCCATGACGCTGGGATTTGTCCGGGTGACCGTTGGGAAACAACCGCTCCAGAATCGGAAGGGCGAAGCCACCGGTTTTACCAGTACCTGTCTGAGCCGCAACCATCAGGTCGCGACCTTGCAACACGGCGGGAATGGCCCGCTGTTGCACCGGAGTAGGCTCGGTATAGCCCGCTGCCTCGATGGCGCGGACTAAAGCCTCGGAGAGACCGAGGGAAGCAAAGGACATGAGTAATCCTGTTTTAGTTAGGGCTTGGCCCAATGGGAGTCTTGCCTGGCGCGAATGGCGTTTAAGAGGACGCAATCCCGTCCGGTCCTGCTGGGCCTCGAAGGCTCGTCTGGAGCGCTCGCGCGGGCTGAAAAGCTGCGCTGTAGCGGGATCGAGATGCCTTGAACAAGTCCGAGCGTCCGGGCGTGAGCCTGGCGGGAAGGCCGGAGTATAACAGAGCAATCACTGTGCGCCGCTTTCCTGCTGCTCAACGGTTTTTCCGTTGGTTGTGGTGGCGTTGGCAGCCCGTGTTTCGGCGACCGGGCTGGCACCATAGCGGGCGCTCAGTTCGGCATAGGCCGGTTCGCGCTTGAAGCGCTTGAGCTCGGCACCGAAACGCTGCACCAGCAAATCCATCCCGGCATTGCGGCGTACCGCCAGATACTGGCTTTGCTGGCTGATGACAGTCGGGTTCTCGGTGATCTTGTCGCGGATGTCCAGTTGATCGAGCAAGTACTGGCCGACCCGGCGATCGGTGATCAGCAGGTCGATCCGACCGCGCACCAGTTTGCCGAAGTTGGCTTCATGGGTGGGCGCCGGTTCCCGGGTAAACAGCGTCGATTCGCTGAAGTCCTTGCTGTACAGATAGCCCGGCGAGGTGCCGATGGTCAGGCCTTTCAGGTCGTCCAGGGTGCGAAATGGAAACGGTCGTTCATTGGCGTAGAACATCACGAACTCGACTTGCGACAGCGGTTCGCTGGGGTAGAGCAGGGTCGCTTCGCGTTCATCGCTGTGGAAAATATCCAGCACACCGTCCGCCTGGCCTTGCTCGAGCATTGACAGGCAGCGTTTCCACGGCAGGAACTGCCATTCCACGTCGATCCCCAGGCGCTTGAAGACAATGGCCGTGGTTTCGTAGTCGAGCCCGAGGTTCTTGCCGCCTTCTTCATAGACGTAGGGCGCCCAGGGTTCGGTGACAATACGCAGCTTCTCGCCCCGGGCAGTGAAGCTCAGGCAAGTGAACAGAAGCGCGGTCAGCAACTGGGTGATCAGGGGCATGGCTTGAGATTACGACGAGAAATCATAAAGAGCCAGAAACTGGATCCAGAAGCTCTGGATCGGACATTAAAAGCAAAAGATCGCAACCGTCGGCGGCGTCTGCAGAGGTGCGTATTCCCCTGTAGGCGCTGCCAAAGGCTGCGATCTCTTGATCTTGCGTTAACGGCTATTAGCGCGGCAACTTCAGGTTGTTCCACACCGCCAGGCTCGGCTCAGCCTGGTTCAGCGTGTAGAAGTGCAGCCCCGGTGCGCCACCTTGCAACAGGCGCTCGCACATCTCGGTGATGACTTGCTCACCAAAGCCTTGAATGCTCTGGGTGTCATCGCCGTAAGCTTCCAGTTGCTTGCGGATCCAGCGCGGGATTTCCGCACCGCAAGCGTCAGAAAAGCGCGCCAGCTTGCTGTAGTTGGTGATCGGCATGATCCCCGGCACGATCGGGATGTTTACGCCCTTGGCCCTTACACGCTCGACGAAGTAGAAATAGCTGTCGGCGTTGAAGAAGTACTGGGTGATCGCACTGTTGGCGCCGGCGTTGGCCTTGCGCACAAAGTTGTTGAGATCGTCTTCAAAATTGCGCGCTTGCGGATGCATCTCCGGGTAAGCGGCGACTTCGATGTGGAAATGATCGCCGGTCTCTTCACGAATGAACTCAACCAGGTCATTGGCGTGACGCAACTCGCCACTGGCCATGCCCATGCCCGAGGGCAGGTCACCGCGAAGCGCAACGATTCGCTGGATGCCGGCTGCCTTGTACTGGGTCAGCAGGCCGCGCAGGTCGTCCTTGCTGTCGCCCACGCAAGACAGATGCGGTGCGGCAGGGACTTTGACTTCACTTTCCAGCTGCAACACGGTGTTGAGGGTGCGATCACGGGTCGAACCGCCAGCGCCATAGGTGCAGGAGAAGAAGTCGGGATTGTAGGTCGCCAGCTGACGGGCAGTGGCGATCAGTTTTTCATGCCCAGCATCGGTCTTCGTCGGGAAGAATTCGAAGCTGTAGCGACGGTCTTGGGACATGGTCATATCCTTGGAAACACGTAAGCCTTGTAGGCGCCGTGCTTCCTGTAGGAGCGAAGCTTGCTCGCGAAGCAGGCGCCGCGGTCTTTCAGCAGCACCGCGGTGAAGCGTTCGCGAGCAAGCTTCGCTCCTACAGGAAGCGTGGTTCCTGCATAAGTCCGCTCCCATGGGGAGCGGACTGCTGGACCGATCAGTAGCGGTAAGCGTGCGGCTTGAACGGGCCTTCGACGGTGACGCCGATGTAGTCAGCCTGTTGCTTGGTCAGTTGAGTGACCACGCCACCGAAACCGCGGACCATTTCCAGGGCCACTTCTTCGTCGAGTTTCTTCGGCAGTACTTCAACGGTCAGGCGCTCGGCTTTCTGGGCTGGCGACAGGTCGGCGTACTTCTGGCCGAACAGGAAGATCTGCGCCAGAACCTGGTTGGCGAACGAACCGTCCATGATGCGGCTTGGGTGACCAGTGGCGTTACCCAGGTTAACCAGACGGCCTTCAGCCAGCAGGATCAGGTAGTCGTCGTTCTGAGCGTCGAAAGCGCCTGGACCGGTGCGGTGAACCTTGTGAACCTGCGGCTTCACTTCTTCCCATGCCCAGTTCTTGCGCATGAAAGCGGTGTCGATTTCGTTGTCGAAGTGACCGATGTTGCAGACAACAGCGCGTTTCTTCAGGGCTTTGAGCATGTTTGCGTCGCAAACATTGACGTTACCGGTAGTGGTCACGATCAGGTCGATCTTGCCCAGCAGCGCTTTGTCGATGCTCGCTTCTGTACCGTTGTTGATACCGTCGATGAACGGCGAAACCAGTTCGAAACCGTCCATGCAGGCTTGCATGGCGCAGATCGGGTCGACTTCGGAGACTTTAACGATCATGCCTTCCTGACGCAGGGACTGGGCCGAGCCCTTGCCCACGTCACCGTAACCGATGACCAGCGCTTGCTTGCCGGACAGCAGGTGGTCGGTGCCGCGCTTGATCGCGTCGTTCAGGCTGTGACGGCAGCCGTACTTGTTGTCGTTCTTGCTCTTGGTCACCGAGTCGTTGACGTTGATGGCCGGGATTTTCAGCTCGCCCTTGGCCAGCATGTCCAGCAGGCGGTGAACGCCGGTGGTGGTTTCTTCGGTGACGCCGTGAACGCGATCCAGTACTTGTGGGTACTTCTTGTGCAGCAGCTCGGTCAGGTCGCCGCCATCGTCGAGGATCATGTTGGCATCCCAAGGCTGGCCATCCTTGAGGATGGTTTGCTCCAGGCACCACTCGTACTCTTCTTCAGTCTCGCCTTTCCAGGCGAAAACCGGGATGCCGGCAGCAGCGATGGAAGCGGCGGCCTGATCCTGAGTCGAGAAAATGTTGCAGGACGACCAGCGTACTTCGGCACCCAGGGCAACCAGGGTTTCGATCAGCACGGCAGTCTGAATGGTCATGTGGATGCAGCCGAGAATCTTCGCGCCCTTGAGCGGTTGCTCCACGGAGTACTTGCGGCGCAGACCCATCAGGGCTGGCATTTCGGATTCGGCGATGATGGTTTCGCGACGGCCCCAGGCAGCCAGGGACATGTCGGCGACTTTGTAATCGTTAAAATCTGCAGGCGTGATAACAGCGCTCATGAAGAGCCTCCATTCGTAATGTATGCGAATGGGCGCCGTTGTGCGTTTAGTGTCTGGCCGTGGCCAGTCAACGCCCCATCCGAGCCTGACAGGATGAACCTGCTGCAGCGCCCCTCGGACAGGTGGCGGGAAAACGGTAGCAAGTGAACATTACCGTTTTGAAACGGGGGCGATTATAGCGGGCTATGCTGATCTTCCAAAGCGTTTCTGTTGGTCAATGTCCGAACGGTAATCGAGGCCATAGTCGATGCTTGATAGAGCTCTAGTCCGGGCTCTGCCATGATGGCCGGCATCAATCGGCAAGACGGTCAGGAGTGAGTATGAATTTCCACACCCGCAAATGGGTAAAACCCGAAGACCTCAACCCCAACGGCACGCTGTTCGGCGGCAGCCTGCTGCGCTGGATCGACGAAGAAGCGGCGATCTACGCCATCGTTCAGTTGGGCAATCAGCGCGTGGTCACCAAGTACATTTCCGAAATCAACTTCGTCAGCGCCTCGCGTCAGGGCGACATCATCGAGCTGGGCATCACCGCCACCGAGTTCGGTCGCACCTCGATCACCCTGACCTGCGAAGTGCGCAACAAGATCACTCGCAAGAGCATCTTGACGGTAGAGAAGATGGTGTTCGTGAACCTGGGCGAAGACGGCCTGCCCATGCCGCACGGCCGGACCGAGATCAGGTACGTCAAGGATCAGTTCAAGGATGACGAGATCGGCGGGTGATTGTTGTTTCTGTGGCGAGGGAGCTTGCTCCCGTTGGACCGGGCTGGCGCTCCAGCGCGAAGCGGCCCTGAAATCTGTCATTGGGTTCTTTCAGGCAGGCTTCACGTCAGCTTACGACTGCTTCGCAGCCGAGCGGGAGCAAGCTCCCTCGCCACAGGGTTTGCTGCGTACCCCCGGGTAGTGAACAGCTCCGAACCCCGCGTGTCGTACGTAAACGACACGCCACCGGTTCAGGAGCAGCCTTATGGACACGCCCAAAGACGGCAAGACCCCGGAGCTCTCGGCACAGGAACAGCGCGAGGTCGACAAGAACCAGCCCCCGCGCGCGGCGGTGCTGCACGAAATCATTCGCACCCAAGGCGATCAGGAACTCGAGCGCAGCGTTGCGGCGCTGTGGTGGTCGGCCCTGGCGGCCGGCCTGACCATGGGCCTGTCGCTGATGGGCATGGGGCTGCTCAATTCGCGTTTGCCGGACGGCGAAGGCTTCAAAGTGATCGCCAGCTTCGGTTACTGCGCAGGTTTTCTCGCGGTGATTCTCGCCCGTCAGCAACTCTTCACCGAAAACACCCTGACAGCCGTGCTGCCGATCATGAGCAAGCCAACGCTGGGTAATGTCGGTCGGTTGCTGCGCCTGTGGACCGTGGTGCTGGTGGGCAACCTCTGCGGCACCTTGCTGGTGGCGTATGTGATGCTGCATCTGCCGATTTTCGACAGCAAGACCGATCTGGCCTTCCTTGAGATCGGGCGCAAGGTCATGGAGAACGATGCCGGCAAGATGCTCGCCAAAGGCATCATCTCCGGCTGGATGATCGCCACCATGGTCTGGATGATCCCGTCCATGGAAAGCGCCAAGATGTGGATCATCATCCTCATCACCTATTTCATGGCGCTGGGCGATTTCACCCACATCGTGGTCGGATCGGTCGAGGTTTCGTACCTGGTGTTTGCCGGCGAATTGCCGTGGAAGGATTTCTGGCTGGTATTTGCAGGTCCCACACTGGTGGGGAACATCATCGGCGGCAGTTTTATCTTCGCGCTGATCAGTCACGCGCAGATCCGCAGTGAAAGCGGGCCGCCGAAGTCCTCTGCTCAGCAAAGCCAGGAGCGCGAGCCGCAAAAGATCAAAAAATGAAGTGCGAAACCTGTGGGAGCGGGCTTGCTCACGAAGGCTGCGGCACAGTCAAGATTGATGTCGCCTGATACACCGCCTTCGCGAGCAAGCCCGCACACATGGATGCGCCTTGGATTTACCCAGACACATTGATCGCGGCAGCACTGCGACGTTGCAGGTAGATGAAGAACAGCGCCGTCAGCAGCGTGAACACGCTGACCAGTGCGCCGGTCCACGGCAAGTCCGCCAGGTCCGCGCCACCGGCCACCACCAGCCCGCCAATCCACGCCCCGGCGGCGTTGCCGAGATTGAATGCGCTTTGATTCAAGGTCGACCCGAGGTTCGGCGCTTCATGGGCCTGATCGATGATCAGCAATTGCAGGATCGGGCACAGCGCGAAGGCGAAGATGCCCCACAACACCAGCGTGATCGCCGCCGGTATCACTGAATGGCTGGTCTGGCTGAAGGCGGCCAGTACGATGGCCACGGCCAATGTCATCCCCACCAGCGAAGGCAGCAAGCGACTGTCCGCCAATCGGCCGCCGAGCATGCTGCCCCCGGTCAAGCCGACCCCGAACAACAGCAACATGATGGTTACGCCATGCGGACTGACGCCGGTGATGTCCTGCAGGATCGGCGCAATGTAAGTGAACACGCTGAACAGGCTGGTGGACGCCAGCACGCTCATGCCCAGCGCCAGCAGCACATTGACCTTGCCCAGCACTTTGAACTCGCTGGCCAGGTTGGCCTTGTCCATGGGGATTTCTTTCGGCAGCCAGACCCACTGCGCAACCGCCGCAATCACACCGATCACCGACACCGCCCAGAAGGTCGAGCGCCAGCCGGCGTATTGCCCCAGCGCAGTGCCCAATGGCACGCCCAGCACGTTGGCCAAGGTCAGGCCGGTGAACATCATGGCAATCGCCTGGGCTCGTTTGTTCGGTGCCACCAGACTGGCCGCCACCACTGAACCGATGCCGAAAAACGCGCCATGGCACAGCGCGGTGATCACTCGTGCGGCCATCAATGTGGCGTAGTTCGGCGCCAGGGCGCAGAGGATGTTGCCGAGAATGAACATCAGCGTCATGCCCAGCAGTGTGGCTTTACGCGGCATGTTGGCGGTGCCGACCGCGAGAATCGGCGCGCCGAACACCACGCCCAGGGCGTAACCGGTGATGAGCAGGCCGGCGTGAGGAATGCTCACGGCGAGGTCGCGGGCGACATCGGGCAGCAAGCCCATGATGACGAACTCAGTGGTGCCGATGCCGAAAGCGGCAACGGCCAGTGCAAGCAAGGCGAGTGGCATGCGCAAGGTCTCTGTCGGTAGTCTTGACGCTTTGATCAGGCATACGCAGGCCGACGACCGTTCTCGATGAGAGCGGGCAGGGGCAGGAATTATTGGAATTAGTCTGTGCGCAACTGAGTGCGGCGTGGTCGCTTGCAGTATAAACAGCTGCGGACATATGGCGAATCAAATCTCTGTCCCGCGATGCAGCGGGGTAATACAAGGAGCGTGCCGTGCTTGCGACGGTTCTGGTGTTGGTGGCGGCGCTGTTGCATGCGGCGTGGAATACCCTGATCAAGTTCAGCGCGGAGCGGCTGTTGGTGGTGGCCTGCATGGACAGCGTGGCGTTGCTGTTTGTCGCGCTGATGCTGCCCTTCGTGGCGCTGCCGCCACTGGATATGTGGCCGTGGATTCTTGCGTCGGCGGCATTCGAGTTGCTCTATCGCTACCTGTTGATCCAGGCCTATCGGGTCGGCGATCTCGGTCTGGTCTATCCGTTGATGCGCGGCTTGTCGCCGCTGGTGGTGCTGGCACTGACGCTGATCTTCGCCGGAGAAGTGCTGACGGCTCAGCAGATCTTCGGGATTTTGCTGATCCCGTTCGGCATGGTGTGCCTGCTCTGGCAGGGCGGTGGCGGGGTGCGCCTGCCGTGGTCGATGCTGCCGGTGGTGGCGCTGATCGGGCTGTGCATCGGTTGCTACACGTTCATCGATGGCCAGGCCTTGCGGCGCTGGTCCCATCCGCTGGACTACCTGGTTTGGGTGACATTGCTCAGTGCCTGGCCGTTCCCATTGCTGGCGCTGGTGCGCAAACGCCCGGCGTTCATGCTGTTCTGGCGTGAGCAGTGGCGGTTGGGGTTGGCGGTCGGGTTCTGCGTATTGTTCAGCTACGCTCTGGTGCTGTGGGCCATGCAGCTCGGTTCAATTGCCGAGGCGGCGGCGCTGCGCGAGATCAGCGTGATTCTGGTGGTGCTGTTCGGTATGCGCTACCTCAAAGAACCTTTTGGCAGGCCACGGCTCTTAGCCTGTGGACTGGTATTGATCGGCATGTTGGTGATGAAGTTTTAGTCGCCGCTGATGGAATTCGATTCTCTATAACTTGAAGAAGGGACTGCGTTATGACGGTTGCTCTGTGGTGCATTTTGATTGCGATCTGCTTGCCTTATCTGTGCGCAGCCGTCGCCAGGTTCAGCGGTGGCAAGTTCGGGTTGAAACAGAATCACGACCCAAGGGTGTTTCTGGATTCGCTCGAAGGCGTGGCCAGGCGTGCGCATTCGGCGCAGTTGAATAGCTTCGAAGTGACCCCGGCGTTTGCCGCGGCGGTGATCGTGGCTCATCTGGCTGGCAATGCAGAGCTGGTGACGATCAATGTGCTGTCGGTGCTGTTCATCACCAGTCGGCTGCTGTACATCATTTGCTATCTGGCGGACTGGGCGATTCTGCGGTCGCTGGTGTGGGCCATAGGCATGGGGTTGATCGTCAGTTTCTTTGTGGTGTCTGTTTAACGGCAAGATCAAAGGATCGCTGGCTGCGCCATTTCCTGGCGGGATCGATGTTCATTCGCGACATTGCGACGAACGCTCTCGATGCTGGCGCTGGCGCAGCCTGCGATCGTTTGCTTCTAAAGTTTGTCAGCCACCTGCGGCACCTGAGGCAACGCCGCCCCTTTAGGCCAGAGCATCCAGATCTGCCCCTGCTGTTTCATGTCGCCGGCCAATTGCCCGGCCGCCTCGCCCGTGCCCCAGAACAGGTCTGCGCGGACCTCGCCGGCAATCGCGCCGCCGGTATCTTGAGCGGCTACCGGACGCACCAGTGCGCTGCCGTCCGGTCGCGTCGTCGATAACCACAACAAGCTGCCGAGCGGAATCACCTTGCGATCCACTGCCGCGCTATAACCTGCGGTCAATGGCACATTCAGCGAGCCGCGCGGCCCTTCGTTGCTGTCCGGATTGCGATTGAAGAACACGTAGCTGGGGTTGCTGCCGAGCAGTTCGGGAATGCGCGTTGGATTGGCCTTGGCCCAGTTATCGATGGCGCTCATGGTCACCTCTTCTTTCTTCAGCTCGCCCTGATCCACCAGCCAGCGGCCAATAGGTCGATAGGGGTGGCCGTTCTGGTCGGCATAACCGATGCGCAATTGACGGCCATCATCGAGCTGGATGCGTCCCGAACCCTGGATTTGCAGAAACTGCAGGTTCATCGGGTCGGTCAGCCAGGCAATCACCGGCGCCTTCACGCCTTTGGTTTCAATGGTCGCCGCATCGTCGTAAGGCTTGAGTACACGACCTTCGAGCCGTCCACGCAGGCGCTTGCCCTTGAGTTCCGGGTAGATACTGTCCAGCGAGACGATGATCATGTCCTCGGGCACGCCGTACACCGGGATGTTCGCCTCCTTGGTCTGGGTCAGGCTGCCGGGATACGCCGGTTCGTAATAGCCGGTGATCAGGCCGTTGGGGTTGTCATTGGCGGCGCGCAGGCCGTAGACGTCGAGGTTCTGTTTGAGAAAACCACGGATGTCGCTGGCGGTTGGCTGCACGTTGGCGGAAGCGGCACAGGTGCCACCCCAGACCGGGTCGGCCTTGAGTCGGGTGCAGGCGCTGCGCCACGAGCCAAAACCGGCGACGAGGTCGTTGTCGGACACCGCTGGAAGGGCTTCCCAGGTAGCGCTGGAGTAGGTCGCCAGTGCGTGGGTTTTCGGTGTGCTGCTGTCGCCACCGGTGCAGCCCGCAAGCACGGCCACCATTGGAAGGGTCCAGGCCAGGTTGTGACGCCACGCCTTGAAACGGCTGTTCATGGAGTAATTCCTTTGCCGGTTGCCTGAGTGCTCCATGCGCTCAAACAACCCGTATTGATAATAGGGCTATTGGTCTTTGCCGGTGACGCGAGGATACTGGCCGCCGTTTCCAGTGATCTGAAGCCACCATGACTCTTAAAAGACTCTCTGTTGTATTGCTGGCCTGCCTGACCTTGTCCGCCTGCGGCGGTGTCGACCCGAACTCGCCTCTTGGCCAGCGCAAGGCGATCTTCAAGCAAATGCTCAAGACCGGCGAAGACCTGGGTGGCATGTTGCGTGGGCGTATTCCGTTCGATGGCCCGAAATTCGCCGATGGTGCCGTGAAGCTCGACGCGTTGTCCCATGAGCCGTGGAAGCATTTCCCGCAGGTGCGCGAAGAAGATCACACCAGCGCCAAGGACGATGTCTGGCAGAAGCAGGCACGCTTCCAGGAAATGGCCCGCACCCTTGAAGGCGCCACCGGTGAACTGGTGATCGCCAGCCAGGTTCAACCCTACAAGGCCAGCAACCTGGGGCCGGCGGTGCAGAAAGTCGAAGACGCCTGTAGTGCCTGCCATAAAGAGTTTCGGGATCATTGAGGTGGCGTGTTCAAACCGGATTACTTATCCAGCTCGTCGAGCGCGTCCTGTAAATCCTTGCGCGATTGAGCCAGTTTGTCTTTGCGTTTGTTGATCTTCTCGGCGTCGCCTTTTTTCATCGCCTTGTCGAGGTCGGCCTGACGCCGGCTGACTTCGTGCTTGGCGTCGAGCACCTTGTTTTCCCGTTCCTTCTTCAAGGAAGCGTCGGTGCAATGGGCGGTAACTTCGCTCAGGGC
Source organism: Pseudomonas sp. DF5 (assembly GCF_058148225.1). Taxonomy (NCBI): domain Bacteria; kingdom Pseudomonadati; phylum Pseudomonadota; class Gammaproteobacteria; order Pseudomonadales; family Pseudomonadaceae; genus Pseudomonas; species Pseudomonas sp. DF5. The sequence goes on from NZ_JBYVYM010000014.1 coordinate 92,315, forward strand.
GGTTTCCAGGCCTGCCTGTTGATCGGCGTTGCCGTGAGATTTGGCCAGTTCGATCTGGTTGATGATGCCTTGTTTTTTGGCGGCGCAGCCGGTCAGGCCCGGGGCGTCTTCGTCGGCCATTAATGGAGCGGCCATCACGCTGCACAGGGTCAACACGGCGAGCGCTGAAAGAAGTTTCATAAAAGCTCCAGGTGAAAAATTCGATGTAGCGATGGGCTGTTTGAGCGCATCGGCCCCTTTGGGTTCCCGGGCTGGCGGGCGTCGCCGGCTGCTAAAAACCGTCAATTCCGGCAACACGTAATGTCTCGCTCAAGGCCAGGACCTGCGGATCGCGGAAAAATGCGCTCAATTGCGCCGCGCGTCCCGGGCCGATGCCGGCTTCGGCCTGCCATTGTTCGGTGTTTCGTTGCGCCAGCACCTGCCATGAATCGGCGAGTTGTGCCTGGCCGGTCGGCGGCAAGCCCAGGGCTTTGAGCCAGCGAGCGAACGGCCGTTGCCGGGCGCTGTTGAAACTGTTCAAAAGACGAGCACTGCTGCGCTCGCCGAAGCCGTCAATGTTAGCAAGCTCTTGCTCATCGAGGGTCAACCAATCGAGCAGACTGTCGAGACGTTCGGCCTTGAGCAGCTTCTCCCAGGTGCCTGGCCCGACATGCGGCAAGGCCAGCCCCTGTTTGCCACTGAGCCAGGCCAGGCGTGCGAGGAACTGGCTTTCGCATCCGGGTGTTGGTTGCCAGCAACTTGAAGGATGAAAATCGGCTGCCAACGGTACGTTCAATTCAGGGCGTTCGGTGCTGCGCAGTACGACACCGTCGAGCCTGGGGATGGTCAGCCCTGCGAGGCTGATGGCGACCTGATCGCCGGGACGAATGTCCAGCGCCTCCCAGCGCTGCAGAGAACTGACACTGACGCGCTTGATCTGCCGGTCATCGAGCATCACCGGTGCCAGATCCAGCACCGGTGTGATCCGGCCGGTCCGTCCAATCTTGAAGTGGACCTTGCGCACCTCGGCCAGCGCCTGGGCGAAGGGGTACTTCCAGGCGACACTCCAGAAAGGCGTTTTCGCCTGCCAGCGCTCGGCGGGTGGGCGCTGATTCTGTCGCAAAACGACGCCGTCGCTGGCAAAGGGCAGGGGCGAGCGATACCAATGATCGCGCCAGCGTTCGGCATCGGCAAATGCCTCGATCGGCTGGCTGTAGGGCGCGGTGCTCGGGAATCCCAGCTGATCCAGAGCCGCTACGCGGGCCGGCAGGCTTTCCGGACCTTGCGGCCAGTCCCAGACAAACAGGCCGATGCCGGCGGCATGCTCGGGGTTCAGCGCCTTGCGTGCCATTAACCCGGCCACCGTGGCGCGGGCATTGAGGCTGCCGGCCTGGGCTTGCACGTGTTCGGTCAGTCGCCAATAGAGTTCGCCTTGCAGGAGCAGGTCCAGCGGGTGTGCAAGTTTTTGAGGGATGGCGGCGATCTGGCGCGCCGAGGCAGTCCAGTCGTGGCCTGTCACCCCGTCACCGCGACTGATTGCCTTGTGCAGCCAGCCATTGCGATAGATCAACGTCACTGCCACGCCGTCGACCTTGGGTTGAATCCAGACCTCATCCCGATTTTTCAACCAGGCTTCGACGGCGCGCCCATCGCGCAGTTTTTCCAGGCCGGTGTGGGCAATGGGGTGAGCAATCGTGCCACCGGCAGTGCGCAACGGTTCGGCTGAAGGGCCTGAGTCAAAACACTCGCGCCATTCGCTTAGTCGTATGCGGGATTGATCATAGAGTTCATCGGCGACCAAAGAGCGTCCTTCGCGATGATAGCTGTCGTCCCAGAGGTCGATTCGCTTTTGCAGTGCGTTGATTTCGTCCAGAGCGCGGGCCGGCGGCCAATCAGGGCAGTCGGCGGCATTGGCGGTCAGGCAGGTGAGGGTCAGCAGGAAACCGAAAAACAGGCGCAGGTTGGGCAGCATCGAGAGCGTCCTTGCTCGTTGGGATGCTTTCAAGGCTAGTCAGGTTTCGGGTGTGGAGTGCGGAGGTGTAATTCTGCGTGTTTCGAGGTGGGATCTTCTTCATGAAAAAGCCCCGCACGGCGAACCGTGCGGGGCTTTTTGACAACCGGGGAAGTCTTACAGGCCGGCCGCGACACGCAGAGCGTCGGCGCGGTCGGTTTTTTCCCAGGTGAACGTGGTGAACGTATCGTCGCCCACGGTTTTGGTTTCCGGGGTGCGACCGAAGTGGCCGTACGCAGCGGTGTCCTGGTACATCGGGTGCAGCAGGTCGAGCATGGTGGTGATCGCGTATGGACGCAGGTCGAACACTTCGCGGACCAGTTTGACGATCTTGTCATCGCTGATCTTGCCGGTGCCGAAGGTGTTCAACGAAATCGAAGTCGGTTGAGCGACGCCGATTGCGTAGGAAACCTGAATCTCGCAACGCTCGGCCAGGCCGGCAGCGACGATGTTCTTGGCCACATAACGACCGGCGTAGGCAGCCGAACGGTCAACCTTCGATGGATCTTTACCGGAGAACGCGCCGCCGCCGTGACGGGCCATGCCGCCATAGCTGTCAACGATGATCTTGCGACCGGTCAGGCCGCAGTCGCCCACCGGGCCACCGATGATGAACTGGCCAGTCGGGTTGATGTGGAACTGGGTGTCCTTGGACAGCAGCTCGGCAGGCAGCACGTGCTTGACGATCAGTTCCATCACGCCTTCGCGCAGGTCTTTGTAGGACACTTCCGGGTTGTGCTGGGTCGACAGTACAACGGCGTCGATACCGACAACCTTGCCGTTTTCGTAGCGGCAGGTCACTTGCGACTTGGCGTCTGGACGCAGCCAAGGCAGCAGGCCGGACTTGCGGGCTTCGGCCTGGCGCTGAACCAGTTGGTGCGAGAAGGTGATCGGTGCTGGCATCAGCACGTCGGTTTCATTGCTGGCGTAGCCGAACATCAGGCCCTGGTCGCCGGCGCCCTGATCTTCAGGCTTGGCACGGTCAACACCCTGGTTGATGTCGGGGGACTGCTTGCCGATGATGTTCATCACGCCGCAGGTTGCACCGTCGAAGCCGACATTGGAGCTGTTGTAGCCGATGTCGAGAATCACGTTACGGACGATGTCTTCCAGATCGACCCAGGCCGACGTGGTGACTTCACCTGCGATGATTGCCACGCCGGTTTTCACCAGAGTCTCGCACGCCACACGGGCGAACTTGTCTTCAGCAATGATGGCGTCCAGCACCGCATCGGAAATCTGGTCGGCGATTTTGTCCGGATGCCCTTCAGACACGGACTCGGAGGTGAAGAGGGAGTATTCGCTCATCTCGATTTTTTCCTGAATTTACCGATGGTGAGTGTCGCCAGCCGGTCGCTGAAAATGGCGGACCTGTATCTGGAAACCATTACGTAAGCCTACATAGAGGCTTTCCCCGGGAACGAGTCCCGCAGCGGTGGCCCAACGGGCCAGATCGTCCTGTTCAAACCCCAACCAGAGATCACCGCAGGCCTCCCTGGCCCAACTCTGGTTGTGGCTACATAACTCTGTCACTAACAGGCTACCGCCTGGTTGCAGCAAGCCGGCCATGTGCTTGAGCGCATCGGCCGGTGCGGCAAAATGGTGTAGCACCATGTTCAGTACAACGCAGTCGGCCTGAAGGCTTACACCGTTCAATGCATCGGCCAATTGCAGGCTGACGTTAGCCAGCGTTTCACGTTCGCAGACCTGACGGGCCAGTTCGAGCATCGCCGGGCTGTTGTCCAGGGCCGTGACCTGAGTGAAGCGACGCGCCAGCTCCGGCAGAAAAGCGCCATCGCCGGGGCCTACTTCGATGGCCGTGGCGCCGGGGCCGAAGCTCAGTTTGTCGAGCAGGGCCACCACGCTTTCGCGGTATTGCGGCAGGCCGGCGATCAAGTCTTGCTGGGCGCGAAACTTCTCCGCGACCCGTGAGAAAAAGTCCTGGCTGGCCGCCTCACGTTGCCCGTGGACCTGACCGATCCGCGCCTGAACGTCAGTCGGCAGGGTCAGGTTGTCCACTTCTTCGAGCAGCGCGGCATGCAGCTTGCCGCCCAGCAGATCGGTGTGGGGCAGGGCGCGACGGTAGAAAATCGCATTGCCTTCACGGCGGGTCGCCACCAGGTCGGCCTGGGCCAATACCTTGAGGTGATGACTCATGCCGGACTGACCGATGCCGAAGATCTGTGCCAGTTCCAAAACGCCGAACGAATCGTTGGCCAGCGCGCGCAATACATTCAGCCGCAGAGGATCGCCGCCGGCCTTGCACAGGGCCGCCAGCTCATCGCAATCGTCATGTTGAATGGAAGGCACGCGCAGATTCATAAGGCCAGCAGTCTAGTGACGGTCAGAAATCATCGCAAGAGCAATATCAAAAAGTTTTGATATTGCTCGATGGATGGCACTTCTTAACGTTAGTTTCAGTCCACAAACCGACAGCGGAAAGGTTTCACCCGCCGAATACGTCGTTATCGATTGGAAAAACGCCTTCGGATGACTATCTGTCATTGCCCCGAGGCGGGTCGGTGAGGGAAAATGCTCGCCTTTTTTCCGTTTCGTTTTATTCACTCTCGATTCAATATCCGCAGGAGATCAGCGATGCCCAGCCGTCGTGAGCGTGCCAACGCCATTCGTGCCCTCAGCATGGATGCCGTGCAAAAAGCCAACAGCGGCCATCCCGGTGCCCCTATGGGTATGGCGGATATCGCCGAAGTACTTTGGCGTGACTACCTGAAGCACAACCCGAGCAATCCATCGTTCGCCGACCGTGACCGCTTCGTGCTGTCCAACGGTCACGGCTCGATGTTGATCTACTCGTTGCTGCACCTGACCGGCTACGACTTGTCGATCGATGACCTGAAAAACTTCCGCCAGCTGCACAGCCGCACCCCGGGTCACCCGGAATTCGGCTACACCCCGGGCGTTGAAACCACCACCGGTCCACTGGGCCAAGGCCTGGCCAACGCGGTCGGTTTCGCCCTGGCGGAAAAAGTCCTGGCGGCGCAGTTCAACCGTCCTGGCCATAACGTCGTCGATCACCACACCTACGTATTCCTGGGTGATGGCTGCATGATGGAAGGCATTTCCCACGAAGTCAGCTCCCTGGCCGGTACCCTGGGCCTGGGCAAACTGATCGCCTTCTACGATGACAACGGCATCTCCATCGACGGCGAAGTCGAAGGCTGGTTCACCGACGACACGCCGAAGCGTTTCGAGTCCTACAACTGGCAAGTGATCCGCAACGTCGACGGTCACGACCCGGAAGAAATCAAGATCGCCATCGAAACCGCGCGCAAAAGTGCACAACCGACGCTGATCTGCTGCAAGACCACCATCGGCTTCGGCTCGCCGAACAAGCAAGGCAAGGAAGATTGCCACGGCGCCCCGTTGGGTGACGCGGAAATCGCCCTGACCCGTGAAGCGCTGAAGTGGAACCACGGCCCGTTCGAAATTCCGGCTGATATCTATGCCGAGTGGGACGCCAAGGAAGCCGGTCGCGCTGCCGAAGCCGAGTGGGATCAGCGCTTCGCTGAGTACTCCGCCGCCTTCCCTGAGCTGGCCAACGAACTGGTTCGTCGCCTGAGCGGTGACCTGCCAGCCGATTTCGCCGAGAAGGCCCAAGCCTACATCGCTGAAGTCGCTGCCAAAGGCGAATCCATCGCCAGCCGTAAAGCCAGCCAGAACGCCCTGAACGCCTTCGGCCCGCTGCTGCCGGAACTGCTTGGCGGTTCGGCTGACCTGGCCGGTTCCAACCTGACCCTGTGGAAAGGTTGCAAAGGCGTCACCGCCGAAGACGCCAGCGGCAACTACATGTACTACGGCGTTCGCGAGTTCGGCATGAGCGCGATCATGAACGGCGTGGCCCTGCACGGTGGCCTGGTGCCTTACGGCGCGACCTTCCTGATGTTCATGGAATACGCCCGCAACGCAGTGCGCATGTCGGCGCTGATGAAAAAACGCATCGTCTACGTGTTCACCCACGACTCCATCGGTCTGGGCGAAGACGGCCCGACTCACCAGCCGATCGAGCAACTGGCCAGCCTGCGCTGCACACCGAACCTCGACACCTGGCGTCCGGCCGATGCCGTTGAATCGGCGGTGGCCTGGAAGTTCGCCCTGGAGCGTGACGACGGTCCTTCGGCGCTGATCTTCTCCCGTCAGAACCTGCAGCACCAAACCCGCAATGCGATCCAGATCGAAGAGATCGCCCGTGGCGGTTACGTCTTGAAGGACTGCGCAGGCGAGCCTGAGCTGATCCTGATCGCCACCGGCTCGGAAGTCGGCCTGGCCGTTCAAGCCTTCGATAAACTGACCGAGCAAGGCCGTAAGGTCCGTGTGGTATCGATGCCGTGCACCAGCGTCTTCGAAGCCCAGGACGCCGGCTACAAGCAATCGGTTCTGCCGTTGCAGGTCAGCGCGCGTATCGCCATCGAAGCCGCCCACGCGGACTACTGGTACAAGTACGTGGGCCTGGAAGGCCGCGTGATCGGCATGACCACCTACGGCGAGTCGGCGCCTGCGCCGGCCTTGTTCGAAGAGTTCGGTTTCACCCTGGAAAACATCCTGGGTCAGGCTGAAGAGCTGCTGGAAGACTGATCCAGAAGTTGCGTTATCTGTTCTGACGTCTTCGCGGGCAAGCCTCGCTCCTACAAGGGATCGCGTCGTTTTGCGGAATCGGGATTACCCCGATCCAGCAAACAGACGAAGATCTGTAGGAGCGAGGCTTGCCCGCGAAGGCGGCAGACCTGGCGACTAAATTTCCAAGCTTTATCGAGAACCCCATGCCTCAACCGCGTCCTTACAAAGTTGCACTCAACGGCTACGGCCGAATTGGTCGTTGCGTCTTGCGTGCGTTGTTTGAGCGAGGCGAGAAAGCCGGGTTTGAAATTGTCGCGATCAATGATCTGGCCGACATGGCCAGCATCGAATACCTGACACGCTTCGACTCCACTCACGGGCGGTTTCCCGGTGAAGTGAGGGTTGAGGGCGATTGTCTGCATATTAAGGGCGACTGCGTGAAGGTCTTGCGCAGTGCCACCCCCGAAGGCATCGATTGGGCGTCGTTGGGCGTCGATCTGGTGCTGGAGTGCTCCGGCGCTTATCACACCCGTCAGGATGGCCAGCGCTTTCTCGACGCCGGTGCGCCACGGGTGCTGTTTTCCCAGCCGATGGCCAGCGAGGCGGATGTCGACGCCACCATCGTCTACGGCGTGAACCAGGATTGCCTGACCGGCGACGAGCTGCTGGTGTCCAACGCGTCTTGCACCACCAACTGCGGCGTGCCGCTGTTGCGTCTGCTGGATCAGGCCATTGGTCTGGAATACGTGTCGATCACCACCATCCACTCGGCGATGAACGATCAGCCGGTGATCGACGCCTATCACCACGAAGACCTGCGCCGCACCCGTTCGGCGTTCCAGTCGGTGATTCCGGTGTCCACTGGTCTGGCGCGAGGCATTGAACGCCTGCTGCCGGAACTTGCCGGGCGAATTCAGGCCAAAGCCGTGCGGGTGCCGACGGTTAACGTGTCCTGCCTCGATATTACGATGCAGACCGTGAGCGATACCGACGCCACCGAGGTCAACCGGATTCTGCGCGAGGCCGCCACCCATGGCCCGCTCAAAGGCCTTCTGGCCTACACCGAGTTGCCTCACGCCAGTTGTGATTTTAATCATGACCCACATTCGGCCATCGTCGATGCCAGTCAGACCCGCGTTTCCGGCCCACGGCTGGTGAACATCCTGGCCTGGTTCGACAACGAATGGGGTTTTGCCAATCGAATGCTGGACGTTGCAGAACACTATTTACAAGCAGCTGCTACTCCACAATCTGTCTTTCAAAAACCTGCTCTCTAAAACAGCTATCCAGGAAATGCGACCCATGACCGTGTTGAAGATGACCGACCTCGATCTGCAAGGTAAGCGCGTACTGATCCGCGAAGACCTCAACGTCCCAGTCAAGGACGGTGTTGTCACCAGCGATGCGCGTATCCTGGCTTCGCTGCCGACCATCAAGCTGGCCCTGGAAAAAGGCGCGGCAGTGATGGTCTGCTCGCACCTTGGCCGTCCGACCGAAGGCGAGTTCTCGGCCGAGAACAGCCTCAAGCCAGTGGCTGACTACCTGAGCAAGGCCCTGGGCCGTGACGTGCCGCTGGTGTCCGATTACCTGGGCGGCGTCGACGTCAAAGCCGGCGACATCGTGTTGTTCGAAAACGTGCGCTTCAACAAGGGCGAGAAAAAGAACGCCGACGAGCTGGCCAAGCAATACGCCGCTCTGTGCGACGTGTTCGTGATGGACGCTTTCGGCACTGCTCACCGCGCCGAGGGCTCGACCCATGGCGTGGCCAAATTCGCCAAAGTCGCCGCTGCTGGCCCATTGCTGGCCGCCGAACTGGATGCACTGGGCAAGGCCCTGGGCTCCCCGGCCCAGCCAATGGCCGCCATCGTTGCCGGCTCCAAAGTGTCGACCAAACTCGACGTACTCAACAGCCTGAGCCAGATCTGCAACCAGCTGATCGTGGGTGGCGGCATCGCCAACACCTTCCTGGCCGCTGCCGGTCACCCGGTTGGCAAATCGCTGTACGAGCCGGACCTGCTGGACACCGCTCGTGAAATCGCGGCGAAAGTCAGCGTGCCATTGCCAGTGGACGTGGTGGTCGCCAAGGAATTCGCTGAAAGCGCGACCGCGACTGTCAAACTGATCGCCGACGTGGCTGCAGACGACATGATCCTGGACATCGGCCCACAGACCGCGGCGAATTTCGCCGAGCTGCTGAAGTCGTCCAAGACCATTCTGTGGAACGGCCCGGTGGGCGTGTTCGAATTCGACCAGTTCGGCAACGGCACCAAAGTGCTGGCCCAGGCCATCGCTGAAAGCTCGGCGTTCTCTATTGCCGGCGGTGGCGACACCCTGGCAGCCATCGATAAATATGGCGTTGCCGATCAAATCTCCTACATTTCTACCGGCGGCGGCGCGTTCCTCGAATTCGTCGAAGGCAAAGTGCTGCCGGCCGTTGAAGTCCTGGAAAGCCGGGCCAAGGCCTGAGGTCGCCCAATTGACCAGGCAAAGGAGTGTTCAGATGGTCAGGACATTAATGCTGTTGATCGCCGCGGGCATGCTGGCGGCTTGCGGGAGCAACCCGAAAGCCACGCCGGAACCCGCGCCTTCCGCGTCGGATAAAGGCTGCTACCAGGCTGACTGGCAAGCGGAAACCAATCCGGTGATCAACAAGCGTTCCGGGCCCGATGGCCTGGACAAATACGAGACACAGACCCCGACCAAGGAACATGGCTGCCCTTGACGGGTCTGACTCTTTAACTCAGGGCTGGCGGCGTGTGCTGTCAGTCGAGGAACACGGATGAAACGCTTTATTGCCGTTGCGGCAGTGGCATTGCTGGCAGGTTGTTCGAATTTCGAACTGTTCAAGCCTGCCCAATCAACGGACAACTGGACCACCTGGACCTGTGATAGCCAGGCCAAAGTGCTCTGGCGCTACACTGATGTGAGCCGCAAGGAAGTCGATGTTCGTTTGGGCGGCGCCGACCAGGTCTACCGCCTGAAGCTTGAACCGGGTGCCGAAGGTTCGCTGTACAGCAACGACATGCTGGCGTTTCACGTAAAAGGTGAGGAAGGCCTGGTGTACTGGGTCGCCACCAATGATTTGATCGGCCGCGGTTGTAAAGCGCAGTAACAACGCCGATCGCAGGACTATTGTTGTGGCGAGGGAGCTTGCTCCCGCTGGAGCGCGAAGCGGTCCCAAAGCCAGTCGATTTGGTGTTTCAGAAGGACCGAGTCGACGGGTTTACGACTGCTTCGAAGCCGAACGCGAGCAAGCTCGCTCGCCACAGGTTCTTCGTTACGCACAGGTTTTTGTTGTACCGAATTCGCAGCCCGGGCCATCCCCGACTGCAATAACTTGAATAGCCGCCGCCGCTACGGCAGGCTGGCACGATTAACGACCCTCAACCGGGAGAGACACACAATGGCACTTATCAGCATGCGCCAGATGCTGGACCACGCAGCCGAGTTCGGCTACGGCGTTCCAGCCTTCAACGTCAACAACCTTGAGCAGATGCGCGCCATCATGGAAGCCGCTGACAAGACTGACTCCCCGGTGATCGTCCAGGCTTCGGCCGGTGCGCGCAAATACGCCGGCGCCCCGTTCCTGCGTCACCTGATCCTGGCGGCCATCGAAGAATTCCCGCACATCCCGGTGTGCATGCACCAGGACCACGGCACCAGCCCTGACGTCTGCCAGCGCTCCATTCAACTGGGCTTCAGCTCGGTGATGATGGACGGCTCCCTGGGCGAAGACGGCAAGACCCCGACCGACTACGACTACAACGTTCGCGTTACCCAACAAACCGTAGCCATGGCTCACGCCTGCGGCGTTTCGGTAGAAGGCGAGCTGGGCTGCCTGGGCTCGCTGGAAACCGGCATGGCCGGTGAAGAAGACGGCATCGGCGCCGAAGGCGTTCTGGATCACAGCCAAATGCTGACCGACCCGGAAGAAGCCGCGGACTTCGTCAAGAAGACCCAGGTCGACGCCCTGGCCATCGCCATCGGCACCAGCCACGGCGCCTACAAGTTCACCAAGCCACCTACCGGCGACGTACTGGCCATCGACCGCATCAAGGAAATCCACAAGCGCATCCCGAACACCCACCTGGTGATGCACGGTTCCTCTTCGGTTCCGCAAGAGTGGCTGGCGATCATCAACCAGTACGGCGGCGACATCAAAGAAACCTACGGCGTACCGGTTGAAGAAATCGTCGAAGGCATCAAGCACGGCGTGCGCAAGGTCAACATCGACACCGACCTGCGTTTGGCGTCCACTGGCGCGATGCGTCGCCTGATGGCCACCAACCCGAGCGAATTCGATCCGCGTAAGTTCTTTGGCGCGACTGTTACTGCGATGCGTGACGTGTGTATTGCGCGTTATGAGCAGTTTGGTACTGCCGGTAATGCTTCGAAGATCAAGCCGATTTCGTTGGAAGCGATGTTCCAGCGTTACCTGAAAGGTGAGTTGAACGCTAAGGTTAACTGAGCCTGAGCGTTAAGCTGCGTTGAATAAGAAACCCGCCGAGAGGCGGGTTTTTTCTGGGCGGGGATTTTTGCGCGCAATAACTACCCAAAAGTCATAGAAAACGGCGCTGTCGCTTGCTCAATGGCACTGACCACATGAGGCGCCTGTTCCCGATACTCAGGATAGCGTTCAAGTACTGCTTCAACCGAGGCAAGCAATTGCTGAATGCGCTCCTGAGGTCGCTCGATCTCACAGGTGTGCGCAAACTCAAGCAGTCCTTGCCGCGAGGCAAACATTGACTTGTTGCCCGCCAGATCCAAAGCCAAAACATCTTCCGGAATATAGGCCGTGGTGTTAACGATGTCGTAGGCCGGCGCCAGGCGTGCATCGCGTTGCGTAGGATCGGAATAGAGCAATCCGAAATTTTTCAAATGAGCGTCGCCATTCCCGACAATACAGCTCAGGGCAACGCTATCGAAGAGTTGATCAAGGGAGGTGCGTAAATGTTTAGTCGGGCAGAACAGACGAATAGCCTTGGCGATGGCCGCATAGCTTTTGCTGTACTTCTGGTTAGCCGATAGCCCCATCAACACCGCCATGTCTTCAAATCCAATTGGGTTGAGCTGGTCGTCGCGATCAAAGCGACGCATGACAAACAGCTTGGCATTGTCGGAAAGGTAAAACGGCGGAACGGGAATACCGGCCTCCTTCGCAATGGACATGCAAAGGAACTCGTTGATTGCCAGACCGGGAAATTCGTCTCGGCCACTTTTGATAATCAGGTCCGAGGTTTTCGATGTCACCCGTGGCAATCCGGTTTCCAGGCGTTCCGGTACCAACACTTTGGGTTGAACGCCGGAAATGCCGGCACGCAGGATGTAGCGATCAAGAATGTCAGCGAAGATATCTCCCGTGCCGTCCCATGTCAGAATCTCTTCGAGTTTCTCCCCCGGAAATTGTTGCTCCTCCAGCAAGGCGTCAACCGTTTCAGACCGCACTTGCACCCTGCCAATGGGCGAAGTGCTGCCGGAAAGCGCCAGCAAAAGCATCGGATCGACATTCACGGTCTTGGCCAATCGATTGCGCAGTTGCTCCAATACATAGCCTTCCGGCAGATTCATCTGAAAAACAGGATGGAGTTCGCGCCGACGAAACTCGTCATGCCTTACTGGCATCGACAAGCTGATAGCCATTTCTGGCGATGCATCTTCGTGATAACGGAATGTGAAGTCTTCGGCATCGCTGAAAAGCCTGCCGCTACGCCCCTCGGGCGTGCTGACTTTGAGAGAGGACATTTTCATTCGAATAAATCCCCAAGCTCTTCAAGGGTCGGCATAGCAGCTGGAACGACAGCAAGCTCACAATCCAGAGCGCCAAGGACGCGAGCATAGGCGATCATGCCGACAGACAGAGTACCTTTCTCTACTGCGATGACTTTGTATCGTGTCAGCCCCGCGAGGTCGGCAAGCTGTGCTTGCGTCAGACCGCGATTTATACGTTTTTCGCGTATTTGGTTGCCAAGACGGCTGATTAACAGAAAATAATCCATGTTCCGCTTCCGTAACATTTATAGCTAAATGTAGCGTATACGCAACATTTTATCTACGCCGTATTTAAGTCCACGGCCATCGGCGACACAGGGATCGTAGAGCGTCAAGAACCCACCAACGCATCCCGAACACCCACCTGGTGATGCACGGTTCCTCTTCGGTTCCGCAAGAGTGGCTGGCGATCATCAACCAGTACGGCGGCGACATCAAAGAAACCTACGGCGTGCCGGTTGAAGAGATTGTTGAAGGCATCAAGCACGGCGTGCGTAAGGTCAATATCGATACTGACCTACGTTTGGCGTCCACTCATATAGCTTCCTACCATCCTAGTAGGGGTAGAAAATAAATCTGTCACCTTAATTCCTTAATTGGTCACCTTAATTGTAAATTTTTAGGTTGTCTCTGTTATCGCAAAAACGTATCAAAAACTATCAATTGTTACAGGTGATTTAATCCTGGTCGTTGCCTATTGTTTGATGCACAGCCTGAGAATTTAGGGTTGAAGCGGCTTATTTGTTCTCTTTGTCCTATTGGGAGGTTTATATGAGTTATGAAATTGAGAAGGAAATAGCCAAGGCAAAAATTGGTGATTTGGTTAGGGTGAAGGGCAATAAATACAACTCGGACCAAGGGTGTTATGTATATACTGATTATAGCGAGTTGGGTGATAATAGACTTCAGTCAAAGGAGCGGTCTATGATCACGATTGAGACACAGTCGAATCCTTATGGTGAAAGTATACTTATTAGGAATATTAAAGAATTCGTAGTGACTCAGTCTGACCTTTCTGCTGATAACTCAAAGAAGGTATTTATCAGAACTGCGGATGGAGATGTTTTTACAGTGGCTGCGGAGCTCTCGGACACTATCGATAATATCAAGGCGAAAATTCAGGATAAAAAACAGCTTCCGCCAGATCAAAATCGCTTGATTTATAAAGGTACGAAGCTTGAGGATGGACGTACTTTGGCGGATTACGGTATTGCTAATGATGATATTCTGGATTTGGTGGTTCGTCTGAGAGGCGGTTAGTTGTTGAAAGTGGCTGGCTTTTTAGAGCCAAAGTAGAGCCAAAGTAGAGCCAAAGGGGACAGATCTATTTAATCGACTCTACTTAGTCGTCCCCTGTTACTTTATTCGAGTTGTTTCGCAGGCCTGCCTCGCGTTCGATGCGATACTCGCAATCCAGTGATTTTTTCAATCTCATCTGTGAATCGAGGATTGCCCGTCAATTGTCCGCGTTGGAGGGCGCCTCTGATCAACTGAAGCTCCGAGGAAGGAATCGTCTGCTCCATAAAGGAGGTGTAGCGAGCAAGGCGCTCGGTGTGAGTTTCACCGAGCTCGTTGAAGCAAAGGTCTTCATCCAGCCAATGATTTTCTTCCGTTTCGTTGAGACGCAGGTGCAAGCTCGACCAAGGGTAATTCTGCGCATGCTGAACCATTTGCGCTCGCACCGGATTTAGCTCGATGTATCGACTACAAGCCAGCAAATAGGTGTCGGTTTGAACCACGCTGGATTTGTATCGACTCTCCCACAAGGTGCCGGAGCGCCCCTCCAGCTTGTTGCGATAGCGCGTCATGCGACCTGCCAGGCCTTTCATCAATTGCCCGAGACTCGCGACGGAGTCTCCTGGTGCGAGTAATAGATGGACATGATTGGTCATCAAGCAGAAGGCATAGACTTTGACGTTGTATAGCGCTTTGAGCTCTCGCAGATCTTCGAGGTAACGTTGGAAGTCATTCGGCTCGGCGAACACAACCTGCCTGTTGTGGCCTCGTTGCACGACATGATGCGGATAATTGGGTAAAACAACGCGTCCCATTCTGGGCATATAGCTTCCTACGTCCTTGTAGTGGTCGGTGCAGCATAGCAGCAGAGAATCGATTAAATAAATCTGTCCCCTTTGTTGCCTGCCTTTGTTGCCTTCGTTGATTGTTGATTTCTCTTTTCGTCCTTATCACTTCGTCTTTAACCATAGAAAAAATACATTATAAACTATCAGATTTTACAGGTGACAGCTCCCAATCATAAAACTAATCTCATCTACGCAGCAAAAAGAAAACGGAACAGGGCAGACAAATAAATCCGTCCCCTTTTCGCTTCCCTTTTCGCTTTGCCTTTTCGCTTTTTTTCTTTTTTCGCCTTATTAAATAAACCTGTCTCAATCCACCAGAAAGGGAATTACACATCATGTCTACAACCATCGATTCAGTCAGAGGTAGTCCGGGCGCGATCATTGTATCTGGACGAGCTTCTAAAGGGTATAGAGTGTATTTACACAAAGCGCATACAGGCGAACAGCTTGGTTCTGGCGTCGTTGACGGCACGGGGAGGTATGACTTCGTTACGTTCGAACAGGTTATCCAAAACTTCCAAAATCAAACAATTGACGTTTGCGTGCGAGAAACACTAGACAATAGAACGTATTCCGACTGGAGCCTTCCAAAAGAAGTATATATCTTCCCGTCTACCGGTATCCATGATGCATAATCATGGATTAAATAGTGGCGTGGGTTAAGTAGAATTGTCTCAGCTTTTCTCTGTTTTTTCGTTTGTTACGCTAGTCGCTGGCGGATCTGTTTGATAAATAGATCCGCCACGAATGGCACTTACTTAGCAGCTAATCACTTGAGCTGAAAGCAAAAAATGAAGAAGGGCTGGTCTTGTATTGTATTAAAGGGACAGATTTATTTAATGGCACCTTTCACGCTTCCGAAAGAATCAGAGTAAGTGCGTAATAAAAACCCGCAGAAATGCGGGTTTTTATTGGCTGAAAATGGGTTATTGCGCATTAGGTGTATCAAACCCACGCTCGGGGGCTCAGAGTCGATCCAGCACTATCCAACCGAGCTGCGATTACTCCTTCGGTTCGACGTGATCCAGCGCCTGGTTCACCGCCAGTTCGCCGAGCATGACCACTTGCGCAATGCCCAGCAGGGTCTTGCGATGTGAGGTTTCCAGCAGCGCCGCGAAGTTGTTGAGCATTTCGGTGGCCGAGCCGAGTGTTTCGCTGGCGTTGGCCAGCAGGGATTCGGCGTTGTACTTCGGGTTGGCGAGGTACATGGGCTCGGGTTCGTGGGTGGAGGCCATGATTTTGGCGGCCGGGTTGAGGTAGTGGTCGAGGGCGCGCTCGGCGGCTTCGTGGAATTTCTTTGAATCGGGGGATTCGTAGGGGGATGCCGGGTCTGTGACCGGCGGATTCGGAGTAGCTTTGAACATTTGGTGTATTCCCAATTGGGCCGCAACCAATCCGCTACTACACGAAAGGGTGGCGGCTGTACGCAAGTTAGTAGACCGGGCGAATCCACCAAAATCCCGGCGCACCCGAGGGCGCCATGCGCACAGCCACCATCAAGTACAGGTAAATGCCTGACTAAATGACGCTTGTACGTTGGTGGACACGCCGGGCTACTAAACCCGATCACTGCGAATCAGTGACACGAATCAAGTTACCGGTGGGCCTCGAAGCGCACAAGCCGGCGGATTCTGGCGTACCTGTAGGCAGTGACGCAAGCCGTTGTAGGCCTCATGAAGTAACGCTGAGTGTCTTTAAACGTGGGCGTTTAAGTGGGGGCTGATGCCGGTCAGTGAAGAGATGGAGTTGGACATAAAGAACCTGTGGCGAGGGAGCTTGCTCCCGCTGGGCCGCGAAGCGGCCCCCAAAAAGAGAGTCTGCTGCGCAGCCCAGCGGGAGCAGGCTCCCTCGCCACAAAGGGTGGATTCCTGCGGTCTTTCAGGGATTACGTATTGTGATCGATATCCAGATGGCTGAACGTCACTTCCCCGCCTTCAGTGGTGTACCCGGTGTTGTCCTGCACATAAACCCCGGCCTTGAAGTACAGCGGCTTATCACGCCACATCGTGCTTATTTCGGTGTCCCACTGGTAGCCCGCCGCACTGATGCCCAATGCACCGCCCGGGCTGAGGTGGATGAGGTAGGAGAATTCCTGATTGAGTTTCACGCCGGTAGCGATGGTGATGACCCGGGCGGTGTCGTCGTCGGGGTGCATGCGGACTTTGGCGACGATGTTGCCGGTCGAGGTGGAGGTTTTGTATTGATACTCGACCTTCACCAAGGGCTTTTGGCTCTTATAGGCGTGTATCTGGCCAATGACGATCTTGCCCGAACTGGGCACCTGGCTGACCGAGAGGGTGGCACGCAGGGTGTTGTCCGCGTCAGGGTAGTACCAGTTTTTCAGCGTGCCGTTGCTGTAGGTTTCGCGCAGTTCGGTGCGCGGGTAGATCGCGTTTTCGGTTTTGGAGCCGGTGACCGGTGACCAGAAAAACAAAGTGCCGGTGTCGGAGTGGAAGTATTGATCCTTGAAGCCGTCTACCAGCTTGGTGGTTTCGACGGTGTACGGCGGGCTGCCGACGGGAACGCTGAGGTTCCAGGTTGCGAGATCGATCATAATTCAAGCTTCCATATTTTTTACTGCACGTGCGTGCCAGAAGCTCTAGCCCGCGTCTTCGGGGGGGTCTTTATAAGCGTACAAGAGATCTTTGTTAATGCCCGTTTGGCAATTGGTTGACGTCAACATCCTGTCGAAATGCCACCTTTCCCGGTTTCCGGGGGCTGCAGGACTTACCGTTAGTCGGCTTCTGAAGCTTTGTCTAAATGCTGGCTCACTGACAGCTTCTGCTTTCAGGGATCCGGGTCTAGAGTGAAGTCGCAATAGGTGACCGGTTTTCACAAGAGACCGGCCTGAGCTCCCGAACAAGAGATGCAGCATGGAATGCGCACAACCTATGCCAGCTGAAGGCAACTCAATCCTTTTAATTGTCGATGATTACCCTGAAAACCTGATCAGCATGCGCGCGTTGTTACAGCGCCAGGACTGGCAGGTCATGACCGCGGCTTCCGGCTTTGAAGCCCTGGGCCTGTTACTCGAACACGAAGTCGACCTGGTGCTGCTGGATGTGCAGATGCCGGGCATGGACGGTTTTGAAGTGGCGCGTTTGATGCGCGGCAGCCAGCGAACCCGTCTTACGCCAATCATTTTTCTAACCGCTAACGAACAGTCCCAGGACGCCGTGATCAAGGGCTACGCCAGTGGCGCGGTGGATTACCTGTTCAAGCCGTTCGACCCGCAAATTCTCAAACCCAAAGTCCAGGCGTTGCTCGAGCACCAACGTAATCGCCGAGCCTTGCAGCGGTTGAGCCATGATCTGGAAGTCGCCCGGGCCTTCAATGCCTCGGTGCTGGATAACGCCGCCGAAGGCATTCTGGTGGTGGGCGAGGACGGGTTGATTCGCTTTGCCAACCCGGCGATGTCGCGCCTGCTCAATGCCACGGTGCATGACCTGCAAGGCAAAGAGTTTCTGGATTTCCTGCAAAAACCGCACATCCCGATCTGGGCCGATTCTGAATTGTTTGCCGGTTACAAACTCGGTGAAACCCTGCGCCTGCACGATGCGCTGTTGCGTACCGCACCCGGCCAGCAAGTGCCGGTGGCGTTGTCTTGCGCGCCGTTACCCGCCGAACAACATGCGATGGTGGTGACGGTGCTGGACATGTCGGTGGTGCGCCATCTGCATCAGCAGCTGGAGTTCCAGGCGGTGACCGACCCGCTGACCGGGCTGCTCAATCGCCGGGGTTTCTACCAGACCGTTGAAAACCTGCTGCTGCGCGGCGACCGCTCCGACAGCACTTGGGTGCTGTTGTACCTGGATCTGGACGGCTTCAAGCGGGTCAACGATTCCCTCGGCCACGATGCCGGCGACCGGGTGCTGCGTTGGGTGTCCGAGCAATTGAAGGCCTGCCTGCGGCCCTTCGATATTCTGGCGCGGATGGGCGGCGATGAGTTCACTGCGCTGCTGGATCTTGAGCTCCCCGAGCAGGCGGCCAAGATTGCCGAGAAGCTCATCGAGCGGGTGTCGATCTGTCAGCAGATCGAAGGCATGGACATCGCCTTGGGCGCAAGCATCGGCATTGCTACTTATCCCGATTGCGGGGCGAATCTGGACGGGCTGATGCGCGCGTCCGACATTGCCATGTACGAAGCCAAACGCGCCGGGCGTCAGCAATATCGTTTCTACGATCACGAAATGAACGGCCGGGCACGCTCGCGGCTGATGCTTGAAGAAAGCGTGCGCACGGCCATCGAGAACCGCGATTTCAACTTGGTGTATCAGCCCCAGGTGGCGATTGCCGATGGGCAGATCCGCGGGTTCGAAGCGTTGCTGCGCTGGCAGCATCCGAGTGTCGGCGATGTACCGCCGGGGCTGTTTTTGCCGTTGCTGGAAGAGGCGCGGTTGATCAGTCGCCTGGGTAGCTGGATTTACCATCGCGGGGCCAAACAGCGCAAAGCCTGGGAAACCCTGTTTGCTGAAGACCTGGTGATGGGCATCAGCTTGAGCAGTACCCAATTCGGGTTGCCCAACCTGGTTACCGAGCTGCGTCAGGTGCTGGAGCGCCATGGCCTGAAGCCGCAGCAGCTGGAAGTCGAGGTCACGGAAGAGGCCTTGATGTCTAACCCCGACGAGACCCGCAAACAACTGCGTTTGCTGCGCAATCTGGGGGTGCGGGTGGCGCTGGATGACTTCGGCTCCGGGGCTTGTTCGCTGGCGCATTTGCGCGACCTGGAACTGGACACACTCAAACTCGACCGGCATTTGATCGCCCGCCTGCCAGGGTCCGAACGGGATGCGGCGCTGGCACGCAGTGTCATCGATTTGTGCAACCGGTTAGGGCTGCTGGTGATCGCCGAAGGGGTTGAAACGGTGGCGCAATATGAGTGGCTGCAAGCCAACGGTTGCCAGTATGTGCAGGGTTTCCTGGTGGCGCGGCCGTTGATGGCCGAGGACACCGGTCACTTTGTCGAGCCGTTCGACTGGGGCGCGCTGACGAGTTGAATTCGCTACACTGGCAACCTTTTCGTGATGCGTGTTGCCGCTCCAATGACTGTGTTGAAATACCTCCAGGCTTATCCTGCCGCGTTGCAGGACCAGGTGCGCCAGCTGATCGCCGAAGGTCGGCTGGGCGAGTACCTGAGCCAGCGCTATCCGGAAAAACACGGGGTGCAGAGCGACAAGGCGCTGTACGCCTATGCCCTGGACCTCAAGCAGGAATATCTGCGTAACGCCCCGGCCATCGACAAGGTGTTGTTCGACAACCGCCTGGACCTGACTCACCGCGCGCTCGGCCTGCACACTGCGATCTCGCGGGTGCAGGGCGGCAAGCTCAAGGCCAAGAAAGAAATCCGCATCGCCTCGCTGTTCAAGGACGCGGCACCGCAGTTTCTGAAGATGATCGTGGTGCACGAGCTGGCGCACTTCAAAGAGTCGGATCACAACAAGGCGTTTTACAAGCTGTGCGAACACATGTTGCCGGGGTATCACCAGGTGGAGTTCGATTTGCGGGTGTACCTGACGTGGCGGGATATGCACTGACAGACCAAGATCTTCTACAAGGAGTGCATGGATGGACGTGAGTAAGACCAAGAGCAGCTTCTATCGCCGATTGTACGTGGCGTATCTGATCGACAGCGGGCTGGCCAGCAGCGTCCCGGCATTGACCGAGGTGACCGGCATGCCCCGACGCACGGCTCAGGACACCATCGCGGCGTTGGCGGATCTGGATATCGTTTGTGAATTCGAGCAGGAAGAAGGCGCACGTAACCACGCGGGGCGCTATCGGATTCGCGAGTGGGGGGCGATCGATCGGGGGTGGATCGAGCGTAATCTGCGGCAGATTAAAGCGGTGCTGGAGTATCCCTGAGCTTTTGCGGTGTTGCAGATGACGCCTTCGCGGGCAAGCCTCGCTCCTACAGGGGGTTCACTGTTCCTGTGGGAGCGGGCTTGCCCGCGATGGGGCCCTCAAGGACGACGCATCCCGATATGCGGAATCTCATCTTCCAGGTATTCCTCACCCACCACTACAAACCCGTACCGCCCATAATACCCCTGCAAATGTGCCTGGGCCGAGAGGTAGATCGGCACCTCGGGCCAGTGCTTCTCGGCCTGTTTCAACGCCTGGCTCATCAACTCATGCCCAAGCCCGGCGCCGCGTGCCGCGTGTGCGATGATCACCCGGCCAATCACCACATCGCCGCCCTGCAATTGCGGGTCGAGCAATCGCAGGTAGGCCACCAGCCGATCCCCGTCCCAGCCCATCAAATGGCAAGTGTCACCTTCCAGGTCCTGGCCATCTATGTCTTGATAAGCGCATTTCTGCTCGACGACAAACACTTCGGCGCGCAGCTGCAGAATGGCGTACAGCTGTTCTTTACCCAGATCGCTGTGGTGTTTGCAGACCCAATCGATTGTCATCTTCACATTCCTTGAACAACGTTGTTCCGATACTAAGCGCCCTGAGGCGGGATGTCTTTATGACAGAGGAATCTGTGATAAAGACCAAAATGCCATCATTCATTTCTCGCGAAATTGTCTTCTTTGTGTAATCTGCGATGAAGCGCTGTGCAGTGGCCTCAATGAGCTAATGTTAGGACCTGGGTTCGCCGGTAGAGGAATCTTGGAGTTTTGGCTGAAAAACACGTCGGGCAGCTCGCCCGCTAAGGATTTCTGGCATGCCGCGGTTTCATCGAGCGTTTGCTTTGATCGGATTGCTGTTGCTGACACAGGCCGAGGCTGCGGAAAAGCTGCGTCTGGTCGCCGATGCCTGGCCACCCTTTACCGACGCCACGCTGGTCAATGGCGGTGTGGCCACGGACATCGTCAGCACCGCACTGGCCCGGGCCGGTTACGCCAGTGATTTCGAACAAGTGCCGTGGGCGCGGGCCTTGTTTGGGGTGGGCGAGGGACGTTACGACGTGCTGGTCAACACCTGGTACACCGATGAGCGCACGAAGCTGGGGCAATTTTCCGGCGAGTACCTGCTCAACCGCGTGCGCTTTCTCAAACGTAAAGACACGCCAATCGAGTACAACAACCTGCAACAACTGCACACCTACCCGATAGCGGTGGTACGCGGTTATGCCTATTCGCACGAATTTGACGACGATGTGTCGTTGCAGAAAGTCCCGGTGCATAACTTCGCCATGGCTGTGCGCATGGTCGCGGCCGATCGGGTCAAGCTGACTTTGGAAGACGAGTTCGTCGCCCGGTATTACCTGGCGCGGGAATCACCCAAAGTGCGCAATGCCGTGGAGTTCCTGCCCAAGCCGTTGAGCGAGAACAGCCTGCATATTCTGGTGAGCCTGAAAAATCCGCAGCACGAACAGATCGTCGCCGGTTTCGATCGCGAGATTGCGGCGATGAAGGCTGATGGGAGTTATGAGAAGTTGCTCAGGCAGCATGGGATGTGATCTGAAAGGCCTTAGTGTCTGAGCTGAAGCCTTCGCGGGCAAGCCTCGCTCCTACAGAGTTTGTGTCGGGTGCAAATCCCGTGGCCGACACTGATCCTGTAGGAGCGAGGCTTGCCCGCGAAGAGGCCCGCCCAGTCACAACACATCTCAGGCTTCGCTGGTGTCTTTAATGAGATGCGCCGCCAGCGTCCGCAGCGGCCCCAGTTGCCGACAGATCAACGCCAGTTGCGTCTGCACCAGCCGCTGCCCTTCATCGATTTCATCCGGCATCTGCTCAAGCTCATTGGCCAGGGCTTCTTCCTCGTCACTCTGAATTGCCACCGGCTGTTTGCTCGCCAGGCCCTGGGCGATGTCGTCGAGGCTGGCCGCCAGGCTCACGCCCGCACCGTCGATCAAGTGCTCGCGCACATCCGGCGGCAGTTGGGTTTCACGGTGTGCTCCAAGTCCCGACAAATAGCTGAGCAGGGTGTGCGAGAGCACCAGGAATCGGAACCCGACATCGGCTTCCTTACGGAAGTGCCCCGGCTCCATCAGCATGTTGGCCAGCGTTGTCGACAACGCGGCGTCGGCGTTGTGCGCGTTGCGTCGGGCCAGGCGATAAGCCAGGTCATCGCTTTTACCGGCAGCGTATTGCTGCATGATCTGGCGCAGGTAAACGCTGTTGCAGGTCAGGGTATTGGCCAGCACTTTGTTCAGGCGTCGGCCCTGCCAGTCCGGCAGGAACAGGAACACCGCGAGGCCGGCGATCAGGCTGCCGAGCAGGGTATCGAACAGTCGCGGCAGAAGCAGCCCGTAACCGTCGCCCACCTGGTTGAAGCAGAACAGCACCATGACCGTAATGGCGGCAGTCGCCAGGGTGTAGCGCGTGGTGCGGTTGGTAAAGAACACCACCCCGGCAACGATGGCGAAGCTCGACTGGATCAACGGGTTGGGAAACAGATCGAACAGCGCCCAGGCCACGGTCAGGCCAATGGCGGTGCCGATGATCCGCTGACCCAGTTTGCGGCGGGTGGCGCCGTAGTTCGGCTGACAGACAAACAACGTGGTGAGGATGATCCAGTAACCTTGCGAGGGGTGGATCAAATGCACCATCGCGTAGCCGATGCTCAACGCCAGGGGCAGGCGCAGGGCGTGGCGGAACAGCAAGGACGTTGGCGTCAGCTGTGTGCGCAAGCGAATCCACACATCCTTGAGGCTGCGTGGCGAACGGTCGAGCAGGCTGCTGTCGGTGGCATCTGCAAGCGCATCGGGGTTGCTGGCGTCGCTGAGCAAACGGTCGAGGGTGCCGAGGTTGGCGGCCAATGCCCGCAACGAGCGCAACAGACCACGCCAGGCCGGATTGCTCTGGATGCGCAGGTGTTCGAGGGAGGCGTGCAGGTCGTTCAGGGCTTCGGCGAAGCTGGCGTCATAAGTGAACGGCTGGCGCATCTGGATTGATTCGGCCAAGGCGCGGCACGCCTTGCCTTGCTGGCGCAGCAGGCGCTGACAGCGGAACAGCACGTCGCTGTGGAAGAACGCCTCGGCCAGCGCGTTGTAAGGGTAGTGCGAGGAGCTGGCGCGCTCGTGGATGTCCTGAGCGAGAAAATACAGCTTCAGGTAACGACTGAGTTTCGCACCCGGCCTGCCATCGCCGACCCGGTGCAGAATGATTTCCTTGGCGGCGTTCAGGGCTGCCACCACCCGACCGTTCTGCTGGGCCAGTTCCAGGCGGCGTGCTTCCACGTCCAATTGCCGGATCGGTTCGAACAGCGACGATTTCAGTTTCAGGTAATAACCCAGCTCACGGAACAACCGCGCCAGGCTCTGCTGCACCGGCTGGTTGGAAAACAGCGCCTGCCACAGCACCGAGAGCAAGCCATACCACGCCGCACCGGCCACCAGCAGCACCGGCTCGTGCCAGAAATCAGTGACCGCGCCGCCGCGCTGGTCCACGCCGATCATGGTGTAGACCGACAGAATCAGCGTCGCCGACGCAATCGCGCCATAACGTTCGCCCAACGCACCGAGCATGGTCAGGCAGAAGCTGGCCAGGGCAAAGGCGATGATAAAGAGGATGGGGTAGGGGAACAGCAGTTCGACGGACAGGGCGGCGACCATAAAACACACCAGCGTCACGGCCAGTGCGTTGAGACGACCCTGCCAACTGTCGTCGGTTTCGGCCAGGGCGCTGGCGATGATCCCCAGGAACAACGGGATCAGCAGCCCCATTTGATCCTGAGACCAACACAGCGCCATAGTGCCGGTCAGGGCAATGAATACCCGAACGCTGTAACTGAATTTATCCAGCGCCCAGAGGCGACGCAGAGACTGCCGAAATGTGGTCGATGACATGAAGTGCGAAGGCCTTCCGAGGCAATGACGCTAAATTGAGCCACTAATGACGCCGACGCAATGGCGCCGATCACATCAGACAGCAAAATCTGTTCCTTCCTCGTTCTGTGTTGCCTGTCAGGACGTCTTCGCGGGCAAGCCTCGCTCCTACAGGGATTTAGGTGACCCTTGTAGGAGCGAGGCTTGCCCGCGAAGAACGATAACGCGATCGGTCAGACGTACTGCGCCGCCGCGTAACCGGACGCCCAGGCCCATTGGAAGTTGAAACCACCCAGGTGCCCGGTGACGTCGAGCACTTCGCCGATGAAATACAGGCCGGGGCTTTTCAGCGATTCCATGGTCTTGGACGACACTTCGCGCGTGTCGACGCCACCCAGGGTCACTTCGGCCGTGCGGTAGCCCTCGGTGCCGGCCGGCACGACTTTCCAGCTCGCCAGTTTTTCGGCGATGTCTGCAATTTCCGCGTGGGTGTACTGCTTCATCGGTTTGGAGACGAACCAGTTATCCGCCAGCAGGTTGGCCATCTTCTTGGTGAAAATCTCACCGAGCAGGGTTTTCAACTCGCTGTTCGGGCGTTCGGCTTGCTGTTGTTGCAGCCAGCTCGGTACGTCGTGATCCGGCATCAGGTTGATCTCTACCGTGTCGCCGGATTCCCAGAACGAAGAAATCTGCAAAATCGCCGGGCCGCTGAGGCCGCGGTGGGTGAACAGGATGTTCTCGCGGAAACTCTGGTCGTTGCAGCTCACCAGGCAATCCACCGACGTACCGGACAGCTCGGTGCACAGTTCCTTGAGCTGATCGGTGATGGTGAACGGCACGAGGCCGGCTCGGGTCGGCAGCAGGTCGTGGCCGAACTGCTTGGCCACCTGATAGCCGAAACCGGTGGCGCCGAGGGTCGGAATCGACAGGCCGCCGGTGGCGATCACCAGGGATTGGCAAGTGATCTGGTCCAGCGTGGTATCCAGCAGATAACCGCTTTCGAGCTTCTCGATGGTCTGGATCGAGGTGTCCAGGTGCAGGCTGACGCCAACCTGCTGGCATTCGTCGAGCAACATTTCGAGGATGTCGCTGGATTTGTTATCGCAGAATAACTGGCCGAGTTTTTTCTCGTGGTATGGCACGCCGTGTTTAGCCACCAGGCCGATGAAGTCCCACTGGGTGTAACGCGCCAACGCAGATTTGCAGAAATGGGCGTTCTGCGAGAGAAAGTTGCTTGGTTCGGTGTACATGTTGGTGAAATTGCAGCGCCCACCGCCCGACATGAGGATTTTCTTGCCGGCCTTGTTGGCGTGGTCAAGCAACATCACCTTGCGCCCGCGCCCGGCGGCGGTCAGCGCACACATCAACCCTGCGGCGCCAGCGCCAATGATCACGACTTCGGTAGAGCGCAAAACGGTGTCCTCACATAAATCTCAGAGCTAACGGCGATCCCGTAGGAGCGAGGCTTGCCCGCGAAGAACGATAACGCGTTGCATCAGGTGTACCGAGTTTTCGTTCTTCGCGGGCAAGCCTCGCTCCTACAGGGGGGCGGTGCGGTTTTACAAAATGCGCACGCGCAGCGAACGGCCTTTGATTTTACCGTCGTTCAGGCGCTGCAAGGCTTGCTTGGCGATCCCGCGTTCCACGGCCACATAGGACTGGAAGTCGAAAATCGCGATCTTGCCGACCTGGGCACCCGGGATGCCGGCATCGCCGGTCAGAGCACCGAGAATGTCACCCGGACGGACTTTGTCTTTACGGCCCGCACCAATGCACAGCGTGCTCATCAGCGGCAGCAGCGGACCGCCACCCTGAGACGTGAGGTTATCCACCTGATCCCAATTCAACGGCGACTTCTGCAGTTGCTCGATGGCTTGGGCGCGATGCGCTTCGGACGGTGCGACCAGGCTGATCGCGATGCCTTTCTCGCCGGCACGACCGGTACGGCCGACACGGTGAATGTGGATTTCCGAGTCACGGGCCAGTTCGACGTTGATCACCATGTCCAGCGCATCGATGTCCAGGCCGCGTGCGGCGACGTCAGTGGCGACCAGTACCGACGTACTGCGGTTGGCGAACATCGCCAACACCTGGTCGCGGTCACGCTGTTCCAGATCGCCGTGCAGGCCGACGGCGGAGATGCCTTTGGAGGTCAGGTGATCGACGGTTTCCTGAACCTGCTGCTTGGTGAAGCAGAACGCCACGCAGGACGCCGGGCGGAAGTGGCCGAGCACCTTGGTCACCGCGCTCATGCGCTCTTCCGGGGAGATTTCGTAGAAACGCTGCTCGATCTGCGTGTCGTCGTGGAACGCCTCGGCCTTCACTTGCTGCGGATTACGCATGAACTTCGACGCTAGCTGCTTGATGCCCACCGGGTAGGTGGCGGAGAACAGCAGGGTCTGGCGACGTTCCGGGCACTGGGCGATGATTTCTTCGATGGAGTCGTAGAAACCCATGTCGAGCATGCGGTCGGCTTCGTCGAGGATCAGCGTGTTCAGGCCGTGAAGCACCAGCGAACCCTTGCGCAGGTGTTGCTGGATACGCCCAGGCGTGCCGACGATGATGTGCGCGCCGTGCTCCAGCGAGCCGATCTGCGGGCCGAAAGACACGCCGCCGCACAGGGTCAGCACCTTGATGTTGTCTTCGGAGCGGGCCAGGCGACGGATTTCCTTGGCGACCTGGTCGGCGAGCTCACGGGTCGGGCAGATGACCAGTGCCTGGCAACCGAAGAAGCGCGGATTGATCGGGTTCAACAGGCCGATACCGAAGGCGGCGGTTTTGCCGCTGCCGGTCTTGGCCTGGGCGATCAGGTCCATCCCCTTGAGGATCACCGGCAAGCTTTGCGCCTGGATCGGCGTCATCTGGGCATAACCGAGGGAGTCGAGGTTAGCCAGCATGGCGGCGGACAGCGGCAAAGTATTAAAAGCGGTGGCGATGGTGGTCACGGGACTGGCCTGCAAAACAAAATGTCGCGCAGTGTACCAGCCCGATGGCCATTCGCCCTAAGGCTCTATGTGTTGTTCCGGACGTTTGACGCGCCGTCCGTCTTCTCTCGATAGCTGCGAGAAGATGGTTGCAGCCAGCATCGCCATGATTCCTACCGTCACAAACGTCAGCTGGAACGCACCCAGCACCGTGTCCACGTCGTCATTGCCCATCTCCGCCGTGAATCCGCCGAGCAGCGCACCGGCGCACGCCACGCCCAGGCTCAGGGACAATTGCGCTACCACCGACAGCAAACTGTTGCCGCTGCTGGCGCTGGCGTCGTCGAGATCGATCAGGGTCACGGTGTTCATCGCGGTGAATTGCAAGGAGTTGATCGCCCCCAGAATCGCCAACTGGGCCAGCAACAGCCAGTACGGTGTCTGCTCGCTGACCAGGCCCATGCTCGCCAGCATGATCCCCAGCGCCAGGGTGTTGCCGGTCAGCACGATGCGGTAGCCGAAACGTTCGATCAATGGCCGCGCCACCGATTTGGCGACCATCGCCGCTGCGGCCAGGGGAAGCATGCTCATCCCGGCCTGAGACGGCGAATAGCCCAGCGCCACTTGCAGCAGCAACGGCACCAGGAACGGCAATGCGCCGCTGCCCAACCGGGCGAACAGGTTGCCGAGGATGCCCACGGCGAAGGTCCGGGTCTTGAACAGCGATGGCGCAAACAGTGGATTGTCGGTGTGCCCGGCCCGCAGCCAATAGGCCGCCAGACAGGCCATGCCGGCAAACAGCAGCAACATCACCCGCAAGTGCGGCAGATGCAGTTCGCCGAGGCCTTCCATGGCGATGGTGATCAGCACCATCGCCGCGCCGAACAGCAAAAAGCCCAGGCTATCGAAGCGGGTGCGCTCGCTGCCGCGCAAGTCGGGGATGAATTTCCATACCGCGTAGCAACCGAGAACACCCACCGGCAGGTTGATCAGAAAGATCCAGTGCCAGGTCAGGTATTGCACCATCCAGCCGCCCATGGTCGGGCCGATCAGCGGACCGAGCAGGCCGGGAATGGTGATGAACCCCATGATCCGCACCAGATCCGAGCGCGGATAGGCGCGCAGCACCACCAATCGCCCGACCGGCAACATCAAGGCTCCGCCCAAACCCTGGATCACCCGGGCGCCGATCAGCATGCTCAGGGTGCTCGACAAGGCGCAGAGCAATGAGCCGATGCTGAACAACAGGATGGCGCCGAAGAAGATTTTCTTGGTGCCGAAACGGTCGGCGATCCAGCCTGAGGCGGGGATCAGCAAGGCGACGGTGAGCATGTAGGCGATGATCACACCCTGCATGCGCAGCGGGTCTTCGGCCAGGTCCCGGGCCATGGCGGGGAGGGCGGTGTTGAGGATTGTCCCGTCGAGGGACTGCATGAAGAAGGCAATGGCGACGACCCACGGCAACCAGCGGGCGGTGACAGCGTCGAGAGGTGGGCGGTTGGGCATGGGACCTCTTGTGGGTTAATGCAGATTCGTGGCTGGCGCTGAACCCTGTGGCGAGGGAGCTTGCTCCCGCTCGGCTGCGTAGCAGTCGTAAATCCGGTGAATGCGGTCTGTCTGACAGAGCGCATTTGCCGGTCTGGGGCCGCTTCGCAGCCCAGCGGGAGCAAGCTCCCTCGCCACAGGTTTTTGTGTTTACAGGGTCAAGGTCAATCGGCTGACGAGCGCGCCCGGCAGTAATGCCGAAGATGTGTTGCGCTGACTGTAGGTGCTGGCCGACAACATCAGCTCGCGTTCCTCGGTCAACGCTTCCAGCTGCGAACCGAGCAGGCTGTAGGCGCTGTCATCGAAACGCATGGTGCTGACCGGCGCCTGAATCTCGCCGTTCTCGACCCAGAAGGTCGCGAACCGTGTCATGCCGGTCAGGCGCGCCGCCGGTTGGTCGGAGTAGTTCAGGTACCACAGGTTGCTGATGTACAAACCGGTGCCCAATTGCTTGAGAATCTCGGCGTCAGGCAACGCGCCGGCCGCCATGTTCAACGCACTTGGCGCTTCACCGCCGCCGGCGCCGTTGGCGGTCAGTCCGTATTCGGCGGCGCTGCGTGAACCGACCAATCGCTCGCCCGCCTTGCCATCAACAATCAGCTTCAGATCGCTGCGCGGATAACCTTCACCCGAAAACGCCGGGCTCAGGGAGCCGCTGACTTTTTCATCCAGAGACACCAACGGGCTGAACGAGCTGTCGCCACCGTAGAGCTTCTGCAACGGACTGCTCTTGCTGGCAATCGACTGCGCCGAGAACCCGCCCCAACTGAGCATGCCCATGATTTCTTCCAGGGCCGCCGGCGCGAGGTACGCGCGGTACTGACCCGGCGCCAGCGTGCGCGTTGGCCGCCCGAGAAACGCCAACTGCTCGCGGGCTTGCTGGAAACGCCGGGCAAAGCCTGCGCTGTTCCAGTCGTGCCCGGCGTAGCTGGCTTTCACCGCCTGACCGTTTTCATGGAACAGGCTGAAATCGAAGTTGAAGCTGTTGGCCTGATGCCAGCCGAACGCGCCCGAAGAACTGGCGAAACCACGACTGATCGGCCCGGCGGCATAGAAACCGACCAGATCCAGCCCCTCGGCGGCCTGAGTGATTTCAGCGACCACCTGCTCGGTGTCCGGCAGCGGATGCTCCTGCACGTTGTTGCTCTGCCAGTCGTTTGGGTTGAGCAGCAGGTACGGATCCTGAGGCAGCAACGGCAGGGTTTCGCGCAACTGTTGCAGCCCCTCGGCCAAGCGCTGAAGGTCGACTTCTGCATCGCCCGACAAGGTGATGTCGAGGTCGGCGTGGCGGCCATCGTTGATCAGTTTGAAACCGACACTCGCCTGTTGCACCTGCCCGGCCTGACGCACCTTGGCGTGGTTGAAACGCACGAAGGCCGACGATTCGGCGGCGTAGCTGAGGGTGAACTGCTCAGGCGTGCGCAGTGCATCGCGCAGCCAGTCGACCAAGGCCTTGAACGAATCGGCCTGGTTTTTTGAAGTGCTCGTGGACGTACTCATCAGGCATCTCCCCCAAACACATCAACATTGCTGAACACACAGGCCGGCGACGCATGGCCGACACGGATCACCTGGTTCGGTTCGCCCTTGCCGCAGTTCGGCGTCCCCAGCACCTTGAAGGTGCTGGCGTCACCGACGGCGCTCAGGCTCTTCCAGAATTGCGCGGAAATCGCCCGGTAATTCGGGTTCTTCACCACGCCTTTGAGTTCGCCGTTTTCGATCAACTGGCCCCATTCGCAACCGAACTGGAATTTGTTGCGCGCATCGTCGATGGACCACGAACGGTTGGTGCTCATCAAAATACCGTGCTCGATGTTGCCGATCAGTTGCTCAAGCGGCTGATCGCCGGGCTCGATGTTGAGGTTGGCCATGCGGTCGATCGGCGGACGGTTCCAGCCGCAGGCGCGGCTGTTGGCCACGCCGTCGAGGCTGGCCCGGAACTGCGAGAGCGCGCCGCCCAATGGTCGCAGCAGCAAACCTTGCTTGATCAGGAATTGCTTGCTGGCGGCGGTGCCTTCGTCGTCATGGCCGTAGCTGGCGAGCTGTTCGGGGATGTCCGGGTCGAATGTCACGTTGAGCAGTTCGGAGCCGTATTGCAGGCGGCCGAAGTCTTGCGCCTTGACGAAACTGGTGCCGGCGTAATTGCGCTCGTCGCCGAGGATGCGGTCCAGTTCCAGCGGGTGACCGATGGACTCGTGGATCTGCAGCATCATCTGGTCGGGCATCAGCAACAGGTCGCGTGGGCCTTGCGGGGTGTTCGGTGCCAGCAGCAATTGCAGTGCCTGGTCGGCGATTTTTGGGCCGGCGCCGATCAGGCCGCAACGGCTGATCACATCAAAGCCGCCCTGCTGACCGAAATTCTCGCGGCCGAGGGTGCGGGTCTGGCTGTCGCTACCGTCGTAGGCGGTGACGTCCATGCTCGGGTAGACGAAGCGCTGGGCCTGGCGCAGTTCGGCGCCGGCGCTGTTGAGGTAGATCTGCTCGACGTTGGTGATACCGATGCTCGCCTGCCAGTTCACCAGGCGTTCGTCCTTGGGCACGGCGGCAGATTCGGCGCCGAGCAGTTGGTAGCAATCGCTGAGAGACGGGAAGGGCTGGTCGAGGCTCGGCGAGAAATAGTCGGCGCGCTCGCTGGAAACCGCTTGCTCACGCAAGTCGAGGAGGGCGTGTGGCTTGAGTCGACGGGCTTGTTGCTCGGCCTTCTCCAGCGCAGCTTGCAGCCCGGACTGGGACAAGTCGTTGGTCGCGGCATAGGCTTCGACGCCGTTGACCCGAACGGTCAGCATCGCACCTTCGTCCCGGCTCAGGCTCGGCGGTTCGGCAACGTTCTTGCGCACTGACAGATACTGGCCGGATTCGCGAACATAACGCAGCGAAAAGAATTCAGCGCCCGTGCGCAACGCAGCGAAGCGCTGCTTGAGCTGGGGGTGGAAATCGAACATTCGGGAACCTCCTTGGAATGGAGTGACGGTGCAGCGGTGTTGCGAAGGGGGGGTGAAACGTTTGCGTGGCGCTAGATTAGGCTTGCGCCGGAGCAGGATCAAGCGCCAAAGACTTCGGTGACGAATGGGCTGGGGCTCAGTTCCAGCCATGCAGGTAAATGAGCGCTGCGAGATAAATCATCAGGCAGGCCAAGAATGCGGGAAGTATTTTTCGGGTTCTGGCGACTGCGATGAAGGTCCCCATCAGCAGGGAAAGCTTCAGTGCATCCAGGCTTTCAAACTGTTGTATCAGGCTCGGCGCGTCCCGTTTATTGAAGGCGGTGTCGTAAATAATCACCCCCAGCATGGCGTGTGCGCTGTAACTGATAAACCGATAAAAAGAGCCCTTTGTCCGGGTCAATGCCGGGGTGTTTTTGAAGGCAAAGGGCAAGGCGCGAAACGCCAGTGCGCTGATGGCGGCAAAGCCGATCAAAAGCCAGAGTGTCATTGCGCGTGCGCTCCTTTTTCCGTCCAGGCATTTTCAATCAGCACGATCACGCCGCCGATCACAAAGGGTGTGATGAGCAGGCTGTAGTCCTTGAAGAGCAGCACAAGCAATGGCGCCCCGACGAAGCCGAGCCAGTAGCCGGACACCTCGGCGTAGTGCGGCCAGTGCTTGCCCGCCAATGCCGTGAACTGAAGCGGCAACAGCATCGTCATCATCGCGGAAATTACCTGCGACGCCAGCCCCGCACCGGCAATGAAACCGATGCTGGTGCAGGCAATCGACACGACGAATATCGGCAAGCCCACGCCAATCATGTACATGAAAGGGCGCTCGGCTCGCTGTTTGAAGCGGGTTGTACAGGCCGTGAAAATCGACGGTGTGATCAGAATCAGTGAGGGCAGGATTTTACTTGTCGCTACATCCCTGAAGTGCGGTGCAAGCGTCGCCGAAAGCAGTACGAATCGAGCGTTGAGCGCCAGGATGACGGGTATCAACAGCCAGCCATCACCGTGGTTTTGCAGCAGCAGAAATTGCAGGGGTGTCGAAAAAATCAATACGGTGGTCGCCAGGGTCTGGCTCAAGGATAACGATTGAGCGGCGCCCACCATTCCGATCGATAAATACAGGAAGACAAACGCAACGCCGAAGGTGATTGCATCGCGTGCGCCTTCCTTGAATACCTGGCCTGATGACAACGCGATGGGTGGTTTCCCGGCGACCATCAGCAGGTTTCCTGCGGGCAGTTGGATTCATTCAGGGCGTAGTACTGTTTCCTTGGACCTTTGCTACGAAACAAGAGGCGTGGCGTGGTGGAAAACGTAGACGTGGTGGCCTGGGTGCGCACGTCATCCTCCGTCATGTTCAGCACGGGACGTGCGTGCAGTATTTTGTGGTTGGCCACAATCAGGAACGTGCCGGTTTCAGCGATTGAAACACTGTGCCTGGCCGTTGGCAGCATGGCCCTTATCTTGTCGAGGACGTGTTGGCCGCCGTTGACTGCGCGCATTCGTTCCCCGTGGTGAGGATCAATTCGGAAATCCAGGCAAAACCGATAGCCGTAAATATCGTCGTATTCGACAACATTGCGGATTCGCTCTTTCGATCCGTCGACGTTTTTTCCTGAGATAAATATTGCCTGCATGCCAAGCAAAGTCTGAATTTCTCCGTCGCTGAGTTCGCAGAGAAGATCGGCCGGGAAGTAATAAGCCGTCGGCGTATTAGTGGTGTCTCGACACACCGTCAAGGCCAGAAAGTCTACGTTCAGGCTTTCATAAAGATCATCGGAGTGAGGGGTAATGTCACCATAGCCATTTCCCCACTCCCGATATTTTTCAGCGGCCGGTTTCAG
Source organism: Pseudomonas sp. DF5 (assembly GCF_058148225.1). NCBI lineage: Bacteria > Pseudomonadati > Pseudomonadota > Gammaproteobacteria > Pseudomonadales > Pseudomonadaceae > Pseudomonas > Pseudomonas sp. DF5. Next base: position 125,697 of record NZ_JBYVYM010000014.1, read on the forward strand.
GTATAGCGCTTTGTGTTCTTCGTACTCGTATTTGATATCGATCAGGTGGAACAGGTCGGCCAGTGCTTCATGTACGACCAAGGCCAGTCTGGGGGAGTCGAGGTGGAATAAGTTCTTGATGCACACCGCGGCGACGCTATTGCTGGCACGACCGACCTTGTCAAAGTAATAAGTGTCTTCGGGGTGCAAGTAAGTCGAGAGTATATTGATAAGCTGGATTTTTAGTTCGTGAATGCCCAGGTTTTGATTCTTTATCCACCACGCTTCGATAACGCCGCTGAGATAGTTGAAGTTCAGGTTTGTTGTTGTTTCCCTGGAAATCTCTTCGCGAAATAGTTCGGCGGAAATGTGCGGGTTGATACTTGGGTTTTTCATTGTCGTCCTTGATAGTTGGTTTTGTGGCGCGAATGATAATGTAAGTTTTAACTTTGTCGGCTTCATAATTGTTGCGGGTTTTGTTGTGTTGCGAATATGCCTTTGTCGTTGTTGATGATGAAGGCATAAAAAAACCGCCAACCTCATAACGAGGTGGCGGTTTTTTGATAACGCGGACTTAGTGTCAGTGCGCGACCAGGCTCACATCCCGCAACGGCTTGCCACGCACCGGCGCATCGCCGGCCACGTAGTATTTGGCCTTGCTGCGCGGCAGTGGTTTGCGACCGCGGATCTTGTCGGCGATTTTCTCGGCCATCATGATCGTTGGTGCGTTCAGGTTGCCGGTGGTGATGATCGGCATGATCGAGGCATCGACCACGCGCAGGCCTTGCATGCCATGTACACGACCTTCGCCATCGACCACGGCCATTTCGTCGGTGCCCATCTTGCACGAGCAGGACGGGTGGAACGCGGTTTCGGCGTGCTCGCGGATGAACTTGTCCAGTTGCTCATCGGTTTGCACGTCAATGCCGGGGCTGATTTCGCGACCACGGAAGGCATCCAGCGCCGGCTGTTGCATGATTTCACGGGTCAGGCGGATGCCATCGCGGAATTCCTGCCAGTCCTGCTCGGTGGCCATGTAGTTGAACAGGATGCTCGGGTATTCACGCGGATCCTTGGACTTGGCCTGGATGCGACCGCGGCTTGGCGAACGCATGGAACCCATGTGCGCCTGGAAACCGTGCTCTTTCACGCCGTTGCTGCCGTTGTAGTTAATCGCTACCGGCAGGAAGTGATACTGGATGTTCGGCCATTCGAATTCCGGACGGGTACGAATGAAACCGCCGGCTTCGAATTGGTTGCTGGCGCCGATACCGGTGCCCTTGAACAGCCACTCGGCACCGATGGCCGGCTGGTTGTGCAGGAGCAGCGAGGGGTACAGCGAGACCGGTTGGGTGCAGGCGTATTGCAGGTACAACTCGAGGTGATCCTGCAGGTTTTCACCGACGCCCGGCAGGTCGTGGACCACCGGAATATCAAGCTTTTTCAGCAGCTCGGCCGGGCCGACACCGGAACGTTGCAGGATCTGCGGCGACGCGATGGCGCCGGAGCACAGCAGCACTTCTTTGCGGGCACGGACTTCGACGCGCTCTTCAGCCGCGCCGATCAAGTAACGCACGCCAACCGCACGCTTGCCTTCGAACAGGATCTTGTCGGTCAGGGCGTGGGTGACGATGGTCAGGGTCGAACGCTTCTTGGCGATGTCCAGGTAACCGCGAGCGGTACTGGCGCGACGGCCGTTCGGCGTCACGGTGCGGTCCATCGGGCCGAAACCTTCCTGCTGGTAACCGTTCAAGTCTTCGGTACGCGGGTAACCGGCCTGCACGCCTGCTTCAACCATCGCACTGAACAGCGGGTTGTTGCCGGCTTTGGGCGTGGTCACGCTGACCGGACCGTCGCCACCGTGGTAGTCGTTCGGGCCGATGTCACGGGTTTCCGCCTTGCGGAAATACGGCAGGCAGTCGAGGTAGGTCCAGTCTTCCAGGCCTGGCAGTTTCGCCCAGTTGTCGTAGTCCATGGCGTTGCCGCGGATGTAGCACATGCCGTTGATCAGCGAAGAACCACCCAGGCCCTTGCCGCGACCGCATTCCATCCGGCGACCGTCCATGTGTGGCTCTGGATCGGTTTCGTACGCCCAGTTGTAGCGACGACCTTGCAGCGGGAACGCCAAAGCCGCTGGCATTTGTGTGCGGAAATCCAGACGGTAATCCGGGCCGCCCGCTTCGAGCAGCAGGACGGTGACGCCTTCGTCTTCAGTCAGACGGGTCGCCAGGGTGTTACCGGCGGAGCCGGCACCGATGATGATGTAATCGAATACTTGGGACATTGAATGCACCCTCTTTGAAGTTGGTCAGGTCGCCCGTAGCAGCTGCCGAGGTACGAGGCTGCGTTGGGCTGCGTAGCGGCCCCGAGGGCGGCCCTTCGGACCGCAACGCAGCCTCGTACCTCGGCAGCTGCTACAGGTTGTGCGCGGGTGCCTTAGAAAACCGAGGCGTAATCGCCCAGTTCGACCTGTACCGATTTGATGCGTGTGAAGTTGTTCAGCGAGCTGATGCCGTTCTCACGGCCCACGCCCGACTGCTTGTAGCCACCGACCGGCATCTTGGCGTCGGACTCGCCCCAGGCGTTGATCCAGCAGATACCGGCTTCCAGTTGATGAATCACGCGGTGCGCGCGGTTCAGGTCTTTGGTGACGACGCCGGCAGCCAGACCGAAGTCGGTGTCGTTGGCGCGACGGATCACTTCTTCTTCGGTTTCGTAACTCAGGATGCTCATCACCGGGCCGAAGATTTCTTCGCGCACGATGGTCATCTCGTCGGTGCAGTCGGTGAACACGGTCGGCGCGACGAATGCGCCTTTGGCGAATTCGCCGTCGGTCAGACGAGCGCCGCCGCACAGCAGGCGAGCACCTTCTTCCTTACCTTTGGCGATGTAACCCAGCACGCTTTCCATGTGGGCGAAGCTGACCAACGGGCCGAAGTTGGTGTTTTCATCTTCCGGGTTGCCAACGCGGATGCGCGCAACGCGCTCAACGATCTTGGCTTCGAATGCGGCTTTCAGGTGGCTCGGCACGAACACGCGAGTGCCGTTGGTGCAGACCTGACCGGAGCTGTAGAAGTTGGCCATCATCGCGGTGTCGGCGGCGCGATCGAGGTCGGCGTCGTCGAAAATGATCAGCGGGGATTTGCCGCCCAGTTCCATGGTCACGTCTTTGAGCGTGGAGGCGGAAGCGCTGGCCATGACCTTCTTGCCGGTGTCGGTGCCGCCGGTGAAGGAGACTTTTTCGATGCGTGGGTGTTCGGTCAGCCAGGTGCCGACTTCACGGCCGCTGCCGGTCAACACGTTGAACACACCAGCCGGCAGGCCAGCTTCGGTGTAGATCTCGGCCAGTTTCAGAGTGGTCAGCGAGGTGACTTCGCTTGGCTTGAAGATCATCGCGTTACCGGCCGCCAGGGCTGGCGCGGATTTCCACAGGGCGATCTGGATCGGGTAGTTCCACGCGCCAATACCGGCCACGATGCCCAGCGGCTCGCGACGGGTGTAGACAAAAGAGGTGGTGCGCAGCGGAATCTGCTCGCCTTCGATGGCCGGTACCAGACCTGCGTAGTACTCCAGCACGTCAGCGCCGGTGACGATGTCGACGTAACGGGTTTCGGAGTACGCCTTGCCGGTATCCAGGGTTTCCAGGGCGGCCAGTTCGTCGTTGCGCTCGCGCAGGATGTCGACGGCACGACGCAGGATGCGCGAACGCTCCATGGCGGTCATCGCGGCCCAGATTTTCTGGCCCTTTTCGGCACTGACCACTGCACGCTCGACATCTTCCTTGGTCGCACGCTGTACGGTTGCGAGGACTTCACCGTTAGCCGGGTTGATGGCTTCGAAGGTGGCGTCGCTGCTGGCGTCACTGTAGCCGCCGTCGATGTAGAGTTTTTGCAGTTCGAAACGGGCCATAAAGTCCTCGCAAGTGCATAAGTTGGTTGGCGTTAACCACTGGGACGTGCCGTGTAGCGTTGGCGACGCTGATCAGTGGCGTTCAGGGGCTGAGCGGTTTTATGTGTGCTCTAACTCACCTGCTTGGCCAATTGGATATCCATGTATTCGTAAGCGATTCTTTGCGCCTGCTCGGTGTCGAAAGCATCTCCCGACAGCGCGCCGCGCAACCACAAACCGTCAATGAGGGCTGCCAGGCCCCGGGCGGCGCTGCGCGCTTGATCAAGCGGCAACGCACGGCGGAACTGGCAGCACAGGTTGGAATACAGACGGTGATCGTTGATCCGCTGCAACCTGTGCAAAGACGGCTGGTGCATGCTGGTGGCCCAGAAGGCCAACCAGGTTTTCATTGCCGGGCCATTGACCTGGCTGGCGTCGAAGTTGCCTTCGATAATCACCTGCAGATGCGCCCGTGGGCTGTCATCTGCCATCGCCTGACGGCGCGCGGTGACATTCTCGCTGAGGACGCTCATCAGATACCGCATCGTGGCGGCGATCAGGCCATTCTTGTCCTGAAAATAGTGACTGATGATGCCATTCGAGACACCGGCCAAACGGGCGATCAGCGCAATGCTGGCGTCCCCCATGCCGACCTGATCGACGGCCTGCAACGTGGCTTCGATCAATTGCTGGCGGCGGATGGGTTGCATACCGACCTTGGGCATCTTGCACATCTCCTTAGGCCTTCCGGTGGACGAAATACGGCTACCGGATTGAGGGCCAGTCTATTTTGTTTTGATTGAACGTTCAATCAACAAAGAATAAGATCTGCGACAATTCGTCGCTGCTTACAGATTTTTCCTACGTGTAAATGACGATAAACCGACATCCAAAAATGCTCGAAACCCATACGCAGACGCGTTCCAGGGGTTTCGGGCTTTTTTCGGGGTGTCTTTATATCACCCGCCGGTCGGCTGCCAACTAATCGATTGGTCGGGTATCGCGTTGCCTTGTGTTCTTCTCTCGCACTGCCCGGAGCATCTGTGCCATGAGTTCTGCCTCTCTAATAAAGACCCCACCCGAGAAGGTGACGGTCAACGGTTGGGTGTTCTACACCTCTACCGCGTTGATTCTGTTGTTGACTGCCATTCTGATCATCGCCCCGCAAGAGGCCGGCAGAATGCTCGGCATTGCCCAGGCGTGGTTGTCCCGCAGCTTCGGCTGGTACTACATGGTGGTGATCGCCGCCTACCTGGTGTTCGTGGTTGGCCTGGCGTTTTCGTCTTATGGCAAGCTCAAGCTGGGCAGCAAGGACGATACCCCGGACTTCAGCTACGGCGCCTGGGCGGGGATGCTGTTCTCGTCGGGTATCGGCATCTCGCTGTTGTACTTCGGTGCGTCCGAGCCGCTGGACCACTACTTCAATCCGCCGGAAGGCGTTGCCGGCAGCAACCTTGCCGCGCGTCAGGCAGTGCAACTGACGTTCCTGCATTGGGGCCTGCATGGCTGGGCGATCTACGCTTTGGTCGGCCTGGCCGTGGCGTACTTTGCTTATCGTCATAACCAGCCGCTGGCGCTGCGTTCGGCGCTGTATCCGCTGGTCGGCGAGCGTTGGGTCAAAGGCGCGGCCGGTCATGCGGTGGACGGCTTCGGTATGTTCGTGACCCTGCTGGGGCTGGTGACGAACCTGGGGATCGGTTCGCTGCAAGTGTCGTCGGGGCTGGAAAACCTGTTCGGCATGGCGCACAGCAACACCAACTTGCTGATCGTGATCATCGTGATGAGCACCGTGGCGACCATCGCTGCCGTGTCCGGGGTGGAAAACGGTATTCGCCGTCTGTCCAACCTGAACATCGTGCTGTTCAGCGGTCTGCTGATTTTCGTGCTGTTGTTCGGCCCGACCCTGCACCTGCTCAACGGCTTTGTGCAGAACATCGGTGACTACCTGAATGGCGTGGTGCTGAAGACCTTCGACCTCTACGTGTATGAAGGCGACAGTGAGAAGTCTGACCGCTGGCTGGGCCTGTGGACCCTGTTCTACTGGGCCTGGTGGATTTCCTGGGCACCATTTGTCGGCATGTTCATCGCGCGTATTTCCCGTGGTCGTACGGTGCGTGAGCTGGTCGCCGGTGTGCTGCTGATCCCGCTGGGTTTCACCCTGGCATGGCTGTCGATCTTCGGTAACTCGGCCCTGGACCTGGTGATGAACCATGGGGCGGTGGAGCTCGGGAAGACGGCGCTGGAACAGCCATCGATGGCGATCTACCAGTTGCTTGAGCATTACCCTGCGTCGAAAGTTGTCATTGGCGTGTCGATTTTTGTTGGCTTCGTGTTGTTCCTGACCCCGGCGGACTCCGGCGCGGTGATGATGGCCAACCTTTCGTGCAAGGGCGGCAACGTCGACGAAGACGCGCCGCACTGGCTGCGGATTTTCTGGTCGGTGGTGATCACCCTGGTGACCATCGGTCTGCTGTTCGCCGGTAACTTCGAAGCCATGCAAACCATGGTGGTGTTGGCGGGACTGCCGTTCTCGGTAGTGCTGGTGTTCTTCATGTTCGGCCTGCACAAGGCCATGCGCCAGGACGTGCAGATCGAACAGGAGCAAGCGGAACTGGCAGCACGTGGTCGTCGTGGTTTCAGCGAGCGTCTGACCCAGCTGGATTTGCAGCCGAATCAGTCGATTGTTCAGCGTTTCATGGACAAGCAAGTCAGCCCGGCGCTGGAAGAGGCCGTGCTTCAACTGCGTGGCAAGGGCCTGGACGTGCAAACGTTGTTGGGCAAAGCCAAGCGTTGCATGGGCCTGCGGATCGAGATGGAAGAGGGCAATCCTTTTGTCTACGAAGTGAGCCTGGACGGTTATCTGGCGGCGGCGAGCGAAACGGTGTCGGCCGAAAGTGCCGATGAACCACGCGCACGTTACTACCGCGCCGAGGTGTACCTGCACAACGGCAGCCAGGACTACGACTTGATGGGCTTCACTCAGGATCAGATCACCCGTGACGTGCTCGATCAGTTTGAAAGCCATCGGCAGTTGCTTGGTCGGGTTTATAGCTGAGGTTTGAGGTGATGCGGTGCAGCGAATGCACCGCATCTCCATTGTGGCGAGGGAGCTCGCTCCCGTTCGGCTGCGAAGCAGTCGTAGATCCTGGTTACGCGATCTATCTGAAATACCGTGGTGTCTGGATTGGGGTCGCTCCGCAACCCAGCGGGAGCAAGCTCCCTCGCCACAGTTGTCGGTATTCCAAACCTGATATCTGCACAAACAAAAACGCCGCGATCATCTCGCGGCGTTTTTGTGTCTGCTGTCTTGCTTACCCCAGGTTCTTGCCGAGCAGCGCGTGGTACAGCTCGCTGTCGCCCAGGATTCCGACCACTTTGTTGTTGTCGTGCAGCACCAGCTTGTTGCCGGTCTGATAACGAATCTGCAGCGCGTCGCGCATGCCGATGTTGGAGTCCACCAGCGTTGGTCGACGGCCCAGGGCTTCAACCGCTTGCCCCGGTATCCAGTTCTGCAGGTCCAGGCTCGAGCCGTTCTGGCGCGCGCCTTTGATGGTGTTGCCTTCGGCCAGGTCCAGCCACGAATCGCCGCCCGGATCCAGGCACACCGAACCGTTGATGCGTTTGCAGTTGTCCAGGGTGCGCATCAGGCTGCGACCACACAATACGTTCAGCGGATTGGTGTGGGCGACGAAGGTGCGCACGTAATCGTCCGCAGGGTTCAGGACGATTTCTTCCGGCACGCTGTACTGGATGATCCGGCCGTCTTTCATGATCGCGATACGGCTGCCCAGCTTCAGGGCTTCATCGAGGTCGTGGCTCACGAAGACGATGGTCTTGCTCAGCTTGTTTTGCAGTTCCAGCAGTTCGTCTTGCAGACCTTGGCGAATCAATGGGTCGAGGGCTGAGAACGGTTCGTCCATCAGCAGGATGTCGGCGTCCATCGCCAGCGCACGGGCCAGGCCGACACGCTGCTGCATGCCACCGGAGAGCTCATTGGGTTTCTTGTTGCGCCACTGGGTCAGGCCCACCAGCTCAAGCTTCTCATCCACCAGTTTACGGCGTTCTTTTTCGGGGCGACCCTGCATTTCCAGGCCGAAGCTGATGTTCTCGCGCACCGTCAGCCAAGGCATCAGGGCGAACTTCTGGAACACCATCGCGATGCGCTTGGTGCGCATCATTTTCAGTTCCGCCGGGGTGCAGGACGCGATGTCGATCTGCCGGCCTTCATGCTCGACGAACAGCTTGCCACGGCTAACGGTGTTGAGGCCGTTGATGCAGCGCAACAGGCTGGATTTGCCGGAGCCGGACAAACCCATCAGTACGCAGATTTCACCCTTCTCGATGTCCAGGCTGGCCTTTTCGACACCGACGATTTGCCCGGTCTTTTTCAGAATCTCGTTGCGGGTCATGCCCTGGTCGAGCAGTTTGAGAGCGGCGCGTGGATCTTTGGAGAAGATCACGTCCACGTCTTCGAAGCGAATAATGCTCATGCGTCACCCCCTACTTTGGCTTCGGGTTGTTTGCAGATACGGTCGAGCATGATCGCCAGCAGTACGATCGCCAGGCCTGCTTCGAAGCCCAGTGCGATATCAGCAGTGTTCAGTGCGTTGACCACGGGTTTGCCCAGGCCGTCGGCGCCCACCAGTGCCGCGATCACCACCATCGACAACGACAGCATGATGCACTGGGTGATACCGGCCGCGATGCTTGGCATGGCGTGGGGCAGTTCGATGCGCGAGAGCAACTGACGGCGGGAGCAGCCAAAGGCTTTGCCGGCGTCCATCAGTTCGTCCGGAACATCGCGGATACCCAGGTAGGTCAGGCGGATGGGCGCGGCAATCGCGAACACCACCGTCGAGATCAGACCCGGGACCACACCCAGACCGAAGAGGGTCAGGGTAGGAATGAGGTACACAAAAGTCGGTACGGTCTGCATCAGATCGAGCACCGGCCGCATCATTGTGTAGAACATCGGTTTGTGCGCGGCGACGATGCCCAACGGCACGCCGATCACTACGCAGACCAGGGTGGCGAACAACACCTGGGCGAGGGTTTCCATGGTTTCCTGCCAGTACCCCAAATTGAGGATCAGCAGGAAGGAGGCGATGACGAAAACGGTCAGGCCCCATTTGCGTTGGATGAAGTGTGCCAGTAGCGCGATGAGGCCGATCAATGCCAGCGGGTTGAACCAGGTCAGCGCAAAAGTCACGCCGTGGATCATCGTTTCCAGTGACACGGCGATGGCGTCGAAGGTGCTGGCGCCGTGTTGCGTCAACCATTCAACAAAGCTCGCGATGTACTGGCCTAAGGGTATTTTCTGATCAATCAGCATGGTAGTGAACGTCCGCATGCAAGGAAATAAACAGCCCGGGCGGGCGAACCCGCCCGGCGTAAGCGATTACTGCGCGAGCTTGGCTTTCACGGCCTCCAGGCCTGGTTTACCGTCAATGGTGGTCACGCCAGCGAGCCAGGTATCGAGCACCTGTGGGTTCTTTTTCAGCCAGGCCTTGGCAGCCGCTTCAGGCTTCATCTTGTCGTCCAGGATGTTGCCCATCAGCGTACTTTCCATGTCGACGGTGAACTCCAGGTTTTTCAGCAGTTGGCCGACGTTGCTGCACTCTTGGGTATACCCCTTGCGAGTGTTGGTCGCAACGGTGGCAGCACCGAAATCCGGGCCGAAGTAGTCATCACCGCCAGTCAGGTATTGAATCTTGAAGCGCTTGTTCATCGGGTGCGGTGCCCAGCCGAGGAACACCACCGCGGTGTCGCGTTTTTGCGCACGATCGACTTGCGACAGCATGCCCGCTTCGCTGGACTCGACGACTTTGAAACCGGCGGTTTTGAGACCGAAGGCGTCTTTGTCGATCATGCTCTGGATCAGACGGTTGCCGTCGTTGCCTGGCTCGATGCCGTAGATCTTGCCGTCGAGTTCCTTCTTGAATTTGGCGATGTCGGCAAAGTCATGCAGCCCTTTGTCGTACAGCGCTTGTGGCACGGCGAGGGTGTATTTGGCGCCTTTGAGGTTGGTGCGCACGGTTTCCACGGTGCCGGCATCCCGATAGGCCTTGATGTCGTTTTCCATGGTCGGCATCCAGTTACCCAGGAACACGTCCATGTTCTTGCCGTCGGCCAGGGACTTGTAGGTCACCGGCACGGAAATCATCGTGGTTTTGGTCTTGTAGCCGAGGGCGTTGAGTACAACGCTGGTGGTTGCTGTGGTGGCGGTAATGTCCGTCCAGCCGACGTCGGAGAAGTTTACGGTGCTGCATTGGGCCGGTTCTGCGGCTTGAGCCAGGAACGGCAGACTCAGCATGGCGGCCAACAACAACGACGGGGAACCTTTCATACGGGCGACTCCTAAGTGTTTTTTTTTGGCAGTGTTCCGACTGGGACCACCGCACTTATCTGTTGCGGTTGGATGGCGTTTTGGAGACAGCTCTACCACGGCGCCTTGCAATCGAGTCGATACGATCATGTACCAGTGAAAATCTGACGCCTACAGGGTGCGTCGTAACCAGTACAGGGATGGTCGCATCCAGTGTCGGTGACGTCGTTTACAGCTTTTTTCAGCCCAGTTTGGCCTCTTGATCCGCAAAAAAACGGCGAAAACACGGCGTAAGAGACCTGCGGCGTTCGTGGGCATGAGTGCGTCGGTGTGAGACGTTGAACGACATGACAAAAGCCTGATGATGCGGCCATCTCGACGGATTGCAGCTTCAGCGTAGCAGCTCCGTCACTGGGCGCTTTTGCGCCTGGAGCAGGCACACCCAGGAGTTCAGCAGTAATGGCTATCAGCGTTTTCGACCTGTTCAAAATCGGCATCGGCCCTTCCAGTTCGCACACCGTGGGGCCTATGCGCGCCGCGGCGCTGTTCGTGCAAGATTTGCGCGAGCGGGGGCTTCTGGAGCAGGTGTGTCGCGTCGAAGTTCAGCTTTATGGATCGCTCTCGGCCACCGGCATCGGCCACGGTAGCGACAACGCGGTGATCATGGGGTTGATGGGCGAGTGGCCCGACGCGATCGATCCGTCGCAAATCGGCATTCGTATAGAAGCCCTGCGTGAAACTCACACGCTATTGCTTGACGGCCGCTTGTCGGTCCCGTTCATCTGGGCTCGGGACATGCGCCTGATCGACGAGAACCTGCCGTTCCATCCGAACGCCATGACCCTGGTTGCCGAAGGCGATCACGGCGAGCTGCATCGCGACACCTACTATTCCATCGGCGGTGGCTTTGTCGTCGACGAGGCGCAAGCTTCCAGCGGTGTGGTGGATCTGGATCGCACCGTGCTGCCTTACGACTTCTCCAGTGCCGTTGAATTGCTCAGTCTGTGTCAGAAGCACAACCTGCGCGTGGCTGAATTGATGATGGCCAACGAGAAGGTCTGGCGCAGCGAAGAAGAAATCCGCAGCGGCCTGATGAAGCTCTGGCGCGCCATGCAGGATTGTGTGGAGCAAGGCCTCAAGCACGAAGGCATCCTGCCCGGCGGTCTCAATGTGCGCCGTCGCGCGGCCAAGTTGCACCGCAGCTTGCAAGAGCTGAACAAGCCCAACGTGATCGGCTCGACCTTGAGCGCGATGGAGTGGGTCAACCTGTTCGCATTAGCGGTCAACGAAGAAAACGCAGCCGGCGGGCGCATGGTCACGGCACCGACCAACGGTGCGGCGGGGATCATTCCGGCGGTGTTGCACTACTTTATGAAATTCAGCGAGGCAGTGACCGACGCCAACGTGGTCGATTACTTCCTCAGTGCCGCGGCGGTGGGGATTTTGTGCAAGAAGAACGCCTCGATTTCCGGTGCCGAAGTCGGTTGCCAGGGCGAAGTCGGTTCGGCTTGCGCCATGGCGGCGGCCGGGTTGGCGGAGGTTCTCGGTGCTACACCGGAGCAGTTGTGCAACGCGGCGGAAATCGGCCTGGAACACAACCTCGGCCTGACTTGCGACCCGGTGGGTGGGCTGGTGCAGGTGCCGTGCATCGAGCGCAATGCGATTGCTGCGGTGAAAGCGATCAACGCCGCGCAGATGGCGCTGCGCGGTGACGGCCAGCACTTTATCTCGCTGGACCGGGTGATCCGCACCATGCGTGATACCGGTGCCGACATGCACGACAAATATAAAGAGACGTCGCGCGGTGGGTTGGCGGTTAGCGCGGTGGAGTGCTGAAACCGAGTTGACCTGTGGAGAGGGGGCAAGCCTGCTCTCCACAAAGACCTCATGTGCTACACCAGACCAGTCAAAACTGCGCACCAAGTGAACACGCGCACTAAAACGCGCCACGTTTTGGCGCGTCGCAAACAGGCAAGCCCGGCTCCCCGGTCGGGGATCAAATTCAAACCCTGACCGTTCGTCACCTGTGCCAGCGGTGACACTCTTGACCGCCGCGTCGCAGACCTGTTCCCACAAGTGCTACCGATTTGCTCACACGCAACGGGGGCACGGGTTTGGGGCCTTTGATGGCACTTTTAACCTCTTATCTCTGCGCGCCATATCTAGACGCATCGCGACGTCGTTTTCAGGAGTTATTGAACGCGCATTCAATTTAGGCATGGCAATTGCTCTGTCATTACAAAGCCCGTCTCCCACGCGAGAACGATGGCAATAAAAAGAGCCTCCGCCTGAGGCCATCACCCGCTTTGTGTGAGGAGATACCGCGATGACGACGTTCAACTCCGGGGCCCAACCCCAGAACCGTGCGCCTCAATCCATCGGCTTTCTGCTGCTGGACAATTTCACGCTGATTTCTCTGGCCTCCGCAGTAGAACCCCTGCGCATGGCCAACCAATTGTCCGGTCGCGAGCTGTACCGCTGGACCACGCTCACCGTCGATGGCGGTCAGGTCTGGGCCAGTGACGGCCTGCAGATCACCCCCGACGCCTCCATGCACAAAGCACCACCCATGGACACCGTCATTGTCTGCGGCGGTATCGGCATTCAGCGCACCGTAACCCGTGAGCATGTGTCGTGGCTGCAAAGCCAGGCGCGTCAGTCCCGTCGTCTCGGTGCGGTCTGCACCGGCAGCTGGGCCCTGGCGTGCGCCGGCCTGCTGGACGGTTTCGATTGCAGCGTGCACTGGGAATGTCTGGCCGCTATGCAGGAAGCTTTCCCGCGGGTGGCCATGAGCACCCGTCTGTTCACTCTCGACCGTAACCGGTTCACCAGCTCCGGCGGCACCGCGCCGCTGGACATGATGCTGCACCTGATCAGCCGCGATCATGGCCGTGAACTGTCGGCCGCGATTTCGGAGATGTTCGTCTACGAGCGCATCCGCAACGAGCAGGATCACCAGCGCGTGCCGCTCAAGCACATGCTCGGCACCAACCAGCCGAAACTGCAGGAAATCGTGGCGCTGATGGAGGCTAACCTCGAGGAGCCGATCGACCTTGATGAACTGGCGGTTTATGTCGCCGTTTCGCGTCGTCAGCTGGAGCGGCTGTTCCAGAAATACCTGCACTGCTCGCCGTCGCGTTACTACCTGAAACTGCGCCTGATCCGTGCTCGGCAACTGCTCAAGCAAACGCCGATGTCGATCATCGAAGTGGCGTCGGTGTGTGGGTTCGTGTCCACGCCGCACTTCTCCAAGTGCTACCGCGAATACTTCGGCATTCCACCGCGTGACGAGCGCGTAGGCTCCAATACCACGCAACAAGTGGCGATGATGCCGCTGCCGCAAGCACTGGTGCTGTCGCCGTTGTCCGGGCCGCTGTCGGCGTTGAGCCAGGCGCGCAATGAGTCGACGTTTGCCAGTGTAAGGCTCTAAACCGAGGCGCCTTCATCGCGGGCAAGCCCGCTCCCACAGATTCTGTGTCGATGCATTAATTGTGTATACGACGCAAATCACTGTGGGAGCGGGCTTGCCCGCGATTGGGTCTATCAGGCGCTACGGCTTTGCTGATACTCCGCCAACGCGGGCAGCAATTGCTTGTCGATCGCCTGGCGCACGGCCGGCAGGATGGTCGCTCTGCTGGTGTACATCTGCTTGACCATGGTCCGCAGCGTCATCGCCCGCTCATCGTTCAAGCCTCGCACCGCACACTCGCAAGCCTGTTCGGCTGTAGAGCCGCTCGGCACTTGAAAACCCAACGATTTCAGCTGGCCCAACAGGTCTTCCTGGTCTATCAAATCGGCGTACATCATGACGCAATCCTTCTTCAGGGAACGGTGTCGTGGTTCGATTCTGGTAGGGGCTGTGGGTGTCGGCAAGGACGATTTGTCGCAATGGCCGCAATACCTATGAACAGGTCGCTTTCGGCTAACTTGCTAAGGATGGGAGTAGGCACACTGGACTCAGCTGGCATCACGAAGGTTTGGTCACCCTCGCGCAACAGCTCCTCAACAGTACCCTCCTCAGCTCCGATCTTGTCACGGCTTGATCGGGGTTTTTTTTGCCTGTGAATCCAGAAGTTTAATGTTGCCTGTGCAGACGCCATCGCGGGCAAGCCACGCTCCCACAGGTTTGGCGCTGTTCGCCAAATCTACGGTAACCCCGTTTCTGTGGGAGCGTGGCTTGCCCGCGATGAACGATGACGCGGTCTAGCGTTGCAACACCAAAATGCGCGACAGCAATTCATCCCGGTCGACATAGCAACCCTGGAAATGCCGGGCGCCGGTGGCGGGGTCGAAGGCGTTGCGGGCGTGGAGGGTGCGGCGGTTGTCGAAGCACCACAACTCGCCGGGGTTGAGCCGTGTCATTACCCGGAAACGCGCCTCGCGGGTCATCGCAATGAAGCGCCGGTAAGCGCGATACAGCCTGGGCATCTGCTCCACTGAAGCATCGAATGGCCCACGCAGAAAGTTCGCCATGCGGATTTCCGACACTTGCCCGAATGCATCCAGCGCGATGATCGGCGCCAGGCAGCGGTAGTCGCTGTGGCGGTCCTTGTTGCGGAACTCCACGGGGATTTCACACAAGGCTTGAAACGCCTCTGGATCTTCCTGACGCAAGGCTTGGGCGATGGCAAAACCGTCGACGAAAATACTCTCGCCACCGTCGGCGTCATTCACCAGGCAATGCAGAAATTGCAGCCCCGGTTGCAACTCCCGGGTCGGCAAATCGCTGTGCAGTGGCAGGTTGAAGGCGGTGTAGGCATTGCTGTCGGCATCGGCCTTGGATTGCACGTTGAACAGCACGCCGAAATTGCTCTCGCGGATGAACGAAATCCGCTGGGCGATCAGCTTCAGCGAGCCCGGCTCGGTGGGGACGCCGCGCACTTGAGTCAGGCCGATATCGCGCACGGCCAGCAGCCATTGCAACAAGGCGTCGTTGCTCTCCATCAGGGCCTGGTTTTCGAATACTGGCAGCTGCAAATCGCTGTGCCAAAGCCTGGCTTTCGGTTTGCCGGCCTGGCGTTCAGCGCGGGACTCATCGTCATAGGCGTGGGCTCGCAGCCAGCCCGGATCGAAGCGGCTGAGGTGGCCATCCTGCCAATCGACGCACAGGCAGCCTTCGGCATCGACGGTGGCGTTTTCAGGCATCAGGTGCTCTGCGACATCGACGATTTCCAGCACTTGCTCACGCGTCACCGTGTAGACGCACTGTGGGCACGGGCAGTTGTCCCTCAGCCATTGATGATGAAAAGGGCTGACCCGACCGTCCGCCCACTTCACTTGAATGCGGTCCGCCAAGGTGTGCACGGCAGTCAACGCGCTGATCAACGGATAGGTGCGGAAATCGGCAAAAGCGGCGGCGGTGTTCATGGCGGGCTCCTTGTTATTTTTCGGGGGGTAATGCGATCACTCGGCCGATCCAGGCGGGTGCGGGCAAGTCGGCTTGTTCGGCGACAATGGCCTGCAGCTTGCTCAAGGTTGCTTCGCTGAATGGTGCGGATCGCGGTCCGGCGAGGTCGACGTGCAGCAGCATTTGTTCATTGCCCGCCAGCTCCTTGTCACCGCCCACCAGATGCAGGCTGTGGTAGAGGTGCAGGCGCTTGCGGTCGTGGCCGATGATCTGCGTATGCACTTCGACGTCGGCATCGAGTTTCACTTCGTGCAGGTAATTAAGGTGCAGTTCGAGGGTAAACAGCGAGTGGCCGCTAGCCTCGCGGTTGTTGCTGTCCATACCTAGCCGATCCATCAACGCGTCAGTGGCGTAGCTGAAAATCAGCAGGTAGAAGGCATCGCGCAGATGGCCGTTGTAGTCGACCCAGTCGGGGATGATTCTGGTTTGGTAGGTGGTGAGGGTGGGCATGGTGGAACTCCACAGATAATCGCTGGTGTACACATGTGTGGCGAGGGAGCAAGCTCCCTCGCCACAGGGTGTGTGTTTATTCGCTGAAGGCCATCCCATGCTTTTCTTTGGTGGTTTTCACCGCCTCCAGCACCGCCAGCAAGCAATCGTCACGATAGCGTTCCAGTGCCGAGATGCTGTGTGTGCCCAACTGATCGCTGGTGCCATCCACCACATCGTCAATCAACTTGTCGGTCAGCTCCGGTGCCGGCAGGTACGTCCAGGGCAACTGCAACGCTGGCCCGAACTGCGCCATGAAGTGCCGCATCCCGGCATCGCCGCCTGCCAGGGTGTAAGTCAGGAAGGTGCCCATGAACGACCAGCGCAGACCCGCGCCAAAACGAATCGCATCGTCGATTTCACCCGTGGTCGCCACGCCGTCGTTGACCAGGTGCAGCGCCTCACGCCACAAGGCTTCGAGCAAACGGTCGGCGATAAATCCCGGTACTTCCTTGCGCACATGCAGCGGGCGCATCCCCAGGGATTCATAGACTTTCATCGCCGCTTGCACCGCTTCTGGCGCGGTGTTCTTGCCGCCGACCACTTCCACCAATGGCAGCAGATAAACCGGGTTGAACGGGTGCCCGACCACGCAGCGTTCCGGGTGCGTCGAACTCTCGTAAAACTCGCTCGGCAACAGTCCCGAGGTGCTGGAACCGATCAACGCATTGGGCTTGGCCGCCGCGCTGATTTTGCTGTGCAGTTCCAGTTTCAGTTCCAGACGCTCAGGGGCGCTTTCCTGAATGAAATCCGCGTCGCGAACACATTCTTCGATGGTGGCGACAAAGCGCAGCCGATCCTGCGATGCGCCGGGTGCCAGGCCTTGTTTTTCCAGCGCGCCCCAGGCATTGGCGACACGTTTGCGCAGCGCCGCTTCGGCACCGGGTGCCGGATCCCAGGCCACCACATCGAGGCCGTGGGCGAGGGCGCGGGACACCCAGCCGCTGCCGATGACACCGCTGCCCAGTGCTGCGAAGGTTTTGATATCAGTGATAAAGCTCATGGCGACTTCCTAAAAGAATTCGATGATCCCTGTGGGAGCTGGCTTGCCTGCGATGACGTCAGTACATCCAATGCATCTTCTGCGGCTGGTATACCGTCATCGCGGGCAAGCCCGCTCCCACAGGGTTAGGTGTAGGTTCTGGTCAGCCGCGCTGGATCAGGCCCATTTTCTTGCGGCCTTCTGCCGGGGTCAGAACGCGGGCGCCGAGGCGGCTGAGGATTTCCGAGGCGCGTTCGACCAGTTGGCCGTTGGTCGCCAGTACGCCCTTGTCCAGCCACAGGTTGTCTTCCAGGCCGACCCGCACGTTGCCACCGAGCAGCACGGCCTGTGCGGCCATTGGCATCTGCATGCGACCGATGCCGAACGCGGCCCAGACCGCGTCGGCCGGCAGGTTGTCGACCATGGCTTTCATGGTGGTGGTATCAGCCGGCGCGCCCCAAGGGATGCCCAGGCACAGCTG
Source organism: Pseudomonas sp. DF5 (assembly GCF_058148225.1). NCBI lineage: Bacteria > Pseudomonadati > Pseudomonadota > Gammaproteobacteria > Pseudomonadales > Pseudomonadaceae > Pseudomonas > Pseudomonas sp. DF5. The sequence goes on from NZ_JBYVYM010000014.1 coordinate 143,248, forward strand.
GAACAACGGGTTATCCAGCAGGCCTTCCTTGATCATCTGCTTGGCGAACCACAGGTGACCGGTGTCGAAAATTTCCAGCTCAGGCTTAACGCCCAGCTCTTGAATGCGTTTGGCGCCAGCACGCAGCTGGGCAGGGGTGGACACGTAAATGGTGTCGCCGTCGCCGAAGTTCAGGGTGCCGCAATCCAGGGTGCAGATTTCTGGCAGCAATTCTTCAACGTGGGCCAGACGGGTCAGTGGGCCGACCAGATCGGTGTTCGGGCCGAATTCCATCGGGTTTTCGCCTGCGCCGATTTCCAGGTCGCCGCCCATGCCGGCAGTGAGGTTGACGATGATGTCGACGTCCGCCTCGCGGATGCGCTCCATCACTTCGCGGTACAGCGCCACGTCACGGCTGAACTTGCCGGTTTGTGGATCGCGAACGTGGCAGTGGACCACGGTAGCGCCCGCCTTGGCGGCTTCCACGGCGGCCGCGGCGATTTGTTTCGGGGTGACCGGCACGTGTGGGCTCTTGGCGGTCGTGTCGCCAGCACCGGTGAGTGCGCAGGTGATGATGACGTCGTGGTTCATGAGGCGGTTTCCTTCAGGCTTGAGTTTTTTTGGCAGAGCTTGGGCGTGGCGATCCCGCTCGCAGCCCGCATCGGGCTGCGAATCGGTGGTTCATTTCGGTTCTATTTGCTGGTCAGCTTCAGGTTTTCAGCGGCCGGCTTGCCATCGAATGTGGTCACGCCTTCAAGCCAGCGTTGCTTGTCTTGCGGGTGATCCTTGAGCCACTGTTTGGCCGATTCGAAAGCGTCCTTGTGATCCAGCAGCGGCTGCATCATCCGGCTCTCGTCTTCGGCGGTGAACGTCAGGTTGCTTAGCAGGCGACCGACGTTCGGGCATTGCTGCGCGTAGTTCGGCGAGGTGACGGTCCAGACCGTGGCCATGCCTTCGTTCGGGCCGAGGGCGTCGTCGCTGCCGGTGAGGTAGGTCATCTTCACGTTGACGTTCATCGGGTGCGGCGCCCAGCCGAAGAACACCACGGCTTCCTTGCGGCGTACCGCGCGATCTACTGCCGCGAGCATGCCGGCTTCGCTGGACTCGACCAGCTGGAACTTGCCGAGGCCGAACTGGTTCTTGGCGATCATCGCCTTGATCTGGGTGTTGGCGCCCGAGCCAGGTTCGATGCCGTAAATCTTGCCGCCCAGTTCTTTTTCAAACTTGGCGATGTCGGCGAAAGTTTTCAGGCCCTTGTCGGCAAGGTAAGTCGGTACTGCCAGGGTGGCGCGGGCATCCTTGAGGCTTGGCGCTTCAAGCACTTTGACCTGCTTGGCATCGACAAACGGTGTGATGGTCTGGGTCATCAACGGGTTCCAGTAGCCCAGGAACAAATCCAGGCGCTGGTCGCGAATGCCGGCAAAGACGATTTGCTGGGAGGCGCTGGTTTGTTTGGTGCTGTAGCCGAGGCCGTCGAGCAGGACCTGGGTCATGGCGCTGGTGGCGATCACGTCGGTCCAGTTCACTACGCCCATGCGCACGTTCTGGCACGACGCGGGTTCGGCCGCCATGACACTGGCGCTCAAGAAAGCGGTACCGCTGAGTGCAAGAACACAGCTGCTGATCAGTCGTTTCATGTCGGGGTTCCTCGGCAGGTCGTTATTGTGGGTTCCGGTGTCTGATGCTCCGGTGATGCCCAAGTTACGCAGCAAAGCCCCCGTGAAAACGCACTGCGGCGACCAGCTCTTGCACTGCGGCGACCTGCGCACTTGAATGCCGCTTGCAAGTGGCGTATCAACGTCCACACGCTTCCCGCCCTCTCGTTACTTGCCAGTCGAGTGCGCTCCATGTCCCAGGATTTCTACTTCTTGTTGATGCCGGGTTTTTCGGCGATCGGTTTTATCTCGGCGATCGAGCCGCTGAGGGTCGCCAATCGCTTTCGTGGCGAGCTGTACCGCTGGCATGTATTGAGCGCCGATGGCGGGGCGGTTCTGGCCAGTAACGGCATGTCGGTCAATGCCGATGCGGCGCTGGAGCCGCTGAAGAAAGGCGCAACCCTGTTGGTGGTCGCCGGTTTCGAACCGCTGAAGTTCGCCACCCCGGCCCTGGAACACTGGTTACGTCGTCTGGACAACGAAGGCGTGACGCTAGGCGCCATCGACACCGGCAGCTTCATCCTCGCCGAGGCCGGCCTGCTCGACGGCCATCGCCTGACCCTGCACTGGGAAGCCATCGACGCCTTCAAGGAATCTTATCCACAGCTGAGCGTCACCCAGGAACTGTTCGAGATCGACCGACGGCGTATCACCTCCGCCGGCGGCACCGCCTCGATCGACCTGATGCTTGACCTCATCGGTCAGGCCCATGGCCCGGAACTGGCGATTCAGGTCAGCGAACAATTCGTACTCGGGCGCATTCGCCCGCGCAAAGACCACCAACGCATGGAAGTCGCCACGCGATATGGCATCAGCAACAAGAAACTGGTGCATGTCATTGGGGAGATGGAACAGCACAGCGAACCGCCGCTCAGCACTTTGGAGCTGGCGGAATCGATCAAAGTGACCCGACGTCAGCTGGAGCGCCTGTTTCGCCTGCACCTGAACGACACACCGAGCAATTTCTATCTGCGACTAAGGCTGGAGAAGGCGCGGCAGCTGCTGCGCCAGACGGACATGAGTGTGCTGGAGGTGAGCATCGCCTGCGGGTTTGAATCGCCATCGTATTTCACCCGCAGTTATCGGGCGAGGTTTGAACGGTGCCCGCGGGAGGATCGCCGACAAAGCCAGAAGGCCTGAAACCGACCCCTGTAGGAGCGAGGCTTGCCCGCGAAGAGGCCGGCACATTCGAAATCATTGTTGTCTGACACGACGCCTTCGCGGGCAAGCCTCGCTCCTACAGGAGATGTGTCGTTTTTACTTCTTCATCAGCGCCGAGCAGGCCGCTTTGTAGGCCTCGTGCTGATACTTGTTCAGCGTGGCTGGCAGTTCAAAGTCGAACTTTTTGTTCTGCGCATTGATGGTTTGCGGCGACAGCAGCGTCACCTCGCAATTTTCCAGCAACTGGAAAACCCCTTCGATCTTGAACGTGGTCGGCCCGCCGGCGAACTCACCTTTCTTGCTGCGCTTCTTGATCGCGATGCGGTCGATTGAATTCTCACGAATAAACGACGCCACCTGAGCGGCAAAGACTTTGACGTTGGCGGCTTCGTCGTCATCGTCGAGGGCGATTTTCTTGGTGGCCAGCGCGACGTGTGTCGGCCCCTGATCGTCGAGGGAGGCCACGGCAAGGATTGCTTCGCTGCCTTTGATTTCGATGCCGCAGATTTTCATGGCGTACCCTCAGCGTTGGAAGAGTGAGAATTTTGATTCGAAACTGTTGAGCTAGATTAACCTCTAAAGCAGAGGTTTATTAAGAAAAAACATTTTTTATTGTCATGTATGAGCGGTAGATAAAGCTGGGGTTTTTTATATTTTTTAGAGCTGACTTCATTATCTTAAGGCAGAGTATTGTTTTGTTGTTTTCAACGAGTAATGCATATTTTGATATCGCTATTATTTGAGAGTTGTGCCTTATTCGTACGGGTTTGTTAAGGTTGTAAGTAAGGTATGGAAACATCGAGGTAGGTGTTTTGTAAAATCCACCAATGGAGTGTGTGAGGGTTATTTTATAGGGGGATTCAATTCGATAGGCCCATCTGCGATACTCGCCGTTTATACGCTCCGCAATAATAGGGGAGGTGTGGGTAGGGAATATATCAAGCTTAAAATCTTCGTAAACTCCGATGGCATAAAAATTTTCCATTATCGAACCCTGTTTTCTATTCCATATTTTGGGTTGTACGTGATGACTTTGTTTCCGAGTTTATATTTTATATTTTTAATTGTGTTGTTGGATAGGTAGGTGTTTGGGATGTGGATTCTATTAATGTGCTTTTCAGTGAGTTTGTATTCTTTTCTTAGTGAGAATTCGAAAAGCCAAGCGTGAGGGTTTTGTTCACTATACATAAAATCTATGACGGAATGGGTGAAGTGCTTTTCCAGTATGGGCTTAAATGAAGGGCAGGCATTATGAGTTACTAGTTTGCTCAGCGAGTTTTGGGGTAGCTCGAACAGTTCTTTAGTCAACTTGTGAAATTTGGCATAGTCGCAATGGAGCATCTGTAAAAACAATTCTTTGTCATGCTTTGGATCTAAAAATCCAAATTTTATACCACCTGTATCGACGGGGCTGCCAGCTTCGAAAGAGTCGATGTTATCCGTCAGAAAGGATATATTCATTTCGATGACAATTGACCCTCTGAGAAGAGGGGGATTCTCAATTGGCATGCCTATATTGAAGTAATCTGTCTGGCTGGTGTCACTCAAATTGCCATTTATTTTTTCAAGCATGTGAAGTTTGTTTAAGGTTAGAACCTTTGAGAAAATCGCCATTTTATGGTTTCTTGTTTTTTGTGATCTGTTTTTGCCATTGCCCATTTGCCGTGTCTAAAATTGATTGATATTTCGTTTGATAGTTATCGACTTTTTCTAGTGTTATTTTGTGTTTTGATGGGTCATCTTCTTCTTTTTTTCTATCCATGGTAATAAGATGAGATAGCGAATAAAGATCGCACACTGTTTTTATGTTCATGCTCATTCGCTCTTGATACATATATTTGCTTAGTATTTGTCCCGCTAGTCCGCCTAACGAACTAGTGAAAATTGCAACCATTGAAATAGCGAATAGAGAGGACTTTGCATTGAGCGCTATGAGTAGAGTCGTTAAAAAAGTCAAAATCATCTGGCTTAATGAAAATATTCTATTCAGCTTTTGGTTGTCTGCGCGCTTGGCATTGAACTCCACAAGCCGTGCAGCGATCTGTTTTTCTAATTCAACTAGTGTTTTTAAGTTGTGTTCCATAATAAATCCTGTGTCGGAAAGTAACAAAATTTAGATATTTAGCATGATGCCATTTTGGCATTATCCGGCAAGTGCAGCAGTTAAATCAAGCAAATTTTGTTTTTGTGATATTTGTTGCGTTTGTGAGGCTTTAGATGTTGCGGGAGTTCGGCAAGTTAACGCTATTGTAATACTTTTAGTATGGGTTGTTTTGGGGGTGTTCTATGACTTCGGTAGGCTTTGAGTCGAAGTGTGAAGAATTATTGGCTATCTGCGAGGGGATGGTGTCTGAAATGAAAGGGGGGTTGATAGATGACTTGGAGTATATGTGCCAAATTTTCTTTCTTCGTCAGATTCAACATATGGGAAGTATTTTGAAGCTGAAGGGGGAGTGTGACAGCCAGCTTATATCGCGAAGCATGTTTGAAGGGGCTCTTTACTTGATGTATGCGAAAAAGGATCGTCGCGTGGCCAGGCGTTGGCGATTGTATTGTATGGTTGTGGATAAGCAAAGAATGGATGAGGCGGATTTGCAAGGTGTATTTACTCCGCTAGATGTTAGAAAAATGGTGGAAGAATCGCTTCCAGAATGCGATGAGTTATTTAAAGGTGCAAATGGAGAGTATGCACAAACCTGGCGTGAAGGTGAAAGTATTCATTCAATTGTAAAGAAGGTCGGCTTTGAAAGGCTCTATGATCAATATTATTATCCGATGTCGGATTATCATCATTGGGGAACTGTGTCGGTGGGGAAACGCTATGCAATTTCCGATGGAGGATTGAGAGTCGTGGATTCATCAGCTACGGATTCAGATAGGGTCTCGGCTCTGCTTTTAGCTATATCATGTTTGCTTTCTACTGCTGATCTTGCCAGTTTTCTATTGAGGTGTAGCGCAAAGGATATATTAGGTGAGTTTAAATCCAGTCTTCTTCAGATTCCATCGTTGGTTATTAATACTATTCCCGTCAAAGAGGGTGGGTTTGTTGGTGCCTGATTATTTGTTGCTGATGTAAGTTATATGTGATGGCAGCTTTGATCGGGGCGCACGCGAGCAGCAAAGGCTTCGATGCTTGCTGCGTCGTCGAGGGAGATGGGAAGGCTGACGTGTTTCAGCAAATAACCGGCGGAGAAGCATCGCGATGATGCTTCGCCACCTTTAATTTCTATGCCCAGAGTGTCATGAACAACCTTGGTATTCGTTGAGTGACAAACGATGGCTGTGCACTTGGGCTGGGGGGAAGCAGAATTACCGCCAACCTCGGGCGATATACGGGCAGTCCTATCCTAAAGCTGGTCGGCGGTGATGCCAAAAGCTGCGGCAATTTTTTCACGGGTTGCCTTGCGGGGCTGGGAGACCGTTTCTTGCTGGGCGAAAGCCGGTTGAGAGATACCCATGCGTTTGGCAACTTCATCCTGTGTAAGGTTCAGGTGTTCGCGCCAGGCGCGAATGGGCGTCGCGCCATCGACGATGCGACTGACCACTTCATGGGGAATCAGATCGGGCTCGACCTTCTGCGCCACATACTGCGCGTATGGAATGACCACGAAGGCCGGTTTTCCCTCGGCGTCGTTGATGATTTGAATGTCAGTAGGTGCGTTCATTGCGTTATTTGACCTCTGAATGCAGATCACTTTGATCGAGCTACTATAAGTCTTTTATAAGATTTTCGAATCTTTGCTTATATTTTTCAGGTGGCCAACAAATGAAATTTGTCAGCATGTTGCTCGAAAAAACTGCGTTAAGCCTTGCTCGGCGGGGAATTGTAGGCTTGCTCAGTGAGGCTTGTGGGAAAGGTCTTTATTGAGGGTAAAAGCTGGTAGGGCTACCAGCTTTCGACGGACGATTCAGGATCACTCCTGCCCAATCGACTCCAAAAACTCCGACCGCTCGTCACTCATCCGTGCCACGCAATCATTTTGCGCAATGTTGAACGCTTTGCTGCCGCTCGTCGCCGGGAACGCTTCCACCGCGCAATCGGCATCACGGGTCTTCAGCCATTGTTGTTGCGCGGTTTTGATTTTGGCGGTGATGTCGGCCAATTGCGCCTTGTTGCTGCCGTAGCGCGTTTGCATGCGCTCGTTCAGGCTTTGGTAGTTTTCGCTCAGCAGCTTTTCGGCGGTGTTTCTGCTGTAGGCCGAGCATTCCAGGGTCTGGACTTCGTTTTCGACGGCGTCGCAGGGGTTGTCGTCGGCCTCTTCGGCAGCCTGTACGCCAGTCGCTATCAGTGCCAAAGCCAGGAAGATGGATTTCATTGCGTCGCCGCCCTTAATTCAGTGAAACATCCGGTGATGCGGAGAATTCTGGCCCATGCGGACGGGCTTGAACAGGTGGGTAATCACCTCGGTTGATGACCCTTTGTCGTGGATTGACGCTTTCGGCAATTCCCCTGTCGTTTTTGCACCCGGCTGCCCCGTCCCTCAGGCATATGCTGGCCCCAAAGCGCCGGCAGACGATTCGGCGCATGAATCGCTAATAGGGGACAGCCTGATGAGCCCAGCCGAATTGCACGCCGACAGCATCGTTATCGACGGCCTGATTATTGCCAAATGGAATCGTGAGCTGTTCGAAGACATGCGCAAAGGTGGCCTGACCGCAGCCAACTGCACCGTGTCGGTGTGGGAGGGCTTCCAGGCCACCGTCAACAACATCGCTGCCAGTCAGAAGCTGATTCGCGAGAACAGCGATCTGGTGATCCCGGTGCGTACCACCGCCGACATCCGCAAGGCCAAGGAGCAGGGCAAGACCGGCATCCTGTTCGGCTTCCAGAATGCTCACGCTTTCGAAGACCAGATCGGCTATGTCGAGGTCTTCAAGCAGCTGGGCGTCGGTATTGTGCAGATGTGCTACAACACCCAGAACCTGGTCGGTACCGGTTGCTATGAACGCGATGGCGGCCTGTCGGGTTTCGGTCGTGAAATCGTTGCCGAGATGAACCGCGTCGGTGTCATGTGCGACCTGTCCCACGTCGGCTCGAAGACCTCCGAAGAAGTCATCCTCGAATCCAAGAAGCCGGTTTGCTACTCCCATTGCCTGCCGTCGGGCCTGAAAGTGCACCCGCGCAACAAGTCCGATGAAGAACTGAAGTTCATCGCCGATCACGGCGGTTTCGTCGGCGTGACCATGTTCGCGCCGTTCCTGGCCAAGGGTATCGATTCGACCATCGACGACTACGCCGAAGCCATTGAATACACCATGAACATCGTCGGCGAAGACGCCATCGGCATCGGTACCGACTTCACCCAGGGCCATGGCCAGGACTTCTTCGAATACCTGACCCATGACAAGGGCTACGCCCGCCGTCTGACCAGCTTCGGCAAGATCATCAACCCGCTGGGCATCCGCACCGTGGGCGAGTTCCCGAACCTGACCGAAACCCTGCTCAAGCGCGGCCATTCCGAGCGTGTGGTGCGCAAGATCATGGGCGAAAACTGGGTCAACGTTTTGAAAGACGTTTGGGGCGAATAAGCCGCCGCATCTGAAGAATCCTTTCCCCCGGCCGTCCGTGCCGGGGGCAACACAACGAATTTTCTGGAGTTAAGTTTCCATGGCCAAGATCGCCCCACAATTGCCAATCGAAGTCGACAGCGAAACCGGTATCTGGACCTCTGATGCCCTGCCGATGCTGTATGTGCCGCGTCACTTCTTCGTCAATAACCACATGGGCATCGAGGAAGTGCTGGGCGCCGACGCCTACGCCGAAATCCTCTACAAGGCCGGCTACAAGTCCGCCTGGCACTGGTGTGAAAAAGAAGCTGAGTGCCACGGCCTGGAAGGCGTCGCGGTGTTCGAGCACTACATGAAGCGCCTGTCGCAGCGCGGCTGGGGCCTGTTCAAGATCCAGGACATCGACCTCGACAAAGGCACCGCCAGCGTCAAGCTCGAACACTCCGCATTCGTCTACGTGTATGGCAAGGTCGGACGCAAGGTCGACTACATGTTCACTGGCTGGTTCGCCGGCGCCATGGACCAGATCCTGGCTGCTCGCGGCAGCAAGATCCGCACCGTCGCCGAACAAGTTTACGGTGGCTCCGAAGAAGGCCACGACGACGGTTTGTTCACCGTCAAGCCGTTGTAAGTCGAGGAACCCGCCATGGCTTTCGAAGCAATGTTCCAGCCGATCCAGATCGGCAAACTGACCATCCGCAACCGCGTGCTCAGCACCGCGCACGCTGAGGTCTACGCCACCGACGGTGGCATGACCACCGATCGGTACGTCAAGTATTACGAAGAGAAAGCCAAGGGCGGGATCGGCCTGGCGATTTGCGGCGGTTCCTCCAGCGTGGCCATCGACAGCCCGCAAGGCTGGTGGAAGTCGGTCAACCTGGCCGACGACCGGATTATTCCGCACTTCCAGAATCTGGCCGATGCCATGCACAAGCATGGCGCCAAGATCATGATCCAGATTACCCACATGGGCCGTCGTTCCCGCTGGGACGGCGAGCACTGGCCAACCCTGCTGTCGCCGTCGGGCATCCGTGAACCGGTGCACCGCGCGACCTGCAAAACCATCGAGCCGGAAGAAATCTGGCGGGTGATCGGCAACTATGCCAGCGCCGCGGCGCGTGCCAAGGCCGGTGGCCTGGATGGCGTCGAGCTGTCTGCCGTGCACCAGCACATGATCGACCAGTTCTGGAGCCCGCGAGTCAACAAGCGTACCGACGAATGGGGCGGCAGCTTCGAGAATCGCATGCGTTTCGGCCTGGAAGTGATCAAGGCTGTGCGCAAGGAAGTCGGCCCGGATTTCTGTGTCGGCATCCGTATCTGTGGTGACGAATTCCACCCTGATGGCCTGAGCCATGAGGATATGAAGCAGATCGCCAAGTACTACGACGACACCGGCATGATCGACTTCATCGGTGTCGTGGGCTCGGGTTGCGACACCCACAACACCCTGGCCAACGTTATTCCGAACATGAGTTATCCACCGGAGCCGTTCCTGCACCTGGCCGCCGGTATCAAGGAAGTGGTGAAGGCTCCTGTGCTGCACGCGCAGAACATCAAGGACCCGAACCAGGCGACCCGTATTCTGGAAGGCGGTTACGTCGACATGGTCGGCATGACCCGTGCTCACATCGCCGACCCGCACCTGATCGCCAAGATCAAGATGGGCCAGGTCGACCAGATCAAACAGTGCGTGGGCGCCAACTACTGCATCGACCGTCAGTACCAGGGCCTGGACGTCTTGTGCATCCAGAACGCCGCGACCTCCCGTGAATACATGGGCGTGCCGCACATCATCGAGAAATCCACCGGGCCGAAACGCAAAGTCGTGGTGGTCGGTGCCGGCCCTGCCGGGATGGAAGCCGCTCGTGTATCCGCCGAACGTGGCCACGACGTGACCCTGTTCGAGAAGAAAGAATTCATCGGCGGGCAGATCACTACCGCCTCGAAAGCCCCGCAACGGGACCAGATTGCCGGTATCACTCGTTGGTTCCAGCTGGAGCTGGCGCGTTTGAAAGTCGACCTGCGCCTGGGCGTGGCGGCGGATGCGGCGACCATTCTCGACCTGCGTCCGGACGTGGTGGTGCTCGCTGTCGGCGGTCATCCGTTCCTGGAGCAGAACGAGCACTGGGGTGCGGCTGAAGGCCTGGTGGTCAGCAGCTGGGACATCCTCGATGGCAAAGTGGCGCCGGGCAAGAACGTGCTGGTCTACGACACCATTTGCGAGTTCACCGGGATGTCGACGGCCGACTTCCTCGCCGACAAGGGCAGCCAGGTCGAGATCGTCACTGACGACATCAAGCCGGGCGTGGCCATTGGCGGTACGTCGTTCCCGACCTACTACCGCAGCATGTACCCGAAAGAAGTGATCATGACCGGCGACATGATGCTGGAAAAGGTCTATCGCGAAGGCGACAAGCTGGTGGCGGTGCTGGAAAACGAATACACCGGCGCCAAAGAGGAGCGGGTGGTTGACCAGGTGGTCGTCGAGAACGGCGTGCGTCCGGACGAAGAAATCTACTACGCCATGAAGGAAGGCTCGCGCAACAAAGGCCAGATGGACATCGAAGCCCTGTTCGCGATCAAGCCACAACCTTCGCTGAGCCAGGCGGGCGACGGCTATTTGCTGTTCCGCATCGGCGACTGCGTGGCCCAGCGCAACACCCACGCGGCGATCTACGACGCGCTGCGGTTGTGCAAAGACTTCTAACGGCTTGCACATGACCCTGTGGGAGCGGGCTTGCCCGCGATAGCGGTGGATCAGTCAATGCAGATGTGACTGACAAAATGCAATCGCGGGCAAGCCCGCTCCCACAGGAACCGAGTAAGGCATCTCGACCTGCAAGACCCCGAGGTCTTTGGGAGCTCCACCATGTTGAACACCCTTCTTCCAATCCTGTTGTTCGCTGCCCTGGGCCTGGCTGTCCTGGGCGCATTGCGGCGGGTGGCTATGTGGCGTCAGGGCCGGGCTTCGAAAGTCGACCTGATCGGCGGTCTGTTCGCCATGCCCAAGCGTTACATGGTCGATTTGCACCACGTCGTCGCGCGGGACAAATACATCGCCAATACTCACGTCGCCACGGCCGGTGGTGCGGTGGCGTCCATTGTGCTGGCGATTCTGGTTCACGGTTTCGGCCTGCATAACCGCATTCTCGGTTATGCACTGCTGTTGATGACGGCAGTGATGTTCGTCGGTGCGATCTTTGTCTTCCTGCGCCGCCGCAATCCGCCGGCCCGGCTGTCCAAAGGTCCGTGGATGCGCCTGCCGAAAAGCCTGCTGGCGTTCTCGGCGTCGTTCTTCCTGTTGACCCTGCCGGTGGCGGGCATTCTTCCGGAAAACTTCGGTGGCTGGGTGCTGGCGGCGATTCTCTGCGTCGGTGTGCTGTGGGGCGTGTCGGAACTGTTCTTCGGCATGACCTGGGGCGGGCCGATGAAGCACGCCTTCGCCGGTGCCCTGCACCTGGCCTGGCACCGTCGCTCCGAACGTTTTGGCGGCGGTCGTTCCACCGGTTTGAAGCCGCTGGATCTGAATGATCCGAACGCGCCACTGGGCGTGGAAAAACCCAAGGATTTCACCTGGAACCAACTGCTCGGCTTCGACGCCTGCGTGCAGTGCGGTAAATGTGAAGCTGCGTGCCCGGCATTCGCCGCCGGGCAGCCACTGAACCCGAAAAAACTGATTCAGGACATGGTCGTCGGCCTGGCCGGTGGTACGGATGCCAAATTTGCCGGCAGCCCTTACCCAGGCAAGCCGATCGGTGAGCACGCTGGTAATCCGCATCAACCGATCGTCAACGGTCTGGTGGACGCTGAAACCTTGTGGTCTTGCACCACGTGCCGCGCCTGCGTCGAGGAATGCCCGATGATGATCGAGCACGTCGATGCCATCGTCGACATGCGCCGCCATCTGACCCTGGAAAAAGGCGCGACCCCGAACAAGGGCGCCGAAGTCCTGGAAAACCTGATCGCCACCGACAACCCGGGCGGCTTTGCTCCGGGCGGGCGGATGAACTGGGCGGCGGATTTGAACCTGAACCTGCTCAGCGAGAAGAAATCCACCGACGTGCTGTTCTGGGTCGGCGACGGTGCCTTCGACATGCGCAACCAGCGCACCCTGCGTGCCTTCGTCAAAGTGCTGAAAGCGGCCAAGGTCGACTTCGCAGTGCTGGGCCTAGAAGAGCGCGACAGCGGTGACGTGGCCCGGCGTCTGGGCGACGAGGCGACGTTCCAGCTGTTGGCCAAACGCAACATCCAGACCCTGGCCAAATACCGCTTCAACCGCATCGTCACCTGCGACCCGCACAGCTTCCATGTGCTGAAAAACGAGTATGGCGCTTTCGATGGCAACTACCTCGTGCAGCACCACAGCACTTACATGGCGGAGATCATTGGCGAAGGCGCTCTGAATCTCGGTCAGCACAAAGGCAGCAGCGTGACTTATCACGACCCGTGCTACCTCGGTCGCTATAACGGCGAATACGAGGCGCCGCGTGAAGTGCTGCGCGCCCTGGGCATCGAGATCAAGGAAATGCAACGCTCCGGCTTCCGTTCGCGCTGCTGCGGCGGCGGTGGCGGTGCGCCGATCACCGACATTCCGGGCAAGCAACGGATCCCCGACATGCGCATGGAAGACATCCGCGAAACCGGCGCCGAACTGGTGGCCGTGGGTTGTCCACAGTGCACCGCGATGCTTGAAGGCGTGGTCGAACCACGGCCGTTGATCAAGGACATCGCCGAACTGGTGGCTGATGCGCTGCTTGAAGACGCCGCGCCGGGAAAGCCTTCGGCACCGGCCAAACGTGAACCTGCGGAGGTGCATTGATGAGCGACATTATCCGCCGCGACCCTCGCGCTGAATGGATCGCCCGCAACCGTCTGCACCCGCTGCACGCGGCCATGCAACCGGTGCAACACAGCTGGATGGGGCCTAACGGCGTCATCCGCAAGAATCCCCACGGGATCGGTTTTATCGGTCCCAACGGGATCAAACGGATCGACCGCAGTGGCGCTCAGCAGGGCGGGGCGACGAAACGCTCGGCCGCGGTTGAAGTGCAATTGCCGCTGCATCAAGTGGCTGCACCCGCGTTCTACATCAGCGTGGTGCCGGACATGGTCGGTGGCCGCTTGAGCAGCCACGACCGCGATTTGCTCGGCCTGGCCCATCAGTTGGCCGGCAAGGACGGCGCGGTACTGGCGGTGGTCTTCGGTGAGCACAAGGAAAACGCCTTCGCCACGGCGGGCGTTGACCGCTTGCTGGTACTGGAAGGTGACGAATTCAGCGGTTATGCACCGGAACAACGCGTCCAGGGCCTGCGGGCTGTGGATAACCAGTTCAGCCCGCGTCACTGGCTGCTGCCGGACAGCCGCAGTGGTGGCGGCGAACTGGGTCGACGCTTTGCTGCCGCACTGGGCGAACGTCCGGCCACACGGGTCTGGCAGGTCAAGGATCAGGAATGCATCGGCCGTGCCGGTGCCGGTTTGCAGGACCTTGCGCGGCCGGTGGCCCGCTTGATTCTGGCAGCTGCCGAATGCGCCGAACCGGTCAGCGAAACCCGTCACGAAGCGTTGCCGGTGGAGTTATCCACAGCGGTCGCTCGCAGCTTGTCGCGGATCGAAGATCTGGGCGCGGTGGCGGTGGACCCGGCGGCGATTCCGATGGCCGAAGCCGAGTTCATCTTCTCTGGCGGCAACGGGGTCAAGGACTGGGGACTTTTCCACAGGACGGCCGAGGCGTTGGGCGCGACCGAAGGTGCGTCGCGGGTGGCGGTGGACGATGGTTTCATGGCGCGTGACCGTCAGGTCGGCGCGTCTGGCACCTGGGTAACCGCGCGGGTTTACGTGGCGGTGGGGATTTCCGGGGCGATCCAGCACCTTCAAGGCATTGGTGCCTGCGACAAGGTGGTGGCAATCAACCTCGATCCGGGTTGCGACATGATCAAACGGGCCGACCTGTCGGTGATCGGCGAGAGCGCCGAGATTCTTCAAGCCTTGATCGATGCGGTAGAGGCTTACCGCAACGACGCCAAGCGCGATGCGGCTTAAGGGAAGGAAAGGGTTATGAGCACGAAAATCATCAGCCTGGTGTCCATCGGCGCCCACCCGACCTCCGGCCGGCCACGCCGCGCCGAGCAGGACGCGCGGGCCGTTGAGCTGGGTCTGCAGTTGGCTGGGGATAACCTGCAAGTGCTGCACGCCGGCGACGTTGCGGAACCGGCGCTGCGTGCCTATCTGGGCATGGGCCTGGAACAGTTGCATGTGCTGGAACAACCGGTCGGCGCAGATGCGCTGCCGGCATTGACCGCTTATTTGCGTGACGCCGGGGCGCAGGTGGTACTGACCGGCAGCCAGGCGGAAACCGGTGAAGGCTCGGGCATGTTGCCGTTCTTGCTCGCCGAAAGCCTCGGCTGGCCGCTGGTGGTGGGCTTGGCGCAAGTCGAATCCATCGACGGTGGTTCGGCGCTGGTGCTGCAGGCCTTGCCGCGTGGTCAGCGCCGTCGCTTGAAAGTGCGCCTGCCGTTTCTGGCGACTGTGGATAACGCAGCGCCCAAGCCTCGGCAAAGTGCCTACGGCCCGGCGCGACGCGGAGTGTTGCAGGCGGATGAAGTGGAAGTGGTTGACGATGAACTGCTGGCGGTGGCCACGCTGCAACCGGCCAAGCCACGACCCAAGCGCCTGAAAGTGATCAAGGCCAAGAGCGGTGCAGACCGCATGAAGGCCGCGACGGCCAAGGCCAGTGGCGGCGGTGGGCAAGTGCTCAAGGGCGTGACCGCGCAGGCGGGCGCTGAAGCCATCCTCAAGTTGCTGATTGAAGAAGGCGTGGTTCGTCAGGGTTGAGCGACAGCGACAACCGGTCATAAAACCGTTGGCCTGGCCGGTTGTGACGCATCAACCTGCACGCTAAGAAGGTCGCTCGTATTCTGGGGAGTTACACCAATGGAAGTTGAATTTCGTCCGGCTCTGCGCACGGATGCGCGAGAGATTGCTCGTTTGTTCCAGATTTCGTCAGAGGGTGCTTCGGATTACATCTGGAGCCAGCTGGCGGAGCCCGGGCAGGATCTGCTGGATGTGGGGGCCATTCGTTACGCCCGTGAAGATGTCGATTTCTCCTATCAGAACTGCCTTGTCGCAGAGGCTGACGGACAGGTCATCGGCATGATGCACAGCTATGTGATGCGTCACGATCCGTCGGCGGCTCCCGTGACTGATCCGGTGCTGGCGCCTTACGCCGACATGGAAGTCCCCGATACCCTCTATATTTCGAGCCTGGCCCTGCATGAGGGGTGGCGAAACAAGGGGCTGGGTGTGCGCTTTCTGGAGCACGCTCAGCATCGCGCCGATCAAATGGAACTCAACGGCCTGAGCCTGATCGACTATGCGGCGAATACCGGGGCTCGGCGTTTTTATGAGCGCCATGGTTTTGGGATCGTCAAAACCTGTCAGGTTGTTCCCCATCCGATGATTCGGGTGACGGGCGAGGCGTATCTCATGTATCGGCCTTAAGGGCCCGGTTTTGATTGTGTAGTGTACATATCCGTTTCTGCGGTAACGGCGACTTATGGTTTCGCTCTTACAGCGAGTCACTTTCGAAAAGCGCGAAAGTAACCAAAGCGCTTTTGCCCCGCCATTCGGTGCCTCGCCTAGGCTCGGCATGCCCTCACTCCGGCATTGCTCCGGGGGCCCGCCGCCATCGGCCATCCATGGCCGGGGGCGGCTACCGCGGCATCCATGCCGCGGTGCCCCCTGCGCAACGCCTGCGTTCGGCCTCTGGGAAAGGGGCGTTCAGATCAAGATCAAAAACCAAAGCAAAGCAAAAGCAAAAGCAAAAGCAAGATCAAAAGATCGCAGCCTTCGGCAGATTCTATAGGGGACACGTTCACTTGAAGTCAGGCCGGCCGGTAGGCCGCCTCGCTTTTGCTTTTGCGGTGCACGCCCCCTCGTGAGGCCGAGTGGAGGTTCTGCGCAGTGGGCAACCCGGCATGGATGCCGGGTTAGCCGCCCCCGGCCATGGATGGCCGATGGCGGCGGGCCCACGGAGCAGGACCGGAGCGAGGGCATGCCGAGCCTAAGCGAGGCACCGAACGAAAGGGGCAAGAGCCTTTTGGTTACTTTGGGGCTTTTCCAAAGTGACT
>NZ_JBYVYM010000015.1:0-150434 GCF_058148225.1 Pseudomonas sp. DF5
GGATGTTCAAAATCCCTGCTTATATATAGACGCAACCGTAACGAATGCGCAGTGTATTGCCCAGCGCATAACGCGATACTCTCGTTTCCCACCTCGGACGATGTCACGCAATGAATGACCAACCCCGCAGCCTTGCCTCGACCCTGTTCTCGGTAGGCCTGCTCTTGATAGCCATGGCATCGATCCAGTCTGGAGCCTCCCTGGCCAAAAGCATGTTCCCGGTTATCGGCGCTCAAGGGACCACCACCCTGCGGCTGATCTTCGCCAGCGTGATCATGCTGCTGCTGTTACGCCCATGGCGAGCGAAGCTCACCGCAAAGTCCCTGCGCACAGTAATTGTCTACGGGATGGCGCTGGGCGGCATGAACTTCCTCTTCTATATGTCCTTGAACACTGTTCCCCTGGGTATTGCGGTGGCCCTGGAGTTCACCGGCCCATTGGCGGTCGCTATTTATGCCTCACGGCGGGCGATCGACTTTCTGTGGATCGCTCTGGCAGCCGCGGGTTTACTGTTGTTGATTCCGACTGGCGCCACGAGTGCAGGTATTGATCTGGTTGGTGCAGGTTACGCCCTTGGTGCTGGGGCCTGCTGGGCGTTGTACATTCTGTTCGGTCAGAAGGCTGGTGCCGACAATGGCGTGCAGACCGCCGCATTGGGCGTGATGATTGCCGCACTGTTCGTAGCCCCCATAGGCATCGTCCATGCGGGTGCCGCGCTGCTGACACCCTCGCTGATTCCAGTTGCCATCGGGGTCGCCATTCTGTCCACTGCCCTGCCCTACACCTTGGAGATGGTCGCCCTCACGCGAATGCCGGCCCGCACCTTCGGCACATTGATGAGTATCGAACCTGCGTTCGGTGCACTGTCCGGCCTGTTGTTCCTCCATGAATACCTTTCCCTGTCACAGTGGATGGCTATCCTGTGCATCATTCTGGCATCCGTCGGCGCGACCATGACCATGGGGAGCACCGCCAAGCCCGCAGTTGCCGCGGACTGATACGAGATTTGACGAAGGTCTGGTATTTACCGCTCAATTAGGCCATGTTTAGGCTATGTAACTCGGTGTCAGACATGGACTTTTTCAGATAGGGATATCGGAACGCTTCAAGCAAAAGCGAATGCAGGCAGACCCGGGCACAAAGATCCGGGGCCTCAATAAGGACAGCAATGAAACGAATTTTGATACTGATCGCCGTGCTTGCAGTTGCGGGTTGCGCGGCGACCTCGAAAACCCAGATCAAACACGGCAAGAAAGGGCTGCATATCAACTGTTCGGGGCTGTCGTCCTCCTGGGACAAGTGCTACGCCAGCGCTGCCAACTCGTGCGCGCCCAAGGGGTACAAGGTGATCGCCAAATCAGGGGATGCGGTCGAAGAACCCGGAGATTATCCGTTTGGCCTTAACCCCGCCGGCTATACCAGTCGCAGTATGATCGTCATCTGCAAATAACCCTCTACGCCTATCGGGCTTTACATGGCCCGATAGGCGCTTCGCCCGGGATGCTAACGCTCGTCAGTCACTGACCGTTTAGCAAAGGGCGACATCCTCAACCCCGAGCACATCGCCGAAAACCATTGGCACCTATTGATGCGCGTGGTCACAGGTATGCAATTACGTCCCCCCGAGCACTTTCAGGCGTTTATCGATTGCGCTGGAAACAGCACCTGACACTCGCCGATCAAATAGCCGCGGTCCGGGTGTTCAGCCACTCAAGGGCCGCACCATTGAGCAACGGGCTCAAGCGCTCGCGCACTTCGGCGTGGTAGCCGTTGAACCACTGTTTTTCGTCTTCGGTCAGCAGCGACGGTTCCAGGCAGCGGGTGTCGATCGGGCACAGGGTCAGGGTTTCGAACCTCAGGAATTCACCAAATTCGCTCTTGCCTGCTTCGCGGTTCAACACCAGGTTCTCGATCCGCACGCCCCAGCGGCCCGGACGGTAGGTACCCGGTTCGATGGAAGTGATCATCCCTGGTTGCATTGCAGTTTGCGGCGCGGCAGCAGCCTGATAGGCGATGACCTGTGGACCTTCGTGAACGTTGAGGAAGTAACCGACGCCGTGACCAGTGCCATGACCGTAGTCGACGCTTTCAGCCCAGATCGGTGCGCGGGCGATGGCGTCTAGCAGCGGTGACAGGATGCCGCGCGGGAACTGCGCACGGGACAGTGCAATTACGCCTTTGAGTACGCGTGTGCAATCGCGCTTCTGCTCGCCAGTCGGCGTGCCGACCGGCACCATCCGCGTAATGTCGGTAGTACCGCCCAGGTATTGGCCGCCAGAGTCGATCAGCAACAGCCCATCACCTTCAATAACCGCGTGTTCTTCTTCGGTGGCATGGTAGTGCGGCATCGCACCGTTGGCGTTAAACGCGGCAATGGTGTTAAAGCTCAGCGACACGTAATCCAGACGCCGTGTACGGGCCGCGGTCAGGTGTTCGTCGATGGTCAGTTCAGTGATGCGCTCACGACCCCATGCTGCTTCCAGCCAGGCAAAGAATTCACACAGCGCCGCGCCATCCTGCTCCATGGCTCGGCGGATGTGCTCGGCATCGGCCAGGCTTTTCTGCGATTTGGCCAGGGTAGTCGGGTTCAAACCTTCGACAAGTTTCACACCGCTGTTCAAGTTATCCAGCAGGCCCGCCGTGACCCGCGCCGGATCGACTTGCAGGCTCGCGCCGCTCGGAATGGCGCGCAAGGCAGCGGCTACTTCGCTGTAATCGCGCAGGGTAACGCCGTCCTGTTCGAGGATGGCACGCAACTCGGCGCTCACTTTGCTCAAGGCCACGAACAAGGTGGCCTGTTGCTGACTGATCAGGGCGAAGGATACGAACACCGGGTTGAACGACACATCGCCACCGCGCAGGTTGAACAGCCAGGCGATGTCATCGAGGGTGGCAATGAAATGCCAGTCGGCACCGCGCGCTTTCAACACGTCACGCAGCTGGGCGAGTTTCTCGCCACGGCTGACGGTCGCCTGAGGCGGCAAGTGTTGATAAATCGGCTCGTTCGGCAAGCTCGGGCGATCACTCCAGACTTCGCTCAGCAAATCGATGTCAGTGCGCAGGCGTGCGCCACGCTCTTCGAGCTTGCTGCTCAGGGTACGCGCCGACGCCACGGCCATCACTGCGCCATCGACTGCGACGACACCGCCTTCAGGCGTCTGCTCGGCCAGCCAATCAAGCGGGCCGGGTTGACCCGGTTGCAGCTTGACCAGATCGATGCCGCTGCCCTTGAGTTCCTTGCTCGCTTGTTCCCAATAACGACTATCGGCCCAGACGCCGGCAAAATCCGGTGTGACGATCAGCGTACCGACCGAGCCATGGAAACCCGACAGCCACTGCCGCCCCTGCCAATAGCCCGGCAGGTATTCCGACAGGTGCGGGTCGGCCGACGGCACCAGCAGAGCATGAATACCCTCCCGGCTCATCAGCTCGCGGGTTTGCGCCAGGCGCTGGGGTACCAATCCATTGATCGAAGGCTGCGTACTCATCGTGTCTCCTGCTAACCACTTCATCATTATTGTTTGGTGCCGATCAGAGTCGGCGCTTAAGGACCTGTCGCCCAGAATGCCGGAGCACTGGCGGTGGCCGTTTTGATCAGGTGCGCAGCCTGGTCGATATCCTGCTCGGTGGTGAAACGCCCCAGGCTCAGGCGAATGGTGCGACTGGCCGAGCGCGCGTCATGCCCCAGCGCCAGCAGCACATGAGATGGCGCATTACTGGCGGAGTTGCAGGCCGACGTCGCGGAAAACGCGATCGAGGTGCTCAACGCCGCGGAATTGAACTCGCCTTCGTTGAAGGTCAGGCTCAGGGTATGGGGAATGCGTTGGGTCGGACTGCCATTGACGCGAATACCGGAAATGCTCAGCAGCTGATCGAGCAAGCGTTCACGCAGGCGCACGATGGTCGCCTTTTCTTCATCGAACGAAGCGGCCGCCAGTGCGAAAGCGGCGCCCATGGCTGCGATCTGGTGCGTCGCCAGAGTGCCGGAACGCAACCCGCCCTCATGACCGCCGCCGTGGATCTGTGCCTGCAGGCGCTGTTGCGCACGAGGCCCGACGTACAACGAGCCGATACCTTTAGGACCGTAGACCTTGTGCGCCGAGAACGACATCAAATCCACCGGCCATTGGGCCAGGTCGATCGCCACTTTGCCCACGCCCTGGGCCGCATCGACGTGAAACAATACATCGCGATCACGCACCACCTGACCAATGGCCGGGATGTCGTTGACGGTGCCCAGTTCGTTGTTGACCAGCATCAGCGACACCAGAAAGGTGTCTTCGCGCATCGCCTCACTGACCGCTTGCGGGGTAATCAGGCCTTCCGCATCGGGCACCAGATACGTCACGGCAACGCCGGTGTCCTGCAATTGTTTGGCGGTGTCGAGAATCGCCTTGTGTTCGATCTGGCTGGTGATGACATGTCCGCCGGACACACCGCGGGCCTGGGCCACGCCCTTGAGCGCCAGGTTGTTGGATTCGGTGGCGCCGGAGGTCCAGACGATCTGATCGGCCTGGGCGCCCACCAGTTCGGCGACCTGGCGCCGTGCGTGCTCGACCGTTTGCCGGGCCTGTTGACCGAAGGTGTGGGAGCTGGAGGCAGGGTTGCCGAAGTTACCGCTAAAACCCAGACACTCAACCATCACCTTGATGACCCGCTCATCCACCGGCGTGGTGGCGGCGTAGTCGAAATACAACGGACGTTTATTCATAGAAGACTCGCAGAGCGTGTTCCGGGATCAGGAAGCTCGTCACTGGAAATATCAAAGCGCCACCTCATGAGCGGCGCCGAATTTGCAGAACGACAGCAATACCTGATCGGAGGCCGTTAAAGAAGAACAACTTCATTTAAAAGTGCGTAGGAACGCTCCTGAAGTCGAGCTTAACAGGCATCGGGCAACCGGTTGAAGCAATGCGTCAGCTAAAACTTTCAAGCAATAACGGATACATGGAAGCCACCAGCAACAAGGCCATGCCCCAGTTGAACAGACGCAACCAGCGGCGATCACGTAGCACATTGCGCAATAGCGTCCCACAACCGGCCCACACACCAACGCTTGGCAAATTGATCAGGGCAAAGACCGCGGCAATCACAATCACGTTGGTGAAATAGCCCTGCATCGGCGTGTAGGTGCTGATGGCACCGATGGCCATGATCCAGGCCTTCGGGTTGACCCACTGAAACGCCGCCGCCCCCAAATAACTGATCGGCTTGCCCCCGCCCTGCTCACTCTCGGCGACTGGCCCGGAATGGGCAATCTTCCAGGCCAGGTACAGCAAATACGCCGCGCCGAGATAACGCAACACGGTGTAAAGCAATGGATAGGTTTGAAACACAGTGCCCAGGCCGAACCCGACGGCCACCACCAACACAAAGAAGCCGCAGGTAATGCCCAGCATGTGAGGGATGGTGCGGCTAAAGCCGAAATTCACGCCCGAAGCCAGCAACATGGTGTTGTTCGGGCCGGGGGTGATCGAGGTGACAAGGGCAAACAGGGCGAAGCCCAGCAGCAGGTCGAGTGAGAGTGTCATGGGTGCAGTCCATCAGGGTCAGTCAGGTGTTGACCCTATCGCACGCCTTGAGGGAAACCCATGGACAGTTGCGTGAAAGTTCGAGCAGTACAGTTGTCGCTCAGCTTTGGCGACCGTGCAGCTGTACTGTGCGCTCGGCGTTCATCTCGCCCTGCTTGTCAAAACTGATCGATTTGGTCGGCTGGCCGAGCAATTCGGCTTTCTTCGCGTGGTACTCCTCGAAGGACAAGCCCCGACGATTCAAGGCTTCCAGCGCCAGCTCCCGGGTTTCTTCGGCGGTGTAGGGACGCAATTCCGGTGAGACATGACTGGCGCATCCGGCGAGGACGGAAACGGCTAGCAGCAAGAAAGTGGTGAGTAGAGTTTTCATTTCGGGCGTCCGGATAGCTGGGTTCGGGGCAATGAATACAGGCTACCCGCGAGCCCTGACGGGCAGAAATCAATGCTCTCGATAGTGGGTATCGGGGATCGGCGAACTGGTGGTAAACAGGCGTCGCGCTACGGAGAACCTGTCGATCCAGGTTCTTACCGCTGATGCACCAACTTACAGTGCAGCGCATTGTCGTGACTGCGCTCCAGACTGTGTAACACCTGGAACGAGCCGAAGGTCACAGTTTTCGCCCGATGGACACGAATCAGCTGCCAGAAGTCCTGCTCGCCGCTTTCGAAGCTCCGGAAGGCGGCCTCCCCGGCCTCGCGGGATTGCCATTGCAGGTAATTGAGCACCCGCCGGCCATCGTCGCTGGCCTGGATACTGGCACTCAGAAAACCCGGGTAGCCCCCGGCCAGGCGCTCGGTGTGCGCCGACAGTGCCGACACCAGCGCGGATTGCTGACGGGGTTCGATTTCGAATTCGATCAGCTGGGCGAAGCTGCGATTCTTCTCTGGAGCGTGCATGAATAGTCCCCACTTGCGTGTTAAGCCGGATCTTGCGATTCGAAGGCCTGCAGGGTAAAACCTCAAGTTAACTTGAGGTCAAGGGGCATTTTTTAAATGATCACCTCGAAAAACCTGGATAAAGAACTGACTGTCGGCCAAGTGGCTGCGCGCAGCGGCGTGGCGGTTACAGCGCTGCACTTTTATGAGTCCAAAGGGCTGATTAAAAGTAATCGCAATCAGGGCAACCAGCGGCGTTATCCGCGAGAAGTGTTGCGGCGGGTGGCGTTGATCAAAGTGGCTCAGCGGCTGGGAATTCCGTTGGCGGAGATCGGCGAGGCGTTGCAATCACTGCCGGATAACCGGGCCCCGACGGCGGCGGACTGGAAGGTGCTGTCGGCGCAATGGAGTCGGGATCTGGATGAACGGATCAATCAGCTGACCCTGCTGCGGGACAGGCTCAATGGCTGCATCGGGTGTGGCTGTTTGTCGATGGAGGCGTGTCCGTTGCGAAACTTTGGGGATGTACTCGGGGACCGCGGGCCGGGGGCACAGCTGCTTGGGGCGGGGATTGATCGGAAATAGCGGCGCGGCAACTCGTCGGGCATTCGGTTGTGGCGAAGGGTCTGACCTATAGTTATCCGAGCGGAAATCGGCGAAGGAACACCCTAACTCCACAATAATTAAAGGAGAACCGTCATGAGCGTTAAACCTATTCCAGAGGGTTATCACAGCATCACCCCTTATCTGGGCATTCAGAAAGCTGCCGAAGCCATCGACTTCTACAAGAAAGCCTTTGGCGCCACCGAAGTCATGCGCCTGGCCATGCCCGATGGCGGCATCGGGCATGCCGAACTGCGCATTGGCGATTGCCCGATCATGCTGGGCACACCCTGCGACCAGGGCCCTTTGAGCAACCCGGACAAGTCACCGTCCGTGGGGCTGCATTTGTATGTGAACGATGTGGACAAGTCCTATAAACAGGCCATCGATGCCGGTGCCACGGTGGTGTCCGAGGTCAAGGATCAGTTTTATGGCGACCGCACGGGGACCTTGAAGGATCCCTATGGGCATGTGTGGTTTCTGGCCACGCGCAAGGAGGATCTGACGCAGGAACAGATCGAACAGCGGGCGAAGGAGATGTTCAAGCAGGGTTGATAGCTTCGGTACGTGATCAGCCCCCATCGCGAGCAGGCTCGCGAGGGGGCCATCACATTCAACATCAATATTGGCTGTTCCCACACAGCGCAGAAACACGAAACATTTACTTTCATATCCCCTTTCGGGATTTCCGATGCTCATACGTCTTATTTAGATGCAGCCGGTCGCGTAGGCAAAAGCCACGACCGGGCCTTTCATGGACCTCAACGCTGGGAAGCCCGCAGCAGAGGTCCTCTCATCGAAACAAGACCTTTAATCATGTCGAAGAAATCCCGCTCAAAACTCTGGTTTCTGGTCCATAGCTGGCTGACCCTGCCCATCTGGTTCTTTGTATTGATCGTCTGTGTGACCGGCACATTGGCGGTAGTCAGTCAGGAAATCGTCTGGCTAGCCAACCCGCAAATGCGCGCCAGCCCGCCCTCGGACGACGCGCCGCTGCTCAGCTATGACCAGATCATCGCTGCCATCAAAAAGGCCGAACCCCAAACGCTGGTCGAAAGTATCAACCGTCCCGACGAGTCGCATTTCGCCCTGGACGTGAAGGTCAGTTACCCGGACGGACGCTCGGTGACGGTCTATGTGAACCCCTATAGCGGGGTGATTCAAGGCACTGCTCCACCCTTCAACTTCCAGGCCTTTACTCGCGCACTGCATGGCTGGTGGCTGGTGCCATTCACCAACGGCTACAGCTGGGGCTGGTATCTGGTGTCGTTCCTCGGCTTGCCGATGCTGGCTTCACTGGTGACGGGGCTTGTGGTCTACAAACGGTTCTGGAAAGGCTTCTTGCGACCGACCCTGCGCATTCGTCATGGCGCGCGGATTTTCTGGGGCGACTTTCACCGGCTCAGCGGCATCTGGTCGATCTGGTTCATTGCGGTGATTTCCGTCACCAGCACCTGGTTCATGATTGAAGCGATCCTGTCCGATAACCATATTTCGATTTCCACCGCGCCGGTCGCCCCCGTCGTCCCGCGTGAGAGCGTGCCGCTCACCGCCGATGGCGCACCAGCGCCGATGATCAGCCTGGAAAGCGCGATCCGCGAGGCCAAGGAACGCATTCCCGGTCTGCAAGACAGCTCTGTCAGCCTGCCCGCCAATGCCTATAGCCATCTTTTGGTGAGCGGGCGCAGTTGGTACCCGTTGATCTACCAGAGCGCCGAGGTCAACCCTTACACCGGTGACATTTCCACCACGCGCCTGCTGTCGGATCGTTCGGGTCTGGAGCTGGTGACCGAATCCATGCGTCCGCTGCACACCGGCGATTTCGGCGGTATCTGGATCAAGCTGATCTGGTTCTTCTTCGGCCTGATCCTGAGCATGATGGTCCTCAGCGGCCTGTTGATCTGGACCAAACGCACCGCCCTGGCCACGGCCAATGCGCTCAAGCGCAGCAACAAGCGTCCACGGACAGCCTTGACCCATCAGCCGGTCATGAGCCGCGAAGCCACGGAGGGCAGCCGATGAGCCAGGTCGCAGCAGATAAGCCGCGCTCGCCGCTAAGTCGTTTCTGGCACACATGGCGCTTCCACATCAACGTGCTGCTGTTGCTGGTGCCGCTGGGGTTCATGCCCAAATACTTCGCCGACGCAGCGCTGTTTCGCGGAGACACCGGCTTGGGGGAGCGGGAAATCGGTGAAGTTCAGGTCGGCCCCTGGAGCCTGCGACTGGCTGAATTGCGCAACGCTGCCCCTGTATCCGATGGCCCCGCCGGTTACTTGAAGTTCTTCAATGCCGCGCTCTGCGACAGCTGTCGCGATCAGGTCAAGGCGACTTACCTGCGCATTGGCAAACCGCGCAGCCTGCGCGCAGCCGGGGTGATTTTCTTCGGCACGCCCTACAACATGGGCGCCGCGCTGCCGGTACCCGAAAAGACCAAAAACGATGCTGAGCTGTGGATCACCATGGAAGGCTGGGACGGTGCCATGCATCAAGCCTCCATTCCTCTGAGCCAGGCATCCCCGGCCACCATCGCATGGCTGACCAGACAAGGAGGCAAACCATGATCAGCGCTTTTAGCCCGGTTTTACTGGCGCTCTGCGCCGCTTTCAGCGCCAGTGCCCTGGCCCACAACCCGATGTGCGAGTGCAAGGCCATCGACGCCGAACAGATCCGTTGCACCGGTGGTTTCTCCGACGGCAGCGGCGCGCCGGGCGTGACCCTGGATGTGATCGGCTACGACGAAACCATTCTGGTGCCAGGCAAGCTCGGCGCCGATTCGACCCTGACGTTCAAGAAGCCCGGCGCTGAATTCTACGTGCTGTTCGACGCCGGTCCCGGCCACGTGGTCGAGATCGACCAAGCCGACATCGAGGCGCCCTGAACATGAGCATGACCACATCAACGACCCAAGTGGTGCGGCCCGCCGGTGCCGGCCATGAAACCCTCTATGTGTTGCTGTTGTGCCTGATAATCCTGGCGGTGGCCGGCTCGGTGGTCGCCTGGCGCGGCGAGTCCCGGGAAGTGAGCAGCGTCGGCAGCCATCAACTGGATGCCCGTCGCGACTTGAGCGCATCCGAGCAAGGTATTTACGCAGATCTGCGGGTCACGCTGGATGAAATCCATCTGTTGCGTGAGGAACAACAAGCACTGCCCACACCCGCCACCCTCGCCGAGGAAGGTTTCGCGCCGTTTGCCCAGGACGCCAGCTCCGTCAGTCGAGGCGCTCATGCCTGGCAATTGCTGGACGCCAAGGCGTACTTCGGCCAGAGCCAGACACCCACCGTGGCCGGCTCGTTTCTGATGCGTTTGACTGCTGACGATGATGCTCCAGACGTCTGGCTCAACCGCGGCAAAGCCCTCACGCCCCCGACAGATCTGACTGACACCGCGCTCGAAAGCTCCGGCTGGCAGCAGATCGTCGCGCAGTTCGATGCCGGGGTCACCCGCCAGCATCGGCACTGAACCCTCGCCCTCCCCCGAGAGAAGACCGCTTCCCCATGCCTAGTTCATCTCAACGCCCTTTTTTACGCCTGCTGTTGGTCAGCCTGCTTGCCTGTTTGCTGATGCCTCTGGCCAGTGCCGACGAAGCCAAGCGTCTGCGCATCGGCATCACCCTGCACCCTTATTACAGCTACGTGGCCAATATCGTCGGCGACAAGGCCGAAGTGGTGCCGTTGATTCCGGCCGGTTTCAACCCGCACGCCTATGAGCCCCGCGCCGAGGACATCAAACGCATCAGCGGGCTCGACGTGATCGTACTCAACGGCGTGGGCCATGACGACTTCGCCGACCGCATGATCGCCGCCAGCGAAACCCCGAATATCAAAGTGATCGAAGCCAACGAAAACGTGCCGCTGTTGGCCGCCACCGGTGTCGCCGCTCGCGGTGCCGGTAAAGTGGTGAACCCGCACACGTTCTTGTCGATCAGCGCTTCGATTGCCCAGGTCAACAACATTGCCCGCGAGTTGGGCAAGCTCGACCCGGCCAACGCTAAAACCTACACCCAGAATGCCCGCGCCTACGGTAAGCGCCTGCGGCAGATGCGCGCCGATGCCCTGGCCAAACTGACCCAGGCGCCGAACGCCGAGCTGCGCGTGGCCACGGTCCATGCCGCCTACGACTATCTGCTGCGCGAGTTCGGCCTGGAAGTCACCGCCGTGGTCGAGCCGGCCCACGGCATCGAACCCAGCCCCAGCCAACTGAAAAAGACCATCGATCAACTGCGGGAGCTGGACGTGAAAGTGATCTTCTCGGAGATGGATTTCCCGTCCACTTACGTCGAAACCATCCAGCGCGAATCGGGGGTGAAGCTGTATCCGCTGTCGCACATTTCCTATGGCGAATACACCGCCGACAAGTACGAAAAGGAAATGACCGGCAACCTCAACACCGTGGTTCGGGCGATTCAGGAGTCCGGCGCATGACCGCTCAAGAAACCCTGACCGTACAAAGCGCCGGCCCGACCCTCGACTTCGCCGAAGTCAGCCTGACCCTCGGTCGCACGACGATCCTCGACAACGTGACCTTTCAGGTCCGGCCCGGCAGCGTGCATGCCCTGGTCGGCCCCAACGGTGGCGGCAAGAGTTCGCTGATCAAGACCCTGCTCGGGCAGATGCCGCATCAGGGCCGTTTGAGCCTGCAATGGCCCGACGAACCCGGGACGATCGGCTACGTGCCGCAAGCGCTGGAGTTTGATCGCGGTTTACCAATGACCGTCGACGACTTCATGGCGGCCATGTGTCAGCGGCGCCCGGCATTTCTCGGCTTGAGCAAGCATTACGCCGCAGCGATTGGCGAAGCGCTGGAACGGGTCGGCATGCAGGACAAACGTAAACGGCGCATGGGCGCGCTGTCCGGTGGCGAGCGCCAGCGGGTTTTGTTGGCCCAAGGGCTGATTCCGGCGCCACAGTTGCTGGTGCTCGATGAGCCGATGTCGGCGCTGGATGAGGCCGGTATCCAAGTGTTCGAACGGCTGCTGGGCGATTGGCGCCAGAGCGGCATCACAGTGCTGTGGATCGAGCATGATCTGGAAGCGGTCGGGCGCCTGGCCGACCGGGTCACCGGGCTCAATCGCCGGGTGCTGTTCGATGCCACGCCGAAACAGGCGCTGACCCCGGAGCGACTGCTGACCTTGTTCTCGACCCATCCCCGGAGCGCTGCCTGATGAGCTACGAAGCCTTTCGTTTGATGGTCCAGGGTTGGGCCTCGCAAGGTTACCTGCCGGAAGCGCTGGCCTATGGTTTTGTGGTCAACGCCCTGCTCGCTGGATTACTGATCGGCCCGGTGCTGGGCGGTTTGGGCACGCTGGTGGTGGTCAAGCGCTTCGCGTTTTTTTCCGAAGCGGTGGGTCACGCGGCGTTGACTGGCGTGGCCATCGGCATTCTGCTCGGTGAACCTTACACCGGGCCTTATGGCAGCCTGTTCGGTTACTGCCTGCTGTTCGGGATTTTGCTGAACTACCTGCGCAACCGCACGGGTCTGGCGCCGGATACATTGATCGGCGTGTTTCTGTCGGTGTCGTTGGCGCTGGGTGCCAGTCTGCTGCTGATTCTGGCGGGCAAGATCAATGTGCACATTCTGGAAAACGTGCTGTTCGGCTCGGTACTGACGGTCAACGGCAACGACCTGCTGGTATTGGCGATCGTCGGCTCACTGGTGATGGCACTGGCCCTGCCGCTGTACAACCGCATCATGCTTGCCAGCTTCAACCCGCAACTGGCGGCGGTACGTGGTGTGGCGGTGAAAACCCTGGACTACCTGTTCGTGATCCTGGTGACGCTGATCACGGTGGCAGCGGTGAAAGTCATCGGCGCGATTCTGGTCGGCGCCCTGCTCGTGATTCCGGCGGCGGCCGCGCGCTTGCTCAGTCAATCGCTGAAGGGTTTCTTCTGGTGTTCGGTGCTGATTGCCACGGTGAGCACCTTGTGCGGAATTCTCGCGCCGATTGTGTTTGACCTGCCCATCCCGTCCGGTGCCGCGATCATTCTGGTGGCCGGTATCGCCTTCGCTCTGGCCGCGATCGCTCGCGGCATCGTCCCAAGTCTGAAAGGGAACCTCGGATAAATGTGTTTTTCTCTGCGTCAACTGACCCTGGCATTGACCTTCACATTGCCCCTGTGCGGCCTGGCCAATACTGGCTTTGCGGCGGACAGCGCCAAACCGCTGCACGTGCTGGCGTCCTTGCCGATCACCTATGGTCTGGGCGAAGTGTTGCTCAAAGGCACCGAAGTCAAACTGCAACGGGCCGCGCCGGACAATCTGCCCGGCAGCCGACAGACCGCCTATTTCACCGGCCGTGGCGCTCCGGCGCTGGCCAAGCTGGCGACCGACGCCGATGCCGTGATTGGTCTGCGTTCGCTGTGGGCGGATGATCCGCTGTACCCGATATCCCGGCGCAGCAATATTCGTATCGTCGAAGTCGACGCCGCCCGCCCGGTGGACGGCGCCCTTCCCGGCATCGCCGTGCAGCCCGGCAGCAAGGTCGACGGGTTGAACAGCCAGCCGTGGCTTTCCAGCAACAACATGGGGCGCATGGCAGACGTGATGGCGGCGGACCTCGTGCGCCTGGCGCCGGCGGCCAAACCGACCATCGAGGCCAATCTGGCAGCGCTCAAGCAGCGCCTGCTCAAGCTCAGTGCCGACAGCGAAGCGCGGCTGGCCAGTGCCGATAACCTGAGCGTGATGAGCCTGAGCGATCATTTCGGCTACCTGATCGGCGGCCTCAACCTGGAGCTGATCGGCCTCGATCCACGGCCGGATGCCGAGTGGACGCCTGAAGCGCTCAAGCAGTTAAGTGCGACGCTCAAGGACCATGACGTGGCGGTGGTGTTGCATCATCGACAACCGTCGGAGGCGGTGAAAGCGGCGATCTCGCAGGCAGGTAGTCGGTTGGTGGTGTTGAGTGTCGATGCGGCGGATCCGGTGGCCGAGCTGGAAGGAAATGTGGATCAGGTGATCAAGGGGTTGAGCGGGGCGTGACGTCAGTTAAACCCGCGATGGCAACCGCGCAGACAACAGAGATTTCAAACGTGAAAAACCCGCTGACCGTCACCGGTTCAGCGGGTTTCTTTTTGCGCGGCGACTCAGTGAGCCACGGCTGCCTGCTCTTCCATTTTCTGGCGCAGGCTCAGTGGACGCATGTCGGTCCAGACCTCTTCGATATAGGCCAGGCATTCCTTTTTAAGGCCGCTCTTGCCCACGGTGCGCCAGCCTTGTGGCACGGCTTTGTAGTCGGGCCAGATCGAGTATTGCTCTTCGTGGTTGACCACGACCTGAAAGAGGATGTCCTCGCGGTCGAATACTGACGTCATGCTGTCTCTCCATCGCTATAGGGTGGGCTGCACGCCGTGCGCAGCCGTTATGTAAAAAGAACGTTCGAGGCGCCGGAAAATTTAGAGGCTGGCGGTGGCTGCGGCCATGGCCCTGCCGAAAATGTCGGCCACCTGATCGATTTCGGCGGCGGTGATCACCAGTGGCGGCAGGAAGCGCACGACTCCGCCATGACGCCCGCCCAGCTCGAGGATTAACCCGCGCTTGAGGCATTCGCGCTGCACCAACGACGCCAGACGACCGAATACCGGTGGATGGCCTTGAGCGTCCGGCGCACCAGCTGGGTCGACCAATTCGACACCCAGCATCAAGCCACGCCCGCGAATGTCGCCCAGTTGCGGGAAGTCCCGCTGCAGGATGTGCAGGTGTTCGCTCAAGCGCTCGCCCATGACGGCGGCGTGCTCGCAAATCTTGTGTTCGGTCAGGTAGCGCATCACCGCAGAGCCTGCGGCCATGGCCATCTGATTGCCGCGAAAGGTTCCGGCATGGGCGCCCGGCAGCCAGGTGTCGAGCCAGTCGCGATAGACCACCACTGCCAGCGGCAGGCTGCCGCCGATGGCCTTGGACATCACCACCACATCAGGAATGATTCCGGCGTGCTCGAAGGCAAACATCTTGCCGGTGCGGGCAAAGCCGCTCTGGATTTCATCGACGATCAGCGCCACGCCGGCCTGCTCGGTGATGCGCCGCAAACCGCGCAGCCAGTCGAGATCGGCCGGAATCACCCCGCCCTCGCCCTGCACCACTTCGACGATCACCGCAGCCGGCAGTTGCACGCCAGCCTCTGGATCGTTCAGCAGGTTCTCCAGGTAGTTCAGGTTGACCTGCACTCCCTGCGCGCCACCGAGCCCGAACGGGCAACGGTAATCGTAGGGATACGGCATGAACTGCACGCCATTACCGAGCAAGGCAGCCAACGGCTTTTTCGGTCCCAGACTGCCCATCAGGCTCAGCGCGCCCTGACTCATGCCGTGGTAACCGCCCTGGAACGACAAGACTGTGCTGCGCCCGGTGGCGGTACGCACCAGCTTCAGCGCGGCTTCCACGGCATCGGTGCCGGTGGGGCCACAGAACTGGATTTTCGCTTCAGCGGCCAATGTCGGCGGCAGCAGGCCGAACAGCTCCTGGACAAACCGGTCCTTGACCGGCGTGGTCAGGTCGAGGGTGTGCAGTGGCAGTTCATCGGCCAGCACTTGCTGAATGGCTTCGATCACCACCGGATGGTTGTGCCCCAGGGCCAGGGTTCCGGCACCGGCCAGGCAATCGATGAAACGGCGGCCTTCGACATCTTCCACATAAATACCCTTGGCACGCTTGAGTGCCAGGGGAATGCGTCGCGGGTAGCTGCGGGCGTTCGATTCCTGTTGGCTCTGACGGGCCAGCAGCGGCGATTCGTTGAACTGATAAAGCGTCTCGGCAGGCGTCGGGGCAATCCGGGCCGGCTGATCTTCGATAAGGCTGGTAGCGACTGACATCTCTCGACCCCTGTTGATAGTGACCAAAACTGCACACCGGGCAGGTGCGCGGTCCGTTCAGGGGGCGCACTTGCAGGTTTTCCTGTTCTGGAAACGCATCAAGGGCTCGAGGATTTAGACCCTCGATCAGCTTTCTATGAAGGTGGCGCCAGCGCCTTGTGCATGGGAATGGCATGAAGCCCCGCCACCGTGAAGGCTTCAGCGCAAGCCCGGTAACCCAAACGGCGATAGAACGCTTCGCCGGTTCGGGTGCTGTTGAGCCGCGCCTGAGGCAATCCCTGAGCGATCAACCAAATCTCGAGATCGTGCACCAGTGCTTGTCCGGCGCCTCGTCGAAACCATTCCGGTTGCACGTAACAAAACGCGACCTTACCGCTGACTGCGGCCATGGCGACACCGACCGGTTTGTCTTGCAACAGGGCGATGTTCAGGTACAACCGCGGGTCGTTCAGCCAAGGCTGTACGTGCTCGATGGTTTTGTTGTGGGTCCAGTTGGCGACGGTTCGTGGGTCGTTACGATGGTCGAGCGCACAGCCGACGCGAATGGAGCGCTCGACGATCCGGCTGATGATGCCGGCGTCGGCAGACGTTGCCTTGCAGATGTGTATCGATGCAGTCATGGCGCTGTTACCTCAATCCATTGAGTCAAAGCTGCCGGAGACGATAACGCGGTGGGGAACCGGGTGGCTAACGGAGAGACGTTACATTTGGTGTGCGACATAGACCCCTGTGGGAGCGGGCTTGCTCGCGAAAGCGATTTCATTCAAAACAATGATGTTGACTGAGAGTCCGCCTTCGCGAGCAAGCCCGCTCCCACAGGGTTTTGTGTTGTTGGTCAGAGCGGTTGCAACGGCATCGTCAATTCAACCCGCAACCCATCCGGCCGGCTGTCGAAATGCAGGGTGCAACCGCAGCGCTGGACGATGGCCTGGACAATCGCCAGGCCGAGGCCGCAACCGGTGCTCTGGCCGTTGCGCCAGAAGCGTTGGGTCAGGTGTTGCAAGTCGTCTTCGGCAATTCCCGGGCCGTGGTCGCGAACCAAAAAGTGCACACGATTGCCATTGGTTTCCAGGCTCAGCTCCACCGCCCTATCGCCCGGCGTATGGCGCAGGGCGTTGTCGAGCAAGTTGCGCAATGCAGCAATCGACAGCACTGCGGGCATTTGCAGAGGCGCATCGGAGAATCTGGCCGGCACCTGAAACTTGATCCGCTGACGATCGCCGCTGGCGGCATCCTGAATCGCCAGTTTCGCCACCTGCTCAGCGCTGCACTGCACGCCATCATCGAACGACAAGCTGCCCTCGACACGCGCCAGCAGCAGCAATTGTTCAAGGGTACGGTGCAGGCGGTCGGCACCCTCTTCAGCCCGGGCCAGGGACTGATCCCGCGCGGCACCGTCGGTCATGCGCGCCACTTGCAGATGGGTTTTGATCGCAGTCAGCGGGCTACGCAATTCGTGCGCGGCATCGCCGGTCAGGCGCCGCTCGCGCTCGATGGTCTTGCCGATGCGCTGGAACAACTGATTCTGGGTTTCCAGCAGCGGTTGCAATTCGCTGGGCAACGGCTGGATCTGCAATGGTTCCAGAGAATCGGCGCTACGCCGCATCAACGCATCGCGCATACGATTGAGCGGTGCCAGCCCCTGACCGATGCCGAGCCACAACAGGCACAGGCAGCCAAGCAGCGCCACGCCGACCGGCACCGAGGCCGCCAGCAGAATGGACATGTTCAGCGCTTCACGCTCGATCTGCCGGTCGGCGGTGGTGATGCGCACATCGCCCCGTGCCAGGGTGAAACTGCGCCATGGCGCGCCGTCGATGATCTGATCGTGGAAACCCATTTTCTCGGCTTCCAGCGCTTGCTCGGGGTTGCTGTGGCTGCGGGCCAGAATCTCGCCGCGCAACGAGCTGACCTGACAGGCCATGCCGCCGGGGATATTCAGTTGTTCAGCGCTGAAATGGGTGCCCTCGCCCTTGCTCGGCAACGCCGGCAGTTGCTCCAGCAGCCCGGCGACCATCCGCGCCGACGCCACCAGCCGCTGGTCGAGGGAAAACATCATCTGGTTACGCAGATCGCTGAGCATCCAGGCGGCGGCCAGGGCCCAGATCAGCGCAAACGCGGCGCCGAGGGTCAGGCTCAGGCGCAAACGCAGGCTCATCACTTCGATTCTTCTCCGCCATCGGCCGGCCCCAGGCGATAGCCCAGGCCACGCACCGTCTCGACAATGCCATTGCCGAGTTTACGCCGCAGGTGATGGATATGGACGTTAAGGGCGTTGCTTTCCAGCTCATCGTTGAAACCGTAGACGCTGTCTTTCAGTTGCTCGGTTGAGAGTACGCGACCACGGTTGTGCAGCAAGGCTTGCAACAGCGATTGCTCGCGACGGGAAAGGTCCACCGGCTGGCCGCCCAGCAGGGTTTCGCGGCTGCTCGGGTCGTAGGTCAAACGTCCGTGCTCGATCAGGTTGACGCTGCGCCCCGCCACTCGTCGCAGCAAGGTGTGCAGGCGCGCTGCCAGTTCGCGCAGGTCAAAAGGCTTGAGCAAGTAATCGTCGGCGCCGGCTTGCAAACCGTCGACACGGTCGGTGACCGAGTCACGGGCCGTCAGAATCAGCACCGGGATTTCCAGGCCATGATGGCGCAACTGCTGCAACAGCTTCAGGCCGTCTTCATCAGGCAAGCCGAGGTCGAGCACCATTACGTCGAACTCGGCAACCTTGAGCATCGCCCGCGCAGCGGACGCCGTGGCCACGTGCTCCACGGTCAGGCCCTGGGCGGTGAGACCGGCAACGATGCCGCTGGCAATCAGCTCATCGTCTTCGCAAACCAGTACGTGCATGGGCGCTCCATGAGCAAAAACGCGAGTGAAGCAGGCGAGGATTAAGCCGCAATTATGGCAAGCCCCACTGCCGACGAGAAGCATCGCTGCCGTTCAGCCGTCGCACCAGCGTATCAGAGGGGTATTTGATAATCGCCTGATCATTTCAGTGCTTCAGTCAGTTGGCAGCACATCGCCCGGTTTCAAACCGAAACAACCTCCCTCTAAAAAACCATACCGAATAGCATTACATCGCGATAATCTAAACCCGACACAAACTACAACCAACCACTCATTTAAAAACACTACCCAAACAGAACCTCACTTGACTGAAAGGAATCAGATCATGCCAAAACTCAACAACTTTGTTGCCGTCGACTGGCGTGCCGGAAAAGATAAAATCTATTTCTTCTTCAAAGACACCAATCAATACTCACGATTTGATATTGGCTCGAACACGGTTGAAGAGGGTTATCCTGCCAACATTACATCCGATAATTGGGGAGCCGTTCATGCTCAACTCAAAAACCTGCGCTTCGGATTCACAGCTCCTGCACTGGGAGGTTCCGGGGGCGGAGGCGACGATATTTTGTGGCTATTCTATTACGGCGGCGATACGCCGATGGTCTGCAAGTATGATCAGGACCTTGACAAGCCAGTCGGAAACTATCGCCTTGAAAACTCCCTATGGCATTCCCTACTTCCTTATTTTGACAAAATAGTAGCCGGCACGTGGTGGGATACCTTTGCGCCAAAAAATGTATTTCGATTCCTGATGAATGATGGGCACTACATCGCCTTTAACTACATCACAAAAACAACCACACGACTGCCAATAACGCCCGACTCCTGGCCAGGACTGTCACACTATAAAGATCGAATTATAACGGCGGTGCAAAACGACGCGCCCCTTATCGACACCTACTACTACATTTTCCTCACGAACAACGAATACATCAGGTACAACCTCAAGAACAACAAGGCAGAGACCGGCCCTGTAAAAATCAATGACGGCAATTGGCCCGGACTCTTGCGGGGATGAGGCTCAAGGCCAGGCGCTGCCATTCATTGGTTAAAGTTACCCCTGATGCACATCGCTTGCGCAGAAACACGACACTACCCAATGCGCCTTAACTATCCATACGACTTTTACCCACTGAAAGGATTCAGAACATGCCAGCACTTGAAAATCTTGTCGCCGTCGATTGGCGTTCAGGAAAAGACAAGATCTACTTCATTTTCAAAGACACCGATACTTACTCCCGCTTTGATATTCCCGACAACAAGGTCTCTGATGGATACCCCTGGCCGATTAAAGGAAACTGGGGGACGTTGGAAAACCACATGAAAAACCTGCGGTTTGGATTTACGACCACGGGCATAACACTTGATCGTCCCATGGACTTTTCTGACCTCGATATCCTTTGGCTTTTCTATTACGAGCGCACTACGCCGATGGTCTGCGCCTACAATCAGGATACCGATGCGGTGATGCAGACCCGCAAGGTTGAAGACACTAAATGGAAGCTGCTGTTGCCTTATTTCGATCGAATCATTACTGGCACATGGTGGCAGGTAAATCGCAGCTCATTGTTTCGTTTTATCTTGAACGACGGAAACTCTCTTTATCTGGACTGGGATGAGGTACCCCAAAATCCGCAAATCGATTATGCCGACGACAAATATGACGACAACCTCTTTAATACCGTGGTGACGCCCATTCAAACGATCAGGCTCGAAGCTATCACAGAGACCACTTGGCCAGGCCTGACCGCCTACAAAGACCGAATGATCACCGGGGTGCAGAAAGATCGCACGCTTGCCGACAA
Source organism: Pseudomonas sp. DF5 (assembly GCF_058148225.1). Lineage (NCBI taxonomy): Bacteria > Pseudomonadati > Pseudomonadota > Gammaproteobacteria > Pseudomonadales > Pseudomonadaceae > Pseudomonas > Pseudomonas sp. DF5. The sequence continues at coordinate 20,458 of NZ_JBYVYM010000015.1, forward strand.
CTATTACTATATTTTTCTAACTGACAATCAATACCTGACATACAACATCCCGAAAAACCGTCTGGAGTCTGGTCCGCATTCGGTGAACAACGAGTCCTGGCCAGGGCTGTTGCGCAACTGAGGATTGAAGCTGATGACTGTCCATGAGCGACTTCGTAGACAGCCCGGCGGTGGTTAATCATCGGTTAATCGCCGCCACCCATTGTGCACCTCACTTGCACAGGGATAAGGCTTACCCATGCGTCGACTGTTTCTATTTTTCGTTCTCTTGATCTCGGGTGTGGCCCAGGCAGGGACCAATCCGTTCGAAGCCAAACCTGAATTTCTGCCGGTGGAAAAGGCATTCGTCTTCACCTCCGAACGCCTTGATTCAGGTGAAACACAGCTCTATTGGCAGATTACCAACGGTTATTACCTTTACCAGAAACGTCTGAAGTTCGATGGATTGCCCACTGAGCACCATCCTGTTTTACCTGAGGGCGAATCCCACAGTGACGAGTTCTTCGGAGAACAGCCGGTTTATCGTCAGGGTCTGGAACTGAAGATTCCGGCCGGTGCCACCGGTCAGATCAAGGTAGGTTTCCAGGGTTGCGCCGACGCCGGTTTGTGTTATCCGCCGCAAACTCAGGTCGTGGAGCTGGGCGGCAACGTTGCCAGTGCAGTGGTAAATGAGGCACCAGATCAAGCCTTGGCCAGTAACCTGCAACAACGGGCGCTGGGCTGGAGCTTGCTGGTGTTCTTTGGCCTGGGCCTGCTGCTGGCCTTCACCCCTTGTTCGTTACCGATGCTGCCGATTCTGGCCGGTTTGATCGTAGGCAGTGGTGCCACGCCCAAACGCGGGTTTGCCTTGGCGACCAGTTATGTCGTGAGCATGGCGCTGGTGTATGCGGCAATGGGTGTTCTGGCTGCGTCGCTCGGTGCGAATCTTCAAGCGCTGCTACAGAATCCATGGCTGTTGGGCAGCTTTGCGGCGGTATTCGTGCTGCTGGCCTTGCCGATGTTCGGTTTTTTCGAACTGCAATTGCCAGTGGCCGTGCGAGATCGGCTGGAACACGTTTCACGTAACCAGCGCGGCGGCAACCTGATCGGTGCCGGTGTGCTGGGCGCGTTGTCCGGCCTGCTGGTGGGACCGTGCATGACAGCCCCATTGGCGGGCGCCCTGCTCTATATAGCCCAGAGCGGCAATGCGCTGCACGGCGGGCTGATTCTATTCACCATGGGCATTGGCATTGGCGTGCCGCTGTTGCTGCTGGTCACCGTCGGCAATCGCTTCCTGCCCAAACCCGGCGCGTGGATGAACCTGCTCAAGGGCGTGTTCGGTTTCCTGTTCCTCGCCACCGCGTTGCTGATGCTGCGCCCGGTGCTGGACGAATCGCTGTGGCTCGGCTTGTGCGGTGCCTTGCTACTGATTGCCGCCCACAGCGCCTGGAAGCAGTCGCAAGGGTTTGGTCGAGTTGCCCACCTGTTCGGCGCCAGTTCGCTGCTGCTGGGGTTATGGGGCAGCCTGCTGGTGGTCGGTGCGGCGGGCGGCAGTGACGATCCGTATCAGCCGTTGCAGGTGTACAGCGCCGGTCGTACCGGCGCTGTCTCGCCAAGCGCTCACGATGCATTCACTACGATCAAGGAGCCCGCGTCCCTGCAACGTGAGCTCGACGCCGCTAAGGCCCAGGGCCAATGGGTGCTGCTGGACTATTACGCCGACTGGTGTGTGTCGTGCAAAGTCATGGAAAAACAGGTCTTCGGCAAACCCCAGGTACTGGATGCGCTGAGCGATGTGCGCTTGCTACGGCTGGACGTCACCGCCGACAATGCCGCCAGCCGCGAACTGCTCGGCCGTTATAAAGTGCCGGGGCCGCCGAGCCTGTTGTGGATCGGCACCGACGGCGAAGAGCGTCGCAGCCAGCGCATCACCGGCGAGGTCGATGCCGGCACTTTCCTGCAACGCTGGACCACCACCCGAGACGCTCGTTAATGCTGACCTTTACCCTCGGCACCTTTGCCATCGCGCTTAACCATTTGCTGCTGATCAGTGCCCTGGCGCTGGCGACGTTTGTCGGCTGGCGGGTGGCCAAGCGTGGCGGCGAGAACCCGGAATCGGTGCTGTTCAGCCTGTTCCTGTTGGGCATGCTGGCGGCCCGGGTCGGCTTCGTGATTGCCTACTGGGCACATTATCGCAACGACCCGTGGCAGATCATCGACCTGCGCGACGGTGGTTTTCTCGCCTGGCCAGGGGTGGTCGTGCTCCTGCTGGCGGCGTTGTACCGCGGCTGGCGTCAACCGGGCCTGCGTCGGCCGTTGGGCTTTGGCGTGGCCAGCGGTCTGGTGTTCTGGCTGCTGGCGAGTTTCTCCCTGAGTATTTACGAACAAGGCACACGCCTGCCGCAGATCACCTTGCGCAATGCCGCTGGCCAGACCCTACAACTCAGCGACTACCAGGGCGGCCCGTTGGTCATCAACCTCTGGGCCACCTGGTGCCCGCCGTGCCGCCGGGAAATGCCGGTGCTGGAGAACGCCCAGCAACAGCGCCCGGACCTGACCTTCCTGTTCGTCAACCAGAGCGAAAGCATGCAGAGCGTCGCCACTTTCCTCGAAACCCAGGGCCTGAGCCTGACCAACGTGCTGTTCGATGGCAGCGGTCGATTGAGCCATGCCGTGGGTTCCATGGCATTGCCGACTACGCTGTTCTATAGCCCCAACGGGTATCTGTTGGGCAGTCACCTGGGTGAGTTGTCGGAAGCCAGCCTGGCCCGCGCCCTGGAACACTTCGACACCCCGAACCCGGCCACCTCGGCCACGCCTTCAAGGAAATTGCCATGCTCCGCCTCCGCCACCTGCTGACACTGACCCTGGGTGCTGCCCTGCTGCACTTGCCGTCGGTACAGGCCGAAGAACTGCCTGAAGCGATCAAGAAGATCGAAGCCAAGGGCGCCAAAATCGTCGGTACCTTCGACGCGCCCGACGGCCTGCGCGGTTACGCGGCGCAGTACCAGAACCGCGGCATGACACTGTACCTGACCCCGGACGGCAAACATGTGCTGCTCGGCAATCTGTACGACGCCGACGGCAATGACCTGAGCAGCGCACCGTTGCAGAAACTGGTCTACGCGCCGATGGCCAAGGAAGTCTGGGGCAAGATGGAAGCAAGCAGCTGGATCGGTGACGGCAATAAGGACGCACCACGGGTCGTCTACCTGTTCAGCGACCCGAACTGCCCGTACTGCAACATGTTCTGGGAACAGGCACGGCCGTGGGTCCAGGCCGGCAAGGTGCAGTTGCGACACATCATGGTCGGCATCATTCGCGAAGACAGCCCCGGCAAATCCGCCGCGCTGCTGGCCGCCAAGGACCCGCAGAAAGCCCTGGAAGAACACGAGAAATCCGGCAAGGGCAGCTCGCTCAAGGCCTTGAAGGACGTACCACCGGCGGTTCAGGCGAAACTGGCGGCGAACATGAAGTTGATGGAAGACCTGGAACTGGCCGCTACCCCGGCGATTTTCTACATGGATGAAAAGGGCCAGTTGCAACAACAGCAAGGCGCGCCGTCGCCGGACAAGTTGCTGAAGATTCTCGGGCCGAAGTAATCCCGGCCGGCCCCTTCGCGGGCAAGCCTCGCGCCTACGAGATTTGTGTCGAATCGCGAATCACACAAATCCCGTAGGAGCGAGGCTTGCCCGCGAAGGGGCCAGCAAGATCGACTAGGTTCTTTCAGACAGAAACTTCAGCAGCGCCTCAGTGACGAACTCGGGGTTCTCCAGACTGGAAATATGCCCCGCCTCCGGCACCAGCACATACGGGCAACCGATCAACTTGGCCATCTCTTGGGTTTCCGACGGCGGCCGCGGTTTGTCCTGGTCGCCGCACATCAACAACGTGGTTTCAGGGTTCAGCTGAGCCAGGCGTGGCAACAAATCATCACGACTAAACGTGATCCGCCCCATCGGCACGATGCTTTCACGCAGCCGGTTGACTGGCAATGCAGCCAGCCTGGCGCGGAAATCCTGATACAAAGCCGACTGCGGATCGATGCCCGGACGGAAGAAGATCGGCACAATAATGTCGAGCAGTTGCGGTGAGATCTCACCGCTGTCTTCGATCTGTTTGAACAGCGAGAAGTAATACTGACGAGTCGGTTCCGGTTCGACACCAACGTAAGTATCCATCAGCACAAGCCCGTTGAGCCGCTGCGGCGCCGACAGTGCCAGGCGAACACCCCACATGCCACCGACCGAAAGACCGACCAGCGTGACGCGATCGACGTCCAGATGATCGAGCAATGCCAGCGCCTGACGCGCCATGTCATTCAGCGACGTCATGCCCTCGGGCATCCGCCCGGATTCGCCATGGCCCCACAGGTCCAGGGCAATGACCCGATAGTGCTGCGACAGCGCCGCAATCTGCGGTGCCCACATGGCCTGGTCCCACAGGTAACTACCCGCCAGCAATACCGCAGGGCCTGTGCCTTGATCTATGTAGTGAAGCGCTTGTCCATCAATCGTTACAAAGGGCATCGACTGTCTCCCTGGTGAAATAGGATCCATTAAAAAACCACGGGAAGCCTGAGCCGCGTGGGCTCGGCAGTCAACCCGGATTAAAGGCCCTCCAGCTCCGCCATCAGGTCATTCAACCGATCCACCTTCTCCTCGGTAATGTCGCTCGCCGCCAACCCGTCGATGTACTCGGCCAGTTCCGCCACAGTGCTGCACTCGAACATCGCCCGCAGCGGCACGTTGCGTTGCAGGGCTTTTTGTACCCGCGAGGCAATTTGCGTGGCCAGCAGCGAATGCCCACCAAGCTCGAAGAAGTTGTCACGCACGCCAACCTTCTCGACCTTCAACACTTCGGCCCAGATATCCGCCAAGGTCTGCTCCAGCTCATTGCCCGGCGCCTGATAGTCCTGGCTCTGCAACTGGCCGATCTCCAGTGCCGGCAAGGCCTTGCGATCGAGTTTGCCGTTGGCGTTGAGCGGCAGCTTGTCGAGCCACAACCAGTGCAGCGGCACCATGTATTCCGGCAACTCGGCACGCAGGCGCTGCTTGATCCGCTCCAGTCGTTCGTTCGGATTGAGCGCCGAATCCGCTGCCACCAGATAGCCGACCAGATGCTTGCCGTTGACGCCCTCCTGCACCCCGACCGCCGCATCGCGGACTTCCGGCTGTTCATGCAGACGCGCTTCGATTTCACCCAGTTCTATGCGGTAACCGCGAATCTTCACCTGATGGTCGATACGTCCGACGTATTCCAGCACACCGTCACTGCGACGTCGGGCCAGGTCACCCGTGCGATACAAACGATCGCCCGGTGCGCCGAACGGATTCGGCACAAACACCTGCGCCGTGCGCAACGGATCGCTCACATAACCGCGCCCCACCCCGGTGCCGGCCACGCACAACTCACCCACCGCCCCCAACGGCACCAGCTCCAGCGCGCCATCGAGCAGGTACAAACGGTTGTTGTCGGTCGGCGTACCAATCGGCAGATAACTGCCACGCGTCGAGGCCATGTCGACCCGGAAGAACGCCACATCGTCCGAGCATTCCGCCGGGCCATAAGCGTTCACCAGCCCCATCTGCGGGTAACGCAGCAACCATTGATGCGCCAGTTCCGGCGGCATCGCTTCACCGGTCGGCAACATCCAGCGCAGGCCATCGAGGCTCATGCAGTCCTGGGCGAGCATGCCCTGAATCAGCGACGGCACGCTTTCCAGCACGCTAATGCCCTGGCTCTGGACGTGAGCCAGCAAGCCTTGCGGATCGTGGGCGATGCTGTTCGGCACGATGTCCACCCGAGCGCCGAACAACGGCGCCGCGAGGAACTGCCAGACCGAAATGTCGAAGCTTTGCGAGGCAGTCTGGGCGATCACATCGGCGTCACTCAGTTTCAGGTACGGCACCTTGCTCAACTGGTTATTGAGCATGCCGCGCTGCTCGACCATCACGCCCTTCGGCAGGCCGGTGGAGCCTGAGGTGTAAATCACGTAGGCGAGGTTGTCCGGACCGCTGTAAATACCCGGATTGGCCACCGAAACATCACTCGCCTGCACGTCTTCCCAGACCAGCAATCGAGGCCGGTTGGCACATCCGAATTCCTCCAGCAGCGCGACGGCTTGGTCACGGCACGCCTGGGTGCAGACCAGCAACGGCGTGCGGCTCAGGTCAATGATCCGGCTCAGGCGCTGACTCGGCAGGCCCGGGTCCAGCGGCAGGTAACCGGCACCGGCCTTGAAGCTGCCGATAATCATGCCCAGCAGATCGAGATTACGCTCGGCGAGCAGCGCCACCGGTTGATCGAGGCCGACGCCTGCAGCGATCAAGGCATGGCCGAGACGGTTGCTGCGCTGGTTCAACTCAACATAGCTGTGTTGCTGATCGAGATAACTGGCGGCAATCCGCTGCGGATGCCGGGCAACCTGCGCTTCGAACAATGAGACATAGCTCTGCTCCAACGGATAGTCGTGTTCGCTCTGGTTGCAGCCATGGATCAGGAAGTCCTGTTCCTCGGCGCCCAACAGCGGCAAATCGGCCATGTCCCCGTGGAAGCCCTCGACCAGCGCCAGCAACAGGCGCTTGAACTCACCGAGCATGCGCTCGACCGTGGATTCGTCGAAATAACGCTGGTCGTAGGACAGGTGCAAACCCAGGTCATCCCCCGGATAGCAGACCGCCGTCAACGGGAAGTTGGTGTGGGTGCGGCCCGAATCCGAAGTGGCATTGAGGCTTTGCGCACGGTCCAGCACCGAGACTTCCACCGGGGCGTTTTCGAACACGAACAGGCTGTCGAACAGCGGCTGGCCTTTCGGCAGTTCGCTGGTTTCCTGGATGCTCACCAGCGGCAGGTACTCGTATTCGCGCAGTTGCATGTTGCTGTCGAGCAAACCACTGAGCCACTGACGAACGCTGCAGCGCTGATCGTCCTCGGGCATTTTCACCCGCAGGGCGATGCTGTTGATGAACAGCCCGACGGTGCGTTGCATCTCTGGCATGTCCACCGGACGCCCGGCCACGGTGACGCCGAACAGCACGTCGCGCTCACCGCTCAAGCGACGCAGCACCAACGCCCACGCCGCCTGGGCGAAGGTGTTGACGGTCAACTGATGGGCCTGGGCCAGTTCGCGCAGTTGCGCGCCATCCCGGGCATCGAGCCTTGTGTAGCGGTCGCCGACGATCATGCCGCCGCTGTCGCCGGCATGTTCACGCAGGAACGGCCGGTCGCTCGGAATCGGCGTGGTGCGCTCGAAACCTTGCAGGTTCCGCCGCCACCACTGCCGCGCTTCAGCCAGGCTCTGGCGTTGCAACCAGCCGATGTAATCGCGATAACGCGGCGGCACAGCCAGTTGCGCCTGCCGACCTTCGCCGAAGGCGCTGTAGATTTCGAAGAAATCGTTCATCAGCAGCGAACGGCACCAGGCATCGATGAGGATGTGGTGGTTGCTCATCATGAACCAGTAGCGCGCCGCGCCCACGCGGATCAAGCGCAGGTGGAACGGCGCCTGATTGAGCAGATCGAACCCGGCCTCGCGCTCGCTTTTGAGCAGCGCCTGCAGCTTCGGCTCTTGCTCGGCTTCGGCCACCGCGCTCCAGTCCAGATACTCGATCGGCGTGCTGCCCGGTTTATGGATCACTTGCAGCATGTCTTCGCCGACGTTCCAGCAGAACGACGCGCGCAGGGCTTCGTGACGGGCGATCACCGCTTGCCAGGCGTGGGCGAAGCGCTCGGGGTCGAGCTCGCTGTTGATGCGGTAGCGGTCCTGCATGTAATAGAGGCCGGTGCCCGGCTCGAGCAAGGTGTGCAGCAGCATGCCTTCCTGCATCGGAGTCAGCGGGTAGACGTCTTCGATCATCGACGCTGGAACCGGCAGTGCGTCGAGTTGCGGCTGAGTCAATCTGGCCAGCGGGAAGTCCGAGGGTGTCAGCCCCCCCGCGTGGTCGCTCAGGCAGTGCTGGATCAGGCTGTGCAATTCATCCAGATACGCCTGCGCCAGGTCGGTGATGGTTTGCCGGTCGTGGCGTTCGGCGCTGAAGGTCCAGCGCAGCACCAGTTCACCACCGTACACCTGACTGTCGATGCTCAGTTCGTTGGGCAACGGCGCCTGCGGATCATGGGCCGCACCCACCGGCTCATCGAGCGGACGGAACAACGCATCGCTGCCGAAACTCTGGTCGAACTGGCCAAGGTAGTTGAAGGTGATCGGCGCCACCGGCAGCGCGGCCATGGTCTGCCGACACAGGCCGTCGGCCAGGTAACGCAGAACGCCATAACCCAGGCCTTTATGCGGCACCGCGCGCAGCTGTTCCTTGATCGCCTTGATCGATGCACCCTGCCCGTTCGCAGGTGTGAGGCGCAGCGGATACGCGCTGGTGAACCAACCGACGGTGCGGGTCAGGTCGATCTCGTCGAACAGGGTTTCGCGGCCGTGACCTTCGAGTTGAATCAACGCCGACCCATGACCGCTCCAGCGGCACAACACACGGGCCAACGCTGTCAGCAGTAAATCGTTGACTTGGGTGCGATAAGCCGCCGGCGCCTGTTGCAACAGTTGGCGGGTGTGCTCGCTGTCGAGGCGCACGCTGACGGTTTGCGCGTGACGATTCTGCTGCCCGCCCCGAGGCCGATCACACGGCAATTCAGCGCTTGGGCCGGCCAGTTGCGCCTGCCACCAGCTCAATTCTTCCCGCAAGGATTCGCTGCCGGCATAAGCCTGCAACCGTGCGGCCCAGTCCCTGAAGGCACTGGTTTTCGCTGGCAGTTTTACTGACTGCTCTGCATCCAGTTGGCGATAAACCGTTTGCAGATCGTCCAGCAGCACCCGCCACGACACCCCGTCCACCACCAAGTGGTGAATGGCAATGAACAACCGTTGTTGCCCCTCGGGATCGTCGACCAACAGCGCCCGCATCAGTGGCCCCTGCTCAAGGTCGAGGCTGCGCTGGGCTTCGGCGAACAGTGCCGCGCATGTGTCCATCGTCGGCACCTGCACTTGCCACAGCACGGCAGCGTCGGAAACTGCCTGATGCTCGGTCTGCCAATGACCGGCGACTTCGGTGAAGCGCAGGCGCAAGGCATCGTGCTGTTCGATCACCGCCAACAGCGCTTGCTCCAGGCGATGCGGCTCCAGCATCACGCTCGGCTCCAGCAGTAACGCCTGGTTCCAGTGTTGACGCTGCGGGATTTCGGTGTCGAAGAACCAGTGCTGAATTGGCGTCAGACGCGATTCACCCGTGAGTAAACCTTGCTCGGCGGTGACCTGCTCGGTGCGGGTCGCCACCGCAGCCAACGTCTGTACGGTCTGGTGCTGGAACAGGTCGCGCGGGCTGAAGTGAATACCCTGCTGCCGCGCCCGGCTGACCACCTGGATCGACAGGATCGAATCGCCGCCCAGTTCGAAGAAGTTGTCGTTAAGGCCGACCTGCCGCACGTTCAACACTTCGCACCAGATGCCGGCCAGGGTCAGCTCAAGTTCGTTGCTCGGCGCCACGTACTGCTGACGATTCAACTCCGGGTCCGGTGCCGGCAGTGCGCGGCGGTCGAGTTTGCCGTTGGCGGTCAGCGGCATGTTGGCCAGCAGGATCAGGTGCGTGGGCACCATGTAGTCCGGCAGCTGAGCCTTCAAGTGAGCCTTGAGGGCTTCGCGCAGCACGGTTTGTTGCGCTTCATCCTGCTCGGCCACGTTTGTAACCAGATAGCCCACCAGTTGCTTGCCGCTCGGCGCATCGAGCGCCAGCACGACCGCTTCACGGATCGACTCATGTTCCAGCAGACGGGTTTCGATCTCGCCCAGTTCGATGCGAAAACCACGGATCTTCACTTGATGGTCGATACGGCCGAGGTACTCGACCAGGCCATCGGCGCGCTGACGGACAAGGTCGCCGGTGCGGTACAAGCGTCCGCCGTTCGCGGCAAAAGGATCAGCGACAAAGCGTTCGGCGGTCATCCCCGGACGTTGGTGATAACCCTGCGCCAGACCGGCGCCGCCGACATACAACTCGCCGGTCGCGCCTTGCGGCAGCAACGCCAGATCGGCGTCGAGAATGTACGCCACCCGAGCGCCGATCACGCTGCCAATCGGCACACTGCCCAGCCCTTCTTCCAATTGCTCGGGGGCCAGGCTGGCGAGCGGCATGACCACAGTTTCGGTCGGGCCGTAAGCGTTGAAAAACAGGCTCGGTTTGAACGCCGCGCGAATCCGCTGCAAGTGTTCGCCAGTCAGGGCTTCGCCACCGGTGATGCACATGCGCACCGGCAGGGTTTCGCCCTGGGTCGCCAGCCATTGCGCCAACTGGCTGCCGTAGCTTGGGGTGAAGCCGAGGATGTTGATGTGGTGGCGACGAATCAGCCCGCAGATTTCCTGCGCGTCCCACTGGCCTTGAGCGCGAAGGACCACCTGCGCACCGCTCAATAGCGGCACCAGCAGACGCTCGGTCGCAGCATCGAAGTTGATTGAATAAAAATGCAGCTCGCAATCATCCGGGCGCATGCCGAAACGCTCGATCACCGCGCGGCAATGCATGGCGATTTCACCGTGGGACACCACCACGCCTTTCGGTTTTCCGGTCGAGCCCGAGGTGTAAATCAGGTACGCCTGATGCTGCGGCATACTGATAAACGGCAGCTCGCTGGCCGGGTAATTGGCCAGGTCCGCGGCATCGTCTTCCAGGCACCAACGACCGACGCTGGCCGGCAATTCACCGAGTGCTGCGAACATCGCCGCATCGCTGAGCAACAAACCGATGCCGCTGTCTTCGATCATGTAGTGCAGGCGATCCAGCGGGTATTCCGGGTCCAGCGGCACATAGGCGCCGCCCGCCTTGAGGATTGCCAGCAAGCCGATGACCATCTCCAGCGAACGTTCCAACGCCAAGCCGACCCGCACCTGCGGCCCAACACCGCGCTCACGGAGCATCCAGGCCAGACGATTGGCGCGGCTGTCGAGCTCGGCGTAGCTCAGGGTTTGCCCGGCGAACGTCAGCGCCGGTGCGCCCATGCGCACCAGCGCCTGCTCAGCGAACAGCTGGTGGATGTATTGATCGAGGCGATACTCACCCGGCTCGATGCCGAGGTTGTCGAGCAGGTTTTGCTGTTCAGTGGCGTCGAGCAACGGCAGTTCACTCAAGCGCTGTTGCGGATCGGCCAGCAACGCGTCCAGCAGATTGCGCCAGTGCCCGGCCATGCACGCAATGCGCGGCTCATCGAACAGATCGGTGCTGTAAGTCAGGCAGCAACCCAGGCGATGGTCGAGGTCGGTGACTTCCAGGTTGAGGTCGAACTTGGTCGCTCGCGCATCATTGGCCAGGTACTCGACGGTCATCCCGGCCAGGTTGCGACTCTGCTGGAACTCCCAGCGCTGCACGTTGCACATCACCTGGAACAGCGGGTTGTAAGCGGCGCTGCGCGGTGGCTGCAAGGCTTCGACCAAGTGATCGAACGGCAGGTCCTGATGGGACTGGCCTTCGATCACCGTGTGGCGAACCTGCTCGAACAACTCGCCGACGGACATCTGCCCATCGAGCTGGCAACGCAGCACTTGGGTGTTGAGGAATGCGCCGATCAACCCTTCGCTTTCCGGGCGAATGCGGTTGGCCACCGGCGCACCGATGCGCAGGTCGGTCTGGCCGCTGTAGCGGTAAAGCAGCACGGCCAGGGCGGCGGTCATGGTCATGAACAGGGTCAGACCGTTGTCTGCGTTGAAGGCACGAACCCGCGCCGCGAGGTCATCACTGAGGTCGAAGCGGAACAGTTCGCCCTGATGACTTTGCACCGGCGGACGCGGACGATCAGCCGGCAACTCCAGCAGTGGATGTTCGCGGCCCAGTTGCGCGGTCCAGTAATCGAGCTGGCGCTGACGTTCGCCGGATTCCAGCCACTGACGCTGCCACACGCTGTAATCCAGGTACTGCACCGGCAAGGGTTGCAGTGGTGATTCGCGGTCATCGACGAACGCTTCGTAGAGCGCGCTGAGTTCCCGGGCGAAGATGTCCATCGCCCAGCCTTCGGTGACAATGTGGTGCAGGGTCAGCACCAGGTAATGTTCCTGCTCGGCGGTCTTGACCAGGCAGGCGCGCAGCAACGGTCCGGTTTCCAGATCGAAAGGCGTGTGCGCCTCGCTGTCGGCCAGTTGCTGGACACGCTGCTCACGAGTATCAGCCGCCAGCGCGGAGAAATCCTTCCAGTCCATGCGCATACCGGTGTCCGGATGCACCTGTTGCCGGGCCACGCCGTCGACGCTCGGGAATGTCGTGCGCAGGGTTTCGTGACGCATGATCAGCGCTTGCAACGCCGCCTCGAAACGCCCGACATCCAGCACGCCGCGCAACCGCGCCATGCCGCCGACGTTGTAGGCCGGGCTGTCCGGTTCCATCTGCCACAAGAACCACATGCGTTGCTGGGAATAGGACAACGGCACCGGTTGGCGGCGGTCGACCTTCTCCATCGGTGGCTGCTGGTTAGTTTTGCCGCAGACCTGGATCAAGCGAACCTGTTCGGCAAACGCGCCCAGCTCACTGGCCTCGAACAGCGCCCGCAACGGTAACTCGACGTCGCAGGCCTGACGGGTACGGGAGATGATTTGCGTGGCCAGCAGCGAGTGGCCGCCAAGGGCGAAGAAGTCGTCGCGCAGACCGATCTGCGTCTGGCCCAGCACTTCGCGCCAGATGCCGGCGATTTGTTGCTCAAGCGCCGTGACCGGTTCGACGTGCTCGCGGACGTGCCGCTGAGGTTCCGGCAAGGCGCGGCGATCGAGTTTGCCGCTCGGGCTCAAGGGCATTTGGTCCAGACGCATGAGTTGCGCCGGGACCATGTATTCCGGCAACTCGGCGGCCAGCACGGCTTTCAGGCGTGCGGCTTGAGTGTCGAGGTCTTCAGTGGAATCAGCGGCGGTGTAGTAACCGATCAACTGCCCGCCGACCGCCGTTTCGCGCACCAGCACCACCGCTTGGGCGACGCCGGATTGTGCCAACAGCCGCGCTTCGATCTCTTGCGGCTCGACACGAAAGCCACGCAGTTTGACCTGCTGATCGAGACGACCGAGGTATTCGATTACGCCATCGGCGGTCCAGCGCGCACGGTCGCCGGTGCGGTACAGACGCGCGCCCTGCTCGCCCAGTGGATCGACCACGAAACGCTCAGCCGTCAGCCCCGCACGGCCCAGATAGCCCCGGGCCAAACCGATACCGCTGATGCACAGTTCACCCGGCACGCCGGCCGGCACCGGGTTGAGGTCACTGTCGAGCACCCGGCACAGCACGTTGCCCAATGGCCGGCCAATCGGCGAGCGCTCGCCATCGGCGGTTGTGCAGTGCCAGTGGGTGACGTTGATCGCGGTTTCGGTGGGGCCGTAGCGGTTGTGCAGTTGCACCGCCGGCAGTTGCGTCAGCACGCGGTTGCGCAGTTCGACGGGCAAGGCTTCGCCGCCGGAAAACACCCGGCGCAGGCTGGTGCATTCGGCGGTCAGCGGTTCGTCGATGAACAGAGAAAGCAGCGGCGGCACAAAGTGCAGCGTGGTCACGCCGTATTGCTGAACCAGTTGTGCGATGCGGTGCGGATCGCGGTGTTCGCCGGGGCCGACGATCAGCAAGCGGCACCCGGTGATCAACGGCCAGAAACACTCCCATACCGACACGTCAAAACTGATCGGGGCTTTTTGCATCAGCACGTCGGTATCGTTCAGGCGATAAGTGTTCTGCATCCATTGCAGACGTTCAGCGAGCGCTGCGTGAGTGTTGCCAACGCCCTTGGGCTGGCCGGTGGAACCAGAGGTATAAATCACGTAGGCCAGGTTGTCGCCGTGCAGGTGCAGACCCGGTGCATGGCTTGGCCAGTTCTCCAGGTGCAGGGCATCCATGGCAATCACGCAGACGCCATCAGTGGCCGGCAAGCGGTCGAGCAATTCGGTTTGGGTCAGCAACAACTCGACGCCACTGTCGCTGAGCATGTAGGCCAGGCGCTCAGCCGGGTAATCCGGGTCCAGCGGCACATAAGCGCCGCCGGCCTTGATGATCGCCAGCAAGCCGATCAACAACTGCGGTGAACGTTCGGCGGCGATGGCCACGCACACATCCGGGCCGACGCCTTTGTCGCGCAGGTAATGCGCCAAGCGGTTGGCCTGAGTATGCAGTTCAGCGAAGTCCAGGCTGCCGCCGTCCCACAGCAACGCGGTGTGCTCCGGGATCTGGCGTGCTTGTTCGCTGAGCAGTTCCGGCAACCACTGCTGCGCCGTTTTGCACGGAGCAACGCTCCAGTCATTTTGCTGAGCCTGTTCGGCGGCGGTCAGCAGTTGCAGATCGCCGATCGCTTGTTGCGGACGCTCACAGACGGCTCGCAGCAGGTTGCTGAAATGCTCGGCCAGACGCCTGATGGTCGCCGCGTCGAACAGTTCAGTGGCGTAGTCGAACGACAGACTCAAGCGCCCGTTGCGGTCTTCTTCGCTGTGCAGTTGCAGGTCGAATTTGGCTTCGCGGCTGTGCCAAGGCAGCTCTTCGGCGAGTAGCCCCGGCAAGCGGCGCAATGCACTGAGATCCCGTTGCTGGTGGTTGAACATGACCTGGAACAAACCTTGTTCGCGAGCCTGGGGGAAAGCTTCGAGCAGCTGTTCGAACGGCAGGTCCTGATGCGCTTGCGCGCCCAATGCGGCTTGCCGGGTTTGCGCCAGCAACTCAATGAACGGCAGACGCGAATCCACCTCGGCGCGCAGCACCTGAGTGTTGATAAAGAAGCCGATCAACCCCTGGGTTTCCAAGCGTGGACGGTTGGCATTCGGCACGCCGATGCGGATGTCGCGCTGGTCGCTGTAGCGATGCAGCAGGCTCTGGAACGCCGCGAGCAACAGCATGAACGGCGTCGACTCATGGGCCTGGGCGGTCTGGCGAATCGCGTTGCTCAGGCTCGCGTCCAACCGCAGGGTGTGGCGGGCGGCGCGGTGGGTGTGTTGTGCCGAACGTGGGTGGTCGGTGGCCAGGCTCAGGGTCGGATGCTCATCACCCAACTGCTCTTTCCAGTAAGCGAGTTGCCGTTCGCCCTCCCCTTGCGCCAGCCACTGGCGCTGCCAACTGCCGTAGTCAGCGTATTGGGTCGACAAGGCCGGGAGGCTGGCGGCCTGGCCTTGAGAGGCCGCCGCATACAGGCGCGAGAATTCATCGATCAGAATGTTCAGCGACCAGCCATCCGCGATGATGTGATGCATCGTCACCAGCAGTTGATGATCCTCATCGTCGAGGCGCACCAGGGTCACCCACAGCAGCGGGCCGTTCTCCAGGTCGAACAGGGTGCGGGCTTCGTCCTCGCGGATTTGTTGCGCGCGGGCTTCACGCTCGGCGGCCGGCACGTCGCTGATGTCGATCACTTGAAGATTGAACTCACCGGCAGCATCGACCTGTTGCAGGGCCACACCGTCGCGCTCGAAAAAACGCGTGCGCAGGGATTCGTGACGTTCGATCAGTTGCTGGAAACTGGCGCGCAAGGCGTCTTCGTCCAGTTCGCCGCGCAGTCGCAAGGCGCCAGGAATGTTGTAGGCGCTGCTCTGCGGGTCGAGTTGCCAGGTGATCCACAAACGGTTTTGCGCCAGGGATTGCGGCATGGCGTCGTTGCGCGACAGCTGAGTGATCGCGCCTTGGGCGAGGCCGCCATCCTGTTGTTGCCGGGCGACGGCGGCGGCGAACGCGCCGAGGGTCGGCGCTTCGAATAACAGACGCAGATTCAGCTCCATCCCCAACGCTTCACGCAGGCGAGCAACCACTTGAGTGGCGGCGATGGAGTTACCGCCGAGCAGGAAGAAGTGATCGTCGGCGTTGACTTGCTTGACCTGCAATTGCTCGCACCAGATCTGGCCGATCAGGGTTTGCAGTTCGGAACCCGACTCGCTGCAGTCTTCACTTTCGTTCGCTGCCGACGGGAAAACCGCATAGCTGTCGAGGCTGCCATCGGCCAGACGATTGCGGCAGGCCGAACGTTGCAACTTGCCGCTGGAGGTCTTGGGCAGCGCCCCCGGATTGAGCAGCACCACCACGCTCGGCGCCTCCTGATACGCCTCGGCCACCGCTTGGCGGATGGCTTTGATCAGCGCCTCGGGCGGCAGGATTTTCTGCACGCTGCGGCTGATTTCCGCGACGACGCCGATACCTTCCTGTCCCTCGAGATTGACCGCGAACGCGGCCACGCGACCTTTGCGCACCACCTCCACTTCGCGCTCGATGGTCTGCTCGATGTCCTGCGGATAGAGGTTGTGACCACGAACGATCAGCATGTCTTTCAGGCGCCCGGTGATGAACAGTTCACCGTCACGCAAAAAGCCCAGGTCGCCGGTGCGCAACCAGGTGCGACCCGCATGCTGGACGAAGGTCTTGGCCGTGGCTTCAGGGTTGCGCCAGTAGCCATGGGCGATGCTTGGCCCGGCGGCCCAGACTTCACCGACCGCGTTGTCGGCGAGTTCTTCGAACGATACAGAATCGACAATCAGCACCGCATGATCCGGCTGGCCGATGCCGCAACTCATGATCGGACTGCCGTCGCCCGGTTCGGCGCGGTTTTGCGCCAAGGCCTGATCATCCACGCGCAACGCCGGAATACCCTGACCGCGCGGGCTGCCGGCAACGAACAGCGTGGCTTCCGCGAGGCCGTAAGAGGCCATGAAGCTGTCTGGCGTAAAGCCACAGGCCGCGAACTTCTCGGCGAAGCGCTCCAGGGTGTCGAGGCGAATCGGTTCGGAACCGGAATAGGCCACGCGCCAGCCGCTCAAATCAAGACGCTCCAGAGCCGATTCGCTGACGCGCTCGCTGCACAGTCGATAGGCGAAATCCGGCCCGCCGCTGATGGTGCCGCCGTATTCGCTGATCGCTTCCAGCCAGCGCAACGGGCGGCCGAGGAAGTACGCCGGCGACATCAACACGCACGGCACACCACTGAAAATCGGCTGCAGCAGACCACCGATCAAGCCCATGTCGTGGTACAGCGGTAGCCAGCTGACGATCACGTCATCAGGATTGAAGTCGATGCCAAAGCCGTGACGAATCAATAGTTCGTTGGCCACCAGATTGCCGTGGCTGACTTGCACGCCTTTAGGCAACGCGGTGGAGCCGGAGGTGTATTGCAGGAAAGCGATGTGCTCGCCTTGCAGGTCCGGCGCAACCCAGTGTTCAGCCAGGGCGCTGTCGAGGGTATCGACACATAGCAGCGGCGGCGCCCCGTTGATTTGCAGCAAGGCGTCGCGCAGGTCGGCGCTGGTCAACAGCAGGCGCGGCTCGGCATCGCTGATGATCGACAGCAGGCGTTCCTGATGATGACGACGGGTCGATTCCGGCGGATAGGCCGGCACCGCGATCACCCCGGCGTACAGGCAACCAAAGAACGCCGCGACGTAATCCGGGCCACTGGGAAACAACAGCACCGCGCGATCACCGAACGACGCCTGGGCCTGCAACGCGCCGGCAATGGTTCGCGCCCGCAGGTCCAGCTCACGATAACTGAGCACCACAGCCTGATCCTGGGTTTCGGCAAGAAAACGCAAGGCCACCCGGTCCGGCGTCAGGGCCGCGCGGCGCTGGAGGGCTTGGACCAGTGTGCTGGGGAGTTCGAACGCGTCGGTCATGAGGTTTCCTGCCTGAATTCGGCTTGCAAGTGGAATCGGTTTTCGTACGTCACGCCCGTTCACGGGCATGCAGGATGCGGTCTTCGCCGACCGCGCAAGGCATTGGGAATGCTGTTTTGGCCGGGACTTGCGCCCGCAGCCATTCACCAATGAGAACGGATGAGGTCTTGAAATAATTAGTCGCCGGGCTTGAGCGCCGGCAGGCTTGAGGTCAGTGGATGAGTCAGCGTGTCGCCGTTCTCAGTCCGCACCCTAAGGGAGCATTAATTCTCTTTCTCAATTGACAATCATTATCATTAAGAATAATTTGTCGCTCGATATGTAGGACGGCTCCGACCCCCTTGTCGTCCCACGACCCTATTTGCAGCAAGGTGATTTCCAATGACGGAACAAGTATCCACAAGCAGGTGCGATTCACCGCTACTTCAGGCCTTCGTCGACAACCGAATGATTCTGGTCAAGATTGCCGCCCGCATTACCGGCTGCCGATCCCGCGCCGAAGACGTGGTGCAGGATGCGTTCTTCCGGTTGCAGTCGGCGCCGCAGATCACCTCGTCCATCAAGGCGCAGCTCAGTTACCTGTTCCAGATCGTGCGCAACCTGGCGATCGATCACTACCGCAAGCAGGCGCTGGAGCAGAAGTATTCGGGCCCGGAAGAGGAAGGTCTGAACGTGGTGATCCAGGGTGCTTCGCCGGAAACCTCGCATATCAATTTCTCGACCCTGGAAAACATTGCCGATGCACTGACGGAGCTGCCCAGCCGCACCCGTTACGCCTTCGAGATGTACCGCCTGCACGGCGTGCCGCAAAAAGACATCGCCAAGGAACTGGGCGTCTCGCCGACCCTGGTGAACTTCATGATTCGTGATGCGCTGGTGCATTGCCGCAAAGTGTCGGGCAATCGTGCGGACACCTTCGCACGTCGCTAAAAGCTTCGCGGGAAAGCCTCGCTCCACAGGGAATATTGCCTGTCACTGTAGGAGCAAGCGGTGCGGCGATCCGACTTGCCCGCGAAGACTGACTCAAGCCAACGAACACCGATCAAAAAACTGCTCACGCCCCAGCATCATCAGCGCCGCGCGCTTGTGCGGGAAGTCGAACTCTTTTTCGCAGTGAAAACACTGATTGTGCAGATGCCCGATCATCTTCGCGTTGTCGGCGCGAGGTTCGGCGACCACCCTTTGAGTGCGCGGATCATCGAGAAACAGGTAGTGCACCAGCGCCGATAACCAACTCGCCACTTTGTGCGGGCCACGGTGATTTTCCTCACCCACCAGCATGTGAATGCCACGGTCGTAATCGGCGACATCATAGAACGGCGCAATGCGATCTTCCTTGGCCCAGTAGGCTTCGAAGTAGGCAAACGGTTGATCATCGAAGCAACCGATCAGGGTCAAGGTGTGTGGGTCGGCTTCAAGCTTGCTCAGGTATTCCCGATGCTGCTCGAGACTGCCCTCCTCCTGCCAGAAACTCGCGACCCGAGGGCTGTTCTGCCAGCGGTTGAAACGCGCCAGATCCTGCTCGATTTCTAGCGTACGCAGGGAGACCCACGCACCGAGCCGCGCATCAAAGCGTCGATAAACCTCACCACGGGGTTTCACCGCACGCAGGGGGTGGCGCTTGCCGTCACTGATGACCATCTGCTGTGGATAGCTACCGGTCAACGACTCACCCAGCCAAGGCTGAGGCAATTGCCAGAACAGCGTGCGCTCGCAGCGATATTGATCGTTGACCTCGGTCGCAATCAGCAATCCACTGCGCAAGGCCTCGGTGGG
Organism: Pseudomonas sp. DF5; assembly: GCF_058148225.1. NCBI lineage: Bacteria > Pseudomonadati > Pseudomonadota > Gammaproteobacteria > Pseudomonadales > Pseudomonadaceae > Pseudomonas > Pseudomonas sp. DF5. The sequence goes on from NZ_JBYVYM010000015.1 coordinate 39,806, forward strand.
TACTTGATCGAGGTGCCAGGTCAGACGCTGACACTGCGCATCACGGGCAAAAAGCCAATAACAGGCCGCCCAGAATGCTTGACCATCAGGACGACCGAAGCGCTCCTCCAGCCGCAGATTCAGCTCAGGCTCGCGGGTCAGCCGCAGTTCGATCAGCGGCTGCCCTTCCAGGCTGAGGCTCAGGCGACTTGTGGTTTCATCGGCTACAAGACGGTTGCCTGACGGCAAGGCCAGGGCGGTCAGGTCATTCAGATTGGACATGGGTCGGGCTCACGGTAATCGTCGACAGTTAACTGAGGTGACGTGAGCCAGGCAGGGAAATTTAACGAAAAGCACCGCGAACCTTAATCAGCGTTCGCGGTGGCATGCACAGCCCGGATCAGTTCCAGGCCATTGACGTTACGCAGGCACTAGATCGACCTGACCCAGATTTCGCGGAAGGCATAGTCGTTGCCGTTTCCGGTGGCGACATGGTTAACGATCTGCAACTCCATCTGTGATGCACTCGCGGTAAACGTGCCTTTGAGCGGAGCCCAGGCCATTGACGAAATTTCCGTCGCGGGGGCAATGACTTGCGCTCCGCTGTTGAGTGACAGCACCGGAACCGAATAGCTGTTGTTCCACCTGCGCACGGTCAGCCCGAACTCATAGGATCGACCCATCTCCAGCCCCTGAAAGGTCTTTTTCAACACTGTCCCGGCAGAGTTGTTGGTGTAGGTGTTGTCGAACAATACGTAGATATCTCCATCTTTGGTGATGGTGAGATCCCGTGGATCAGTCGCAGCGTCGCCCCTCATCCAACCATTCCAGTTATTGGTACCGTCTGTTGCCGAGAAGGTCGTTGTATCGTCAAAAGGCGCCTGAACCTCAAGACACAATGTCGGGAACAGCACCGGGCCAGCACAACTGCCTCCATCCAGCGCCGCCTGAAAAACAAACGCGAGATGGCTCCCGTCTTTCAGATTCTGTAAAGACGCCCAGGCAATATTGCGACGCCAGCCCTCCTGGAACTCTTGTTGCGTGACGGGCTCGGCGTCCGCCACTCGCAGCATCACTGGCGAGCCGTCGGCTTGTTGACCGCAGACATGCAGCGTTGTCTTTTGATTAACCACCATGAATGGCCAACGCGCCACCTCGACCGTGACACCGGCCGAATCATCAGGTTTTTTCAGAATGAGTACATCGTTGACGGCTTGTGGCACCACAGGAGCGGGCACACAGGAGAGAGAAACCAACGAGGGGGTTGTCATGACAGAAATCCTTTCTGAATGAGCGCCAACCCCTCCATGGGGTCGGACACAGGCAAGGAGCTAAGACCACGTTAGGCGAAGCGTCTACTGTCAATTCGACCATTCGAACAGCAGAACATAAATACCAGATGAATGGTCGTACGCCCCCCCTGCCCCCGGAAACTCTATCTGTCAGTGCTTGCCCACCGGCACCAGGGCAATTCTGTAAGGATCGAAAATCTTCAGCATCTGGCCGTTGTTTCGCAGGCCTTGCAGCAATTTGCCGAAGGCTTCGCCCGTAATCGGCGCCTGCGGGCGAATCAGCGCGTAATGGTGATAGACCTGATCGATGCGTTGCGACACCAGCAACTGCTCGCCGACTTTTTCGTTGCGCAGCAGGTAATCGCTCAGATAGGAGCGTGTCACCAGGGCAATGTCCGCTCGCCCGCGCAGCACCATCAGCAGGTTGCTGTCGTGGGAATAGGTCAGCGTGGCGTTGTAGGTGTCGGCCAGGTACTTGGGATCGGCGTTGAAATTGGCAAACTCGTAGTGATAGCCGCTGTACAGCGCCAGGCGCTTGCTCGCCAGATCCTTGAAGTAGTTCTCATCGCGACCGGGTTGTTTCTGCGCGACAAAGATTTCTGCATCTTCCAGGCCCATGTCGACATCGGTATGCGGAATGTCCTTCCACCCCCACTCAGGGTTCTCGAAAATTGCCATATCGACCCGGCCTTCCTTGAAGTCATTGAAACGCCTGGGAATCGAGGTGGGCACCAGCACAAACTGATAATCGGTTTGCAGCTGATTCAGCGCTTCCACCAGTTGCGGCAGCAGGCCGGTGTCGGCACCGGACTCCGGGCGCACGGTATAGGGTGGAAAATGGGCGGCCCCGACCCGCACCTGTTGCGCGGCCTGAGATGGCAACACCCAGCACACCGCAAGCGCCGCCAGCAAAAGCCGCGACGCCATTCGAATTGATGAAGACATCAAAACAGCACACTCCCCAAAAAAATACTCACCAATGCATACAAACTAGGCGGTTTCGTCAACTTAGCCAGTTTCTTGCCGAGATAGACGGCTCTTACCGTTCTTCAAGCACCAGAATCAGCGCTTCATCGGCCAATTGATCGAGGTTCATACTGCCACCGGCGCGAAACCAGGTGGTGGTCCAGGATAGCGCGCCCGTCAGGAAACGGCGGGTGATGAACACATCGCCACGGATAAAACCGGCGTCCTTGGCTTCTCCCAGCACCTGCAGCCAGATGGCTTCATAAATATCGCGCAGCGCCAGAACCTGCGCCTGGCCTTCCTCAGACAGCGAACGCCACTCATATACCAGCACCGCCATGGCCTCGCCACTGCCGCCCATGATCGACTGCAATTCACAGCGAATCAGCGCCAGCACCCGCTCGCGCACATTGCCGGCCTCGGCCAGCGCTGCACGCATCAACGCGGTGTTGTAGCGAATGGTCTCCTCCATCACTGCTCGCAGGATCTCGTCCTTGCTTTTGAAGTGATGAAAAATGCTGCCTGACTGAATGCCCACCGCACTGGCCAGGTCACGCACGGTGGTGCGTTCATAACCTTTGTTGCGAAACAGGTGAGCGGCCACTTGCAGCAGTTTGCCGCGGGCGCTGTCGGGGTCGGTCAATTGGCCGCTGTCGACCAACTCGCGCATCACCCTCAGGGCTTTTTGCTCGTCCACCCGTTCTCTCCTACAGTCGATCAATCAAATGCGCCGCTGCCTGTTAAAACAGCAGGGTTGCGCGGGCAATTTAAGCTGGCGGGGGCGACCAAGCAAGCGCTCGGGAAGAAGATAATCAAGGCGTTTACAAACCAAGCGCTTGCTTGGTAGTCTCGAAGCACTTCTGTCGCAGGTGGCTATGGAGTTGACTGTGCCTAAAACAATTCGCATCGGTTGTGCCAGTGCATTCTGGGGCGACACCTCGACCGCCGCCGCACAGTTGGTGGAGGGCGGCCGCCTGGACTATCTGGTGTTCGATTATCTGGCCGAAATAACAATGTCGATCATGGCCGGGGCGCGGATGAAAGATCCCGCCACCGGCTACGCCAGCGACTTCATCGAAGTCCTCAGCCCCCTCCTCGAGCAGCTCGCGAAACAACAGATCCGGGTGATCAGCAACGCCGGCGGGGTCAATCCACAGGCCTGCGCCGCCGCCCTGCAAGCGGCCTGCGACAAGGCAGGGGTGGCGCTGAAAATCGCCGTGCTGTCGGGTGATGACCTGCAACCGCAGTTCAAACGCCTGAGCAGTCTGGGCATCCATGAGATGTTCAGTGGCGCGCCCCTGCCACCGATGTGCGTGTCGACCAACGCCTACCTCGGCGCACCGGGCATCGTCGAAGCCCTACGCCTGGGCGCCGACATTGTGATCACCGGGCGCGTGGTCGACAGCGCCGTGGTCAGCGCCGCGCTGGTGCATGAGTTCGGCTGGTCGTGGCACGACTACGACAAACTCGCCCAGGCCGCATTGGCCGGGCATCTGATCGAATGTGGCGCCCAGTGCACCGGCGGCAATTTCACCGATTGGCAAGACGTGCCTGACTACGAACACATCGGTTTTCCGATCGTCGAAGTCGGCGCCGACAGCCAGTTCATCGTCAGCAAACCCGACGGCTCCGGCGGTCTGGTCACACCGCTGACGGTTGGCGAGCAGATGCTCTATGAGATCGGCGACCCACAGGCCTATTTGCTGCCCGATGTAGTGTGCGATTTCAGCCAGGTCAAACTCGTGCAACAAGGCAAAAACGCGGTTCAGGTGCATGGCGCGAAAGGCTTGCCACCGACCGCTCAGTACAAGGTCAGCGCAACGTACCCGGACGGTTTCCGCTGCACCGCCAGTTGCCTGATCGCCGGGATCGATGCGGTGGCCAAGGCCCGAAGGGTCAGCCAGGCAATCATCAACAAGACCTCGGAAATGTTTAGCCAGCGCGGCTGGGCGCCCTACAGCGAAGTGAACATCGAACTGCTGGGCAGCGAGGCCACTTACGGCCCCCACGGCCAGCGCCAGGACAGCCGCGAAGTGGTGATCAAACTCGCTGTGCGCCATCCGAGCAAACAGGCCTTGATTCTGTTCTCCCGGGAAATCGCTCAGGCTGCCACCGGTATGGCGCCCGGGCTGACGGGAATCGTCGGCGGGCGGCCGACGGTGTATCCGTTGATCCGGCTGTTTTCGTTCCTGATCGACAAAACCGCCTGCGCCTTGGAAATCGACCTTGCCGGTGAGCGCCATCCGTGTGCCCTGCCCGCCCTCGATGCGCTCGATCCGGCTGACTTGCCGCTACCGTTCGATCCGCCCAAAACCACAGAGCGCGCCGACGCCAGCGTGGCCTTGATCAAACTCGCCGTGGCGCGCTCCGGCGACAAGGGCAACCACAGCAACATCGGCGTCATGGCCCGCCACCCCGACTACCTGCCATGGATCGCCGAAGCACTGACACCCGAGGTGATGGTCGACTGGATGAGCCATGTCCTCGACCCGATCCACGGACGCGTCGAACGCTGGTATTTACCCGGCACTCAGAGCTTTAATTTTCTTCTGGAGAACGCACTCGGCGGCGGTGGCGTGGCCAGCCTGCGGATCGATCCGCAGGGCAAGGCGTTCGCCCAACAACTGTTGGAAATCCAGATTCCGGTGCCCCAGCGCATCGCCGATCAGTTCAATTAGAGGACTGTCGCCATGGCCTATGACTCGATTTTCAAACCCAACCTGTTCGCCGGCCAAACCATCATCGTCACCGGTGGCGGCAGCGGCATCGGTCGTTGCACCGCCCATGAGCTCGCAGCCCTCGGCGCGCAGGTGCTGCTGGTGGGGCGTAATGCCGAGAAATTGAAAAAGGTCAGCGCCGAAATCACCGAAGACGGCGGTAAAGCCAGTTGGCAGGTCTGCGATATCCGCAACGAAGACGCTGTCACGCAACTGGTCAGCGAGCTGATCCGCGAACACGGGCCGATTCATGGATTGGTCAACAATGCTGGCGGGCAGTACCCGTCGCCGCTGGCGTCGATCAATCAGAAAGGTTTCGAAACCATCCTGCGCACCAACCTGGTGGGCGGTTTTCTGATGGCTCGCGAGGTGTTCAATCAGTCCATGAGCAAGCACGGCGGCGCCATCGTCAACATGCTCGCCGACATGTGGGGCGGCATGCCCGGCATGGGCCATTCGGGCGCGGCGCGCTCGGGCATGGACAACTTCACCAAGACCGCCGCATTCGAATGGGGTTACGCCGGCGTGCGGGTCAATGCCGTCGCGCCGGGCTGGGTCGCGTCCAGCGGCATGGACACCTACGAAGGCGCGTTCCGGGCGGTGATTCCGACGCTGTGCGAACACGTGCCGCTCAAGCGCATCGGCACCGAATCGGAAATCAGCGCGGCGATTGTATTCCTGCTCAGCCCGGCAGCGGCGTTTGTCAGCGGCAGCACGTTGCGCATCGACGGTGCCGCCAGCCTCGGCGGGCGGGCCTGGCCAATGCACAAGGCGCAGAACAGTCACTCGTACAACGGCTTTCACCGCGCCTATTTACCTGAAGTACTCAGGCCGGACGCCTCCAAACCAGACGAACCGAAGGACAAGGAATAACCATGCCGGTCATCCAGTCCCAGATAGACCCGCTCAGCGAACCATTCGCCCGCAACCGTGCGGCCATGCTGGCCGGCATCGAGCAGGTCCGCCAGCTCGAACAGAACGTGTTGAATAAAGCCGCTGAAGCCAAACCGAGGTTCGACAAGCGCGGGCAACTGCTGCCCCGGGAGCGGCTGAACCTGCTGCTTGATCCCGGCGCGCCGTTCCTCGAACTGGCGAGCCTGGCCGGCTACAAGCTGCACGACGACAAGGACGGCAGCGCGGCCGGCGGCGGTTTGATCGCCGGGATCGGTTACGTGTCCGGCGTGCGGGTGCTGGTGGTGGCGAACAACAGCGCAATCAAAGGCGGCACCATTTCCCCCAGCGGCCTGAAAAAGTCCCTGCGCCTGCAACAGATCGCCATGGAAAACAAACTGCCGGTGATCACCCTCGCCGAAAGCGGAGGCGCCAACCTCAATTATGCGGCGGAGATTTTCGTCGAAGGTGCGCGCAGCTTTGCCAATCAGGCGCGGATGTCGGCGATGGGCTTGCCGCAGATCACCGTGGTCCACGGCTCGGCCACGGCGGGCGGTGCTTACCAGCCAGGGTTGTCGGATTACGTGGTGGTGGTGCGCGGCAAGGCCAAGCTGTTTCTCGCCGGCCCCCCACTGCTCAAGGCCGCCACCGGTGAAGTCGCCACCGACGAAGAACTGGGCGGCGCCGAGATGCACGCGCAAACCGCCGGCACCGCCGAATACCTGGCTGAGAACGATGCCGATGGCGTGCGCCAGGTGCGCGAAATTGTCAGTCTGTTGCCGTGGAACGATCAGTTGCCGTGGTTACCGGAGCGTCGGTGGGAAGAGCCGCGCTATCCCATCGACGAACTGCTGGGGCTGATCCCGGATGACCCGAAAAAACCTTACGACGTGCGTGAAATCATCGCGCGGGTTGCCGACGCTTCGAACTTCCTCGAATTCAAAAGCGAGTTCGATCAGCAGACGGTGTGCGGGCATTTGCAGATCCAGGGTCGAGCCTGCGGTTTCATCGGCAACAACGGCCCGATCACCCCCAAAGGCGCAAGCAAGGCAGCGCAATTCATTCAACTCTGCGACCAGAGCCAAACGCCGCTGCTGTTTTTCCACAACACCACCGGCTTCATGGTCGGCACCGAGTCGGAACAGCAAGGCGTGATCAAGCACGGCGCGAAAATGATTCAAGCGGTGGCCAATGCCCGGGTGCCTAAACTGACAATCGTCGTCGGCGGCTCCTACGGTGCCGGCAATTACGCGATGTGCGGCCGCGGTCTCGACCCGCGCTTCATCTTCGCCTGGCCCAACAGCCGCACCGCTGTGATGGGTGGCGCCCAGGCCGGCAAGGTGCTGCGGATCGTCACCGAAGCCAAACAGCTCAAAGACGGATTGGTGCCCGACCCGAAAGTGCTCGACATGCTGGAACAGGTCACCGCGCAGAAACTCGACAGCCAGTCCACCGCGCTGTATGGCAGCGCCAACCTGTGGGATGACGGGCTGATCGATCCACGGGATACCCGCACGTTGCTTGGATACTTGCTGGACATCTGCCATGAGGCCGAGGTTCGGGCGCTGCAACCCAACAGCTTTGGTGTCGCGAGGTTTTGATTGATCGTTCCCACGCTCTGCGTGGGAATGCAGCCCGGGACGCTCCGCGTCCCAAAAGCGGACGCGGAGCGTCCATAGAGGCGTTCCTTTGCTGCGCATGGGAACGATCGGGTTCGACAGGAGAACAATAAAAATGATCTTCACCCAGGAACACGAAGCACTGCGCCGCACCGTCCGCCAATTCGTCGATCATGAAATCAATCCTCATGTCGAGGAGTGGGAGAAGGCCGGGCGCTTTCCGATCCATGAGATCTTTCGCAAGGCCGGCAAGCTCGGTTTGCTGGGGATTTCCAAACCGGAAAAATTCGGCGGCATGGGCCTCGATTACAGCTATTCGATTGTGGCGGCCGAAGAGTTCGGCACCATTCATTGCGGCGGCATTCCGATGTCCATCGGCGTGCAGACCGACATGTGCACCCCGGCCCTGGCACGTTTCGGCTCCGATGAACTGCGTGAAGAATTTCTGCGGCCAGCGATCACCGGCGAGCAGGTCGGCTGCATCGGTGTTTCCGAAGTCGGCGCCGGTTCCGACGTCGCCGGGCTTAAAACCACCGCCCGCAAGGACGGCGACGACTACGTGATCAATGGCAGCAAGATGTGGATCACCAACTCACCGAGCGCCGACTTTATCTGCCTGCTGGCCAACACCTCGGACGACAAACCGCACATCAACAAGTCGCTGATCATGGTGCCGATGAACAGCCCCGGCATCAGCCTCAGCTCGCACCTGGACAAGCTCGGCATGCGCAGCTCGGAAACCGCCCAGGTGTTTTTCGACAACGTGCGCGTGCCGCAGCGCAACCGCATCGGCCACGAAGGCACGGGGTTCATGATGCAGATGCTGCAGTTTCAGGAAGAACGGCTGTTCGGCGCGGCGAACATGATCAAAGGCTTGGAATACTGCGTCGACAGCACCATCGAGTATTGCAAGGAGCGCAAAACCTTCGGCAACGCGCTGATCGACAACCAGGTCATCCACTTTCGCCTGGCCGAACTGCAAACCGAAATCGAATGCCTGCGGGCGCTGGTCTACCAGGCCACCGAGCAATACATCAAAGGCCAGGACGTTACCCGTCTGGCGTCCATGGCCAAACTCAAGGCCGGACGACTGGGTCGGGAGGTCAGCGACAGTTGCCTGCAATACTGGGGCGGCATGGGCTTCATGTGGGACAACCCGGTGGCCCGGGCTTACCGCGATGTGCGGCTGGTATCGATTGGCGGCGGTGCCGACGAAATCATGCTGGGGATCATCTGCAAACTCATGGGCATCCTGCCGGGGAAAAAAAAATGAGCACCCTCCCCACCTGTCAAACCCTGCTGCTCGACCTGCATAACGGCGTGCTGCACATCACCCTCAATCGTCCCGAAAGCCGTAATGCCATGAGCTTGCAGATGGTCGCCGAACTGCGTGCGGTGCTGGCGGCGGTTCGCGATGACCGGCAGATTCGCGCGCTGGTGATCGGCGGTGCCGGCGGGCATTTTTGTGCCGGTGCCGACATCAAGGACATGGCCAACGCCCGCGCTCAAGGCCAGCCCGCCTACCGCGATTTGAACCGTGCGTTCGGTGCGCTACTGCAAGAGGTGCAACACGCGCCGCAAGTGGTGATTACGGTGCTGCAGGGTGCGGTGCTTGGCGGCGGCTTCGGCCTGGCCTGCGTCAGCGACATCGCGATGGCCGAACATCAAGCGCAGTTCGGCTTGCCGGAAACCAGCCTCGGCCTGTTGCCGGCGCAGATCGCACCGTACGTGGTGCAGCGCATCGGCCTGACCCAGGCCCGCCGACTGGCCCTGACCGCCGCACGCTTCGATGGCACCCAGGCGCGGCGCATGGGGCTGGTGCATTTTGTCGAACATGACCCACAAGCCTTGGCCGAACGCCTCGATGAGGTACTGGCCCATGTGTTGTGTTGCGCACCGGGGGCGAATGCAGCGACCAAAAAGCTGTTGCTGGCGAGTGCCGGACAACCCTCGGATGACCTGCTGGATCAGGCAGCCGAGTGGTTCAGCGAAGCGGTGACCGGGGCTGAAGGGGTCGAGGGGACCCTGGCTTTTGTGCAGAAGCGTAAACCGGGGTGGGCCATTTAAAAGCTTCGCGAGCAAGCCCGCTCCCACAGGGTTCACCAATGGTCAATCAATCCGGGGACACCCTGGAGATCCAATGTGGGAGCGGGCCTGCTCGCGAAGAGGCCATCCAATTCACCGCAACAACCAAGGGAATAGCCCATGCCCACCCTCAAAAAAATCCTGATCGCCAACCGCGGTGAAATCGCCTGCCGCATCCAGCGCACCGCGCAAAACCTGGGCTACCGCACCGTCGCCGTATTCAGCGATGCCGACGCCAATGCGCTGCATGTGCAGATGGCCGACGAAGCCGTGAACATCGGCCCGGCCCCGGTGCAGCAGTCTTATCTGAACATCCCGGCCATCATCGACGCCGCCCGGCGTACCGGTGCTGATGCAATCCATCCCGGTTACGGCTTCCTCTCGGAAAACTCAGGCTTCGCCCTCGCCTGCCAACAAGCCGGCATCATCTTCATCGGTCCCAGCCCCGAAGCCATCGAGCTGATGGGCAGTAAACGGCTGTCGAAACTGGCCATGATCAAAGCCGGCGTGCCTTGCATCAACGGCTATCAGGGCGGCAAACAGGACGACGCGACCCTGCGCCGCGAAGCCGAACGCATCGGCTACCCGCTGATGATCAAGGCCAGTGCCGGCGGTGGTGGTCGCGGTATGCGCCTGGTGCACAGCGCCGCCGAATTGCTGGAGCAGATCCGTACCGCACGCTCCGAAGCCTTGCACGGGTTTGGCAGCGACGAACTGATCCTCGAACAAGCCTTGATCGATCCGCGTCACGTTGAAGTTCAGGTGTTCGGCGACCAGCACGGCAACCTGATTTATCTCGGCGAACGCGACTGTTCGATCCAGCGTCGCCACCAGAAAATCATCGAAGAAGCGCCCTGCCCGGTGATGACCGCCGAGTTGCGCCAGGCCATGGGCGAAGCGGCGCTCAAGGCGGGGCGCGCGGTGAATTACGTGGGCGCTGGCACCGTGGAATTCCTGCTGGATGCTCACAGCCGATTTTACTTCCTGGAGATGAACACCCGGTTGCAAGTGGAACACCCAGTGACCGAACTGATCACCGGCCTCGATCTGGTGGCCTGGCAGTTACACATCGCCGAAGGGCAACCGCTGCCGCTACGACAGGAACAGGTGCGGCTCAACGGGCATGCCATGGAAGTGCGCCTCTATGCCGAAGATCCGGCCCAGGGATTTCTGCCGCAAACCGGGCGAGTCGTAGCTTGGGAGCCAGCGATCCAGGGCAGTGTACGGATCGACCATGGCCTGATCGAAGGCCAGTCTGTCAGCCCGTTCTATGACCCGCTGCTGGGTAAGCTGATCGCCCACGGCGCCACCCGTGAAGTAGCCCGGCGCAAGTTGCTGCGGGCAGTACAGGACAGCGTGCTGCTGGGCGTGCAGAGCAATCAGCGCTTGCTCGCCAATCTGCTGGAACACCCGCACTTCATCAGCGGCGAATTCAACACCGGGTTCATCCCCACGTACTTCGCCGACCACCCCTGCCTGCACCCTCATGCACCGAGCGCCGAAGAACTGGCCATCGCCGCGGTGCTCTTTTATCAAGCCTCAGCTCAGGCTCACCCCGCCCCGCTGGCCGGTTGGCGCAACAATGCCAGCGTGCCTCTGCACTATCGGATCGGCCTGGAGGATCAAGCGTGGCCGGTAGAACTGCATGCTGCACCTGGCGAACCCTACCGTGTTCAGGTCGGCGCCCGGACTCTCGAACTGAAGGTCATCCAGTACGACGGACGCTGGGCCACCCTGCAAATCGACGGCATCCGCCAACGCCATGCCTATCGTCTGGAAGCCGGGCAACTCTGGTTGTTCGCGCGCCCCGGCAGCTTGCTGCTGGTCGATCGGACCCAGGTGCAGGTCAGCGGCCAAGCCAGTGTCAGCTCCGGCACGCTCAAGGCGCCAATGGACGGGGCGATTGTGGACGTATTGGTCAGTGAGGGTAGCCCAGTCAGCAAAGGGCAGCTGCTGGTGGTGCTTGAAGCGATGAAAATGGAGCATCCGCTCAAGTCGGGTATCGATGGCGTGCTCAAGCGCTTGCAGGTCAGGGTCGGTGACCAGGTAAAAAATCGTCAGATTTTGTTGGAGGTCGAATAAGCCGCTAGGCGGATCCGTCGGGTTTGGCTACGCTCAAGCCCTATCAGGACGCGGATACCAGGAAACCTGCGATGCCTCACTGGCTGGTCATTGATCTGGAAGCCACCACCGATGAGGGCGGCTGGCCAGTAACCGAAATGGAAATCATCGAAATCGGCGCCACCCTTGTGGACCGCAAAGGCCGGGAACTGGATCACTTCCAGTGCTTCGTGCGCCCGTTGCGTCGGCCCTTGCTGACGCCGTTTTGCCGGGAACTGACCCACATCACCCAAGCCAATGTCGATGCCGCTCAGTCCTTGAGCGATGTCTGGGTTTCGTTCGAGCACTGGCTTGGCCAGCATCTCTCGAACCTGGAAGGCTGGGCCAGTTGGGGTGATTACGACCGCAAACAACTGCTTCAGGAATGGCAGCGCCTGCAACTCAACAGTGCCCTGAGCCGAATGCCGCACATGAATCTCAAACAACGCTTCGCCAAAGCCTGCCGACTGGAGCGCCCGCTGGGGCTTAATGGCGCGCTGCAACTGGCGGGTCTGCAGTTCAACGGTCAGCAACATCGGGCGCTGGAGGATGCGCGCAATACCGCGCGCCTGTTACCGCTGATTTTCCCCGCCAATCCTTGAGTGCAGGAGGTGACGCCTATCGACACCTTGTGCATACTGGCCGGCCCTTTTTAGCCCTTTTCGAGGAATCGCCCATGTTTAAAGTCAACGAGTACTTCGACGGCACCGTCAAGTCGATCGCCTTTGGCACTGCTGAAGGTCCGGCGACCATCGGCGTCATGGCACCGGGCGAATACGAATTCGGCACCAGCCAGCGTGAAATCATGCACGTGGTGTCCGGCGCCCTGACCGTCAAACTGCCTGACAGCAGCGACTGGCAAACCTTCGCCGCCGGCAGCCAGTTCAACGTGCCCGCCAACAGCAAGTTCCAGCTGAAAGTGGCCGTCGACACCGCTTACCTGTGCGAATACCGCGGCTAAACCCGAGGGTTTTCACCGCGACAAAAAATGCCCGTGTCCAAGGACACGGGCATTTTTTTATTGAGGGCTGCTATTCGAGGATCGTCACTGGCATACCGACTTCGAGCCGGCCGTTACCGTCATTGACCAGATTCTGCCCGAACATCGCGCCGTCTTCCTGGGCTCGGTACTTCTGCAAGGTCGCCAGAGGTTCACGGTCGTCGCTGCGTTCACCGGTTTGCGGGTCGATGGTGGTCAGAACGCAGCGTGAGCAGGACTTGACCACGCGAAACTCGACATCGCCAATGCGAATGCGCTTCCAGCCATCTTCGGCGTACGCCTCGCTGCCCTCGATCACCAGATTGGGCCGAAAGCGCAACATCTCCAGCGACCGCCCGACCCGTTGCGACAAGTCTTCCAGTGACGCCTGACCAATCAGCAACAACGGAAAACCATCGGCAAACGCTACCTGATCGTCCTCCTTGCCATAGCCGGCCTGGGTGGTCCGCGCGCGATCCAGCGGCACGTGCACCAGACGCGTCGGATTGCCGATGAACTCACTGACCCAGGCTCCCGCCGCATCCCCGGCATCGGGGACGCGCAAAGTGTCGCGCCAGATGGTCACGCCACGCAGATCGGCGTCGCCGTCAGGTAACGTAATATCAATCGGTGAATGGCCCGGAGCACTGAGGGTCAAACCGCCGCTTGCATTCCACAACGCCGACAGCTGACTCATTTTGGCGACCGCGCGCTGGGTCAGAAAGCGCCCGCTGGCCTCATCCACCAGCATCCAGCGTCGATCACCGTCCAGCCCCAGTTTGTCCAGGCTGACCTGATTCAAGGTCTCGCCCTTGCCGGATTTCAACGGAAAACGATACAGCGCGCTCAGATGCATGGCCACAGCTCCCTGGTGGGCAAAAACGCCACCCTATACGAGCTTGATCGCCGAATCAAAGACCCTGTGGCGAGGGGCTTGCCCCCGTTGGGCTGCGCAGCAGCCCCAAACCCTGCCACCACGCTTTTCCAGATCGTTATCAGGCCGGCACTTCGTCGAGCATCAGACGCTGACGAACCACGTCGACAAGTTTGTCGGGCTGGAATTTGGAGAGGAAGTTGTCGCAGCCGACCTTCTTGACCATCGAGTCGTTGAAGCTACCCGACAGCGAGGTGTGCAGGACCACATAGAGGCCGCGCAAACGGGGGTCGTTGCGGATCTCGGTGGTCAGGCGATAGCCGTCCATTTCCGGCATTTCCGCATCGGTGAAGATCATCAGCAGTTTGTCAGTCATGTTCACACCGGTATCAGCCCAGGCCTTGAGCATGTTCAGCGCCTTCAAGCCATCGCTGGCGATGTGCATCTTCACGCCCAGTTGACCCAAGGTATCGCGCAATTGCGACAGAGCCACGTTCGAGTCATCCACCAGCAGCACCTCACGGCCACGGGCGCGCTCCAGAACCGGATCGTCGAGTTTGTCGCGCGAGACCTTGGCGTTGTACGGCACGATTTCGGCCAGGACTTTTTCCACGTCGATGATCTCCACCAACTGATCGTCGACCTTGCTGATAGCGGTCAGGTAATGCTGGCGACCGGCGCTGGTCGGCGGCGGCAGGATGGCTTCCCAGTTCATGTTGACGATGCGGTCCACGCCACCGACCAGGAACGCCTGCACCGAACGGTTGTACTCAGTGACGATGATCGTACTGGTGGGGCTTGGCACTAGCGGACGCATGCCGATGGCTTGGGACAAATCGATCACCGGAAGCGTCTGGCCACGCAAGTTGACCACACCACAAACAAAGGGGTGGCGCTGCGGCATCAGAGTCAGCTTCGGCAGTTGCAGCACTTCCTGGACCTTGAAGACGTTGATCGCGAACAATTGCCGTCCGGCCAGCCGAAACATGAGAATTTCCAGGCGATTCTCACCCACCAGTTGCGTGCGTTGGTCTACCGTGTCGAGAATGCCGGCCATTAATGACTCCTGGGCTTGTTCTGATGAATTCACTAAAGGGAGTTATCGGCCGTTTTTGCCAAATCTTGACCCCCAGACAAAATGCCACGCCCAAGCATTGATGTCACATTAACATCATGCTTTACTGACCCCGTGATTTCATCTGCTTCATTCCCTGCGGCGCGACCTCGGTTTGCACGTTAGGTTCCCCTGCGTAAGGGATTCCCCTAGGCACAATCAGGCCCAACCTGATGTTCGCAGTATCCAATAGCCATTAATGTGACGCCATTCTCATTGCATGAACGGAGTCAGGCTTTTGTGTGCGATCGCAGGTCAGTGGCCATCCACCCTCTCGAGTTCCCCAGCCGGCGCCCAAGCCAGCCGGAGCGCGATCTCACGAAGGCATGGCAACGCCGGGACACGTAACGTTCTCGTCGACACACACGACATTCCCTCATCTGACATGACGTTGTGGAGATAAGCATGCCGAACACCCCTAAACAGTGGGCCCAGCGATTTCCGGAGTTTCTCGTCGAGGCTGAAACACTCCTGGCCAAGTCCGAGGAGTGCCTGAGTCATTTGCAATTGATCAGCAATGACAAGGACGCCATCGACTGCATACTCAGCACCCTTCTCAAGCTGGCGAGCAAGGCCGATGCCCTGGCACTGGCAGCGGTCTCGGAATTCTCGTTGCACCTCCATGGATTGCTGAGCCACGCCCAGAATCACATGGACCTGCACGATCAGGCCCTGGATGCGCTCAAGGATTGCTTCACGTTAATGGCCTGGCAACTCGAACTCATCGACCAGACCACCGGCCAACTCGGCCTTGATGACAGCGAACAGACTTCCCTGATCGAAGCGTTTGCGTTTCAAGTGGGACAAAGCCAGTTTCAGCCGCCCAGCCACTCTAAACAGTTCAGGCTCGTTTCGTTCTCGGAACGGCAGGCTTAAACTCATCAGCCCGCTGTTTTTTATTGCAATGATGCGCCCTGTAACTTGAGTGGGTTTATGCCGCCATTGAATAGTTCATGCCTGATGGCAGCAGCTCGAAATAAATAGTTACCCCAACCTCGACTTCAGATAGTGCCTGTCGATCAGAATAAAACGATTCGGCACACTCGATATCTTCGAAGATAAAAATCAAAATTTTTCCATTATGGAACCATCGTCCAACAACGGTATTTCCTCCTGTGCAGACTTCTATCCCAAACGCGACCAACGGTATCTTAAGTGTTATTATGCCGCCCATTCGTTGACGTCAATTAATGGCAAAGTGACTCTTGGCGCGAACAAGCCCATAACATTGAAGGCTTTTATTTCGAGCATTGCACCGCAGTCATCAAAGGCGACTCATACAAACTATTTTCACACAGAGACCCGCCACCCTTTATGGCCGGTCTGCCCGCAGCGAACATTCCATTGGCTCCATCAGCTATGTATGCCAGCCTCAAGTTAATTGCCCTGTGGCCACCCTCCCGAAAAAGCGCACGCCGGTTCACGCTTTTCGTGTGTACCTGCTCGGCGCTTGGCAGCCTGTTGGTGTACAGCTTGTCCATGCCTTTGCCGGTGAGTCTGCTGGTGCTCAACAGTGCGGCGCTGACCTGCGTCTGGGTCGGACATCGCCTCTCGCTCAAATCGATAAAGTTCCAGCCTCAGGAACTGGCCGACCGCCTGCTGGAAGTTCAGGAAAACGAACGCCACCGGCTCAGTCGGGAACTGCATGATGATATCGGTCAGTTGCTGACCGCCGCAAAACTTCAAAGTGAATGGCTCAAACGTCGATTACCTGAAGAACTGCAAGGTCAGTGTTCGGTACTCTGCGATACGCTGGACGAAACCCTGACCAAGGTTCGTGATGTGTCGGCCATCCTGAACCCACGACAGTTGACCAGCCTCGGGTTGGAAGCCAGCCTGCGTGCACATTTGCTCAGAACCCTGGCCAATACGTCCGTGAACTGGAGCCTGGAATGCCATCAACGTTTGACTGGCATACCGGAGGAAATGGCAGTGGCGGCCTTTCGCATCACTCAAGAAGCGGTTACCAATATGCTGCGCCATGCCGAAGCCAGGAATCTGTTGGTCCGCCTGCAACGTCTGCCCCAAGGCCTGACGTTGTTGATCAGTGACGATGGCCTCGGTTTCAAGCCAGCGGCAGACCCCGCTCGCGAAGGGCAACGCGGAATGGCCGGAATGTCGGAACGGATCGATCAGTTAGGCGGCACGCTGACCGTGACCAGCGAACCGGGCAAAGGCACTCAAATCGAAGCACTCTTCCCTTGGGCGCCCCGTGCGCTGGAACGGGCCAGTACGAATAAGGTTATGCGTTGACTTGTAACTTACTTCTGGTGGACGACCACTCGCTTATCAGGGCTGGCGTGCGCGCTCTGGTGCTGGATATTCCCGGCTATGCGGTCATCGGGGAGGCCAGTGACGGCTCGCAGTTAGTCGAGATGGTCGAGCAACTGTCGCCCGACATCATCCTGCTGGATATCTCCATGCGGGCAACCGGTGGCCTTGAAGCCTTGCAGCGACTCAAACGTGTACGTCCACAGAGTAAAGTGCTCATCCTGTCGATGCACACCGACCCGGCACTCATCATGCAGGCGCTCGAATCCGGGGCTCATGGCTACCTGCTCAAGGACACCACGGCCACCGAACTCGAACATGCCCTGGATGCCTTGCGCAATAACGAGCGCTACCTGAGCCCGGCCATTGCCCACACCGTCATCAACCAGGCGCTGACCCGAACCCAGAAAAATCAGGCGCCCACTCAGAATTCGCACAACCTGACGGCACGCCAGCTGGAAATCCTGCGATTGATTGTTCGCGGAAAATCCACCCGGGAAATCGCCAATGGCCTGGGCCTGAGCATCAAGACTGTCGAAACCCACCGCTCGCAGATCATGAAACGCTTGCAGATCTACGATGTGGCCGGCCTGGTGTTGTTCGCCGTGCGCGAGCAAATCATCAGCCTGGACGATTAGCCGGATTCGAGCCGCCCAGCAACGGCGAGCCCTCGGGCAAGTGCACCCGCAATGCCGCCGGACGTGCCGAAAAACGCAGGCTATCGCCCTCCAGAGGCTCACCATCGAGGTTGATATAAAGGCCCTCCGAGACTTTGATCTCAACCCATGGCAAACGGGCTCGAACAAACATGTTGTCGATTCCGAAGCCATCGCTCAGCAGGTCCTTCAACGTACCGACCACCTCCTGGGGCGCGGGTAAAATGCTGATATCCAGCAGACCATCGTCAGCCAGCGCCTGCGGGCACAACATATGACCACCGCCAGCCTGTCGGCCATTGCCGATGCCCAATGCCAACAGCTCGCCGGCCCAGTGAAAGTCCGGCCCCTGCAACTCGCCATAGGCCGCATGCAACTCACTGAAGCGCGATAAACCGGTGAAGAGATAAGCCGCGCCGCCGAGAATTTTTTTCAGATCCTCGGAAGTATTGGCCGTGACCTGACTGCCAAAACCGCCCGTGGCCATGTTCAGAAAAACCTGTCCGTCGACCTCCCCCAGATCAATGGCACGCGGGACGGCTTCCAAAAGCTCCAGCGCCTGGGCGGGGTCCAAAGGCACACCAGCGGCGCGTGCAAAATCGTTGGCGGTGCCCAAGGGCAAAAGCACCAGGCTGGCCTGCGTCGAATGCGCCGCCATGGCTTCGGCGATATCACGCAAAGTGCCATCGCCGCCGCCGGCAATCAGCTGCGTATAGCCCGCCGTCAACGCTTCATTCACCAACCGCTGCGCATCACCGGCTTCCCAGGTCAGTCGAACAGCCAGTTCCCAGCCTTGTTGGCGCTTGCCTTCGACAGCTGAACGGACCTGCTCATTGAGCGCCTGCTTGCCATGCAGAATCAACAGCGCCTTGCGCTCGATCATTTTGATCACCTCCTTTCCGAATCCGTATGGGAGATGTTGACCTCGCAGCCCCTCATAAAAGTCGCAAGAATTTCAATTATTTCCTGGGGCGGAACACTTGAATCCTACAGAGCGGTATTTTTTCTTACAAAACGTGAGGAATCGGCTCAATTGACCCATCAGGGCAATTGGTACACCGTTGTGTCAGCGGTTATCAGTCATCACCAGTAAATTACACAGGGACGTGAAAAAATGAATGGACCCCCTTTAAGGGCCTCAAAAATCCTAACTAATAACAGTATCGGCCACCTGAATGGTTTTAACGCAAGGAGCCAGTTATTCCATGCAAAGCCATGACCTCAGACTACCGGTAACTCCGGTCGCGCCTTTCGCAGACAATCGCGCCAATCATCAGGCTGAATTCAAAAGCAGCGCAAAGCCCACCGGAGAAGTTGATATGGAACCTCGCGTCACTGAACTGGAGACACACCTCAAGTACATCCGCAGAGACCTGGATGAAGTCCGCGGCGACGTCAAATCCATCAAGCACAGGCTTGCCTATTCAGCTGGCGGAACAGCCGTGGTCCTGGGGCTTTTGACCTGGATATCCAACAGTCGCTTCGATCAGGTCGTGACACTTCTGGCAAATTAAGGAACGGCCATGCACGCAAGCCCCAACGGGCTTGCGTGGTAGAACCAGGCCTGTATCAGCCCATGACCTCACTCAACGGGATGAAACTCACACTATCACCCTCGATCAGCGTACGGTCCTCCAGCACTTCAACCAGACCGTCCGCCCAGGCGGCACTGCGCAGTACGCCAGAGCTCTGATTCTTGTAGATGATTGCCCGGCCATTCTCCAGACGTCCGCGTAAGTACTCACGTCGGTTACCAGCCTTTGGCCAGACAAACCCTGCCGGCACCTGAAATTTCAGGGGCTCGACCTCTTTTACGCCTTGGCGGCGCAAGAGGTAGGGCCTTGCCAACAGAGCAAAAGTCACCAGGGTCGACGCCGGGTTGCCGGGCAAACCGATAACCGGCACGCCGCGAAAATGCCCGAACGTCAGCGGCTTGCCTGGTTTGATGGCAAGCTTCCACAGAGTCAACTCGCCCTCTTCCCGCAAGGCAATGCCCAGAAAGTCCGCCTCTCCCACCGATACACCACCGGTCGAGAGAATCAGGTCGACATCCTTCAACTCGCCCAAGCGGGCACGAGTAGTCGCTAAATCATCGGGAAGAATGCCGGCATCGATCACCTCGCAGCCCAAGCGCTGCAACCAACTGCAGAGCAACACTCGATTGCTGTTATAGATCTGTCCCGGCCCAAGGGTCCGGCCCGGTTCAATCAGCTCATCCCCGGTAGACAAGACCGCAACACGAACCTTGCGAACCACGTCCAGCTCAGCGCATCCCAGCGATGCCGCCAGCCCCTGTTCGATGGGCCCCAAGCGTGTGCCGGCGGGCAAGATCAACTCACCGACGGTGGTTTCCTGGCCTTGTGGACGGATGTTCTGTCCCCGGGTCATGGTCTCGGTGAAACGTACACGCTCATCCGCCTGAACCTCGGCGTTCTCCTGCATCTCGACACAGTCGGCACCCGCGGGTACAGGTGCACCGGTGAAGATCCGCGCACAGGTACCGGGCTTCAACGGCTCCGGCGCCTGGCCTGCAAAAATCTTCTGGCTGACCGGCAACGGCGCGCCCGTCCAGTCAGCGGCGCGCAAGGCATACCCGTCCATGGCACTGTTGGGCCAGGGCGGCAAATCAAGTGTCGAGATCAGATCAGCGGCCAGTACACGCCCCTGGACCTGCGCCAACGGCAAGCGTTCGTGCTCATGAATTCTTGAGGCGTCGGCCATTTCCAGTAAGCGCGCAAGTGCCACCTCGACGGCCATCAGACTGCCAGTCTTGCCTGGCTTACCCGCGGGATTCACAGGGTGCCGCCTGTTTCAGATGGGTTACGAAATTGCACGGACGGTGCCGGGAATCCAGTTGCTCGGCGAGAATGCCATCCCAGCCGGTGCGCACTGCATTGGTCGAACCCGGCAAGCAGCAAACCAGCGTGCCATTGGCCAGACCGGCCAGGGCCCGGGACTGAACCGTAGAAGTGCCGATATCGGCTACCGATATTTGTCGGAACAGTTCACCAAAACCGTCAACCTGCTTGTCCAGCAAGCAACTCACGGCTTCAGGTGTGCTGTCACGACCGGTGAACCCGGTGCCGCCAGTGATCAGCACTACTTGCACGACCTCATCGGCAATCCAGTTGGCGACTTGCGCGCGAATTTTGTAGAGGTCATCTTTGAGCAATACACGGGCCGCCAGGTTATGACCGGCAGCGCTCAAGCGGTCTACGAAGACCTGGCCTGAGGTATCGGTTTCCAGGGTACGGGTATCGCTGACAGTCAGCACCGCGATGTTGAGTGGTGCGAAAGGTACATCAGCCTTGGCTTTCATAGGCTCGTCCAGTTGTAGGAGAAACAGCCCGGTGTTATATCACAGCGCCTCATTTTTTCGCCGCCCCCATGGAGAAGTGCGATGACCTCGAATACACCTTTGGCGCCTTGTTCCATTCTGCTCCTGGCAGGCGGGCGTGGCCAACGCATGGGCGGTCAGGACAAGGGATTACTGGAATGGCACGGCGAGCCACTGATCGCGCACTTACACCGCAAAACCCGTCCGCTGAGTGATGATCTGATCATCTCCTGCAACAGAAACCTGGAGAAATATGCGCCTTATGCAGATCAGTTGGTCCATGACGACGAAGGCGACTTTCCGGGGCCATTGGCGGGTATTCGCGCCGGCCTGAAGGCCGCCCGCCATACGCACCTGTTGGTATTGCCCTGCGATGTGCCCCGCATCGATGCCGCGCTGCTCCAGAGCATGCGTGAAACGGCCGCGCAGCATCCGGACAAACCATTGATGCTGCGCCATGGAAAACACTGGGAACCTTTGCTGTGCATTATTCCCGTCATTCTTTCAGCGGCTTTCGAGACGGCCTGGAACGAAGGAGAGCGCAGCCCGGGCCGACTGATGCGTACTTTGGGCGCCACAGCCCTGCAGTGCCCCGACAACGACCCTCGCCTGGCCAACCTCAATACGCCGGAACTGTTAAGCACGCATCACACTGTGTCAGACTGACACGCGAAGGAACTTGCGCGTGTTGCATACGTCTCAAGCTCAGTATTCAAAAGAATTTCCATTCGGAGACACACTCATGACCCAACGGACCCTCGCCACTTTCATGCTTGCTCTGGGCCTTGCAACCCTCGCCGGTTGTGCATCGCCTTCAGTGATCACCTTGAATGACGGTCGAGAAATCCAGGCCGTCGACACGCCTAAGTACGATGAAGAATCGGGCTTTTACGAATTCGAACAACTGGATGGCAAACACACCCGCATCAACAAGGATCAAATCCGTACCGTTAAAGAGTTGTAATCTTTGCGGCGATAACCGGATACAGAAAAGCCCGCTTTTTAAAGCGGGCTTTTTCGTGGCTGAAGAAAAGCAGGTTTGCCTGTAATCACCACTCCAAGGTGATCGTGCTTTCGAATTCTCTTTCCTGCCCCGTGACCGGATCGATAAATCGCAACCCCTGGGCCAGCAGCTTCAAGGGGTTGGCATAGTCGTCTTCTACGTCCTTGAGGACCTGCGGATAGAACGGGTCATTGCAGATGCCAGCCCCCAGGGCCGCCATGTGTACTCGCAACTGATGTTTCTTGCCCGTCACCGGGTAAAGCGCATAGCGCCAGAACTCACCGTTTTTTTCCCTGACCTCGACAGCCGTCTCGGTATTACTGACACCCGGACCTTCCTGCATGCGAAAGAACGGCTCGCCATCGATAAGTCGACTTTTATGAACCATCGGAAAGGTTAACTCAGGCAATGCTCGGGCGATTGCTTCGTAGCGCTTTTCGATCTGGCGTGTAGGGAACAATGACTGATACGCCGAGCGACTCTGAGGGTTGGCTGAGAACAACACCAGCCCTGCCGTATGCCGGTCAATGCGATGCAAAGGCACCAGATGCGGGTTATCCAGTCGACGGATCAGTCGTCGCAACAAAGTCTGCTCCACGTATTCTCCAGCCGGCGTCACCGGTAGAAAGTGCGGTTTATCCGCCACCACCAGATGCTCGTCTGCATAGAGGATCGACTCCACCACCGGGATCGGCTTTTCGTCCGGCACCTCGCGAAAATAATGAATTCGCAGACCTTCCTTGTAAGGCAGATCCAGAGCGATCGGCATACCTTGCCCATCGAGGACACGACCGCGAGCAATTCTGTCCAGCCATTGCTCACGACCGATGGCGCTGAAGTGTTCGCATAGGCAATCGAATACGGTCTGCCACGGACCAGGCGGCAGATAGAGCGTGCTGGCCTGGTTATGCGCAGCAGAAAAAGATGAAGTGGACATACGAAAAACTCTAACCCCGATGCAGGGCGGCATTATCCAACAGTGACCGGATCGAACCTAGAAGAGAATCCTCAGGCCGGTATCGACTGCGTTCGAGCGGCTGCTTCGGTGAACTCCTTGAGCCAGCGCAGCACATCGACCGCTTCCCAGCGGCCAGGATCATAAAGCGCGTATAACAAACCCTGATAACCCACGACATCCAGTTGCCGGTGATAACCCGCGCGCTGGAACAAGGCTTCGATTTCGGCGAAGCAGGTATTGAAATGCAGTTTATTGAAGGGCGTTTTCCCTTCCGTGACCAGACCATCCAGACGCAATTCGAGGACCGCCTCGCGCACCACGTCTGCCGACATCCGGTTCACGCTGTTCTTCAATTGTTCGACATTGACCACGTTTCGTCCCTCTGACTTCCGGGATCGGCTGCCCAAACCCGAACAGGGAAAAGCATGGCAGGCAATCCGAATAACTGTATGCACATACAGTAACCGAATAATCAACCTTTCGCCAACGAATGAAACGAGGATCGCGACAGATGGAGTATCGCCAGCAGCGTCAGGACTCGCGCAGGAACGCCACCACCTGCTCGGCATTAAACGGCCAGCCCAGCTCAGCGCCGGTATCGACCCGACGCAACACCGGAATACGCAGGCTGTAAGCTTCGAACCAGGCTTCATCGTCAGCGATATCCACCAGCTCCACCAACAGACCACGCTCGACAAACTCCATCAGCATGGCTTCGGCGACTTCACAAAGATGGCAACCAACGGTGCCGAACAGCTGACATTCAGGAGGCATGACGACAAGACCAAACGAAGTAAGCGCTCATTCTAGGCCCGCCATCAAACGCAGTCGAGCCGACGTCTGAGCAACGGTAATTTCAAGAGGTTTCGGTAAAATTCTGACGCAAATCATTTGCGTCGGTGGTCATTTGCGCAATGCTCGTGTCTTTTTTGCCTCTACGCTTGAGTAGCCAGAACCTCACGGAGTTTTTTGTGTTCGCCAACCTGTTGATCATCCTCGCGTCTTCCCTAGTGGTGATTGCACTGTTCCAGCGCCTGCGTTTGCCACCGGTGCTGGGCTACTTGTGCGTGGGGCTGATGATCGGACCGACAGCGTTCAACTGGGTAAATGAAAACGAAGATTTGCCCGATCTGGCGGAGTTGGGCGTGGTGTTCTTGCTGTTCTCCCTGGGGCTTGAGTTTTCCCTGTCGAAAATGCTCGCGCTGCGCCAAGTGGTGTTTGGCTTGGGCAGCCTGCAAGTGCTGGGGTCCGGGATCGTGCTGGGGGCATTGCTGATGCTGTTCGGCATGCCGATCACACCGGCCCTGTTACTCGGTGCCGGCTTGGCGCTGTCGTCTACCGCCATTGTCAGCAAGGAGTTGAGCAGCCTCGGCGAAATATTCAGCCGTCACGGCCAGAATGCCATCGCCGTGTTGTTGTTCCAGGACGTGATCGCGGTGTTGCTGCTGACGCTGGTGCCAGTGTTCGCCGGCAGCGGCGACCAGACCTGGTATTGGGCGCTGCCGGTGACGCTGGCCAAGACCCTGGTGCTGTTCGTCGGTCTGCTGCTGGTCAGTCGCTGGTTTCTGCCACGACTGTTCCATGAAGTCGCCGCGGCCCGGTCCGCGGAGCTGTTCGTCCTGCTGGCATTGGTGATCGTTCTGCTGACCGCCTGGCTGACTCACTTGCTCGGCCTCTCCCCTGCCCTGGGCGCTTTTCTCGCAGGTATGCTGCTGGGGGAAAGCCACTACCGACATCAGATCGAGGCCGACATCCGTCCGTTCCGCGACATCCTGCTCGGGGTGTTCTTTGTCAGTATCGGCATGCTGATCGACTTGCGCCTGTTTGCCAGCCATGGCCTGCTGATTCTCGGTCTGACGCTCGGGTTGCTGCTGATCAAGGGCACCCTCGTCGCGCTGCTGGTCAAATGGCGCGGCAGCGATGGTGAAACCGCCTGGCGTAGCGGCCTGGCGTTGGCTCAGGGCGGCGAATTCTGCTTTGCCCTGATGGCGCAGATGCAACAGAACCAACTGATGCCCGCCGACCTCGGCGGCCTGCTGCTGGCCGCCACTTTCTGCTCGATGCTGGTAACGCCTCTACTGCTGCGCGTCGCTCCCCGCATTGCCATGCATCTGCACCGCAAACCCAACAAAGCGGCCGAACTCGAAGAAATCAGCGCGCTCAACGCCGGCCTGCACAATCACGTGGTGATCTGTGGCTACGGCCGCGTAGGTCAGTCCATCGGGCGCTTCCTGAGTCATGTACAACAACCGTACATTGCGTTGGACACCGACCCGGTGCGGGTCCAGGAGGCCGCCATCAATGAAAGCAGTGTGCATTACGGCGACTCACGTCGCGGCGAGCTGCTGATCGCGATAGGGCTGGAGCGCGCCAGGCTGCTGGTCGTTGCCGTGGACAAAACGGACATCGCCCTGCTGATCCTCAAGGAAGCACGCCGGTTCAATCCGACCGTGCCGATCCTGGTGCGCACCCGGGACGACAGTCAGTTGGCCGAATTGAAGGCGGCGGGTGCCAGCGAAGTCGTACCCGAGCTGCTGGAGTCCAGTCTGATGCTCGCCTCCCACGCACTGATCATGTTGGGCATACCCGGTCAGCAAGTGCAGGACCGGGTCGACCAGGTACGACATGACCGCTATCGCCTGCTGCACGATTTCTACCCCGGCGCCAACGATGAAGAACGCTGATTCAATCCTGGCTCACGGCGCCGATCTTGTGCACCGACAAATCCGCGCCGTAATACTCTTCTTCCTGGCTCAGGCGCAGGCCATGGGCCGCCTTGATCGCGCCATACACGGCAAAACCACCGGCCAGCGCCACAACTATCCCCAAAGAAGTGCCGATCAACTGACTGATCAGACTCACGCCCCCCAAACCGCCCAACGCGGTTTGACCGAAGATGCCGCAAGCGATTCCGCCCCAGACGCCACACAGACCATGCAACGGCCAGACACCCAGCACATCGTCGATACGCCATTTGCCTTGAGCCGCGGTAAAGCACCAGACAAACAGGGCTCCGGCGATGGCGCCGGTCACCAACGCGCCTACCGGATGCATCAGGTCCGAGCCGGCGCAGATCGCCACCAACCCGGCCAGCGGGCCGTTATGCAGGAAGCCCGGGTCATTGCGCCCGACGATCAACGCTGCCACTGTGCCGCCGACCATGGCCATCAACGAATTCACCGCCACCAGCCCGCTGACTCCTTGCAGGGTCTGGGCGCTCATCACGTTGAAGCCGAACCAGCCGACGATCAGGATCCACGAACCCAGCGCCAGAAAGGGGATGCTCGACGGCGCGAATGCCACCAATCGTCCGTCGCGATAACGACCATGCCTCGGCCCCAGCAGCAACACCGCCGCGAGTGCCAGCCAGCCGCCCATGGCGTGAACCACCACGGAGCCGGCGAAGTCATGGAAACTGGCGCCAAAGCGCTCCAGCAACCAGGCTTGCAGACCGAAATTGCCATTCCAGACCACGCCTTCGAAGAAGGGGTAGATGAACGCCACGATCAGCGCCGTCGCGCACAACTGCGGGACGAACCGGGCGCGCTCGGCGATGCCGCCAGAAATGATCGCCGGTATCGCCGCAGCAAAGGTCAGCAGAAAGAAAAACTTCACCAGCCCATAGCCATGGTCGGCGGTAATCACCGCCGCCGGTTGCATGAAACTGACCCCATAGGAAATCCAATAGCCTATAAAGAAGTAAGCCAGGGTCGAAATGGCGAAGTCGCTGAGGATCTTCGACAAGGCGTTGACCTGGTTCTTTTGTCGAACCGTACCGACTTCGAGAAAGGCGAAACCGGCGTGCATGGCCAGGACCATGACCGCACCGATAAGAATGAACAACGTGTTGGAGCTATGGACCAGACTGTCCACAGCACTTTGCAGATTTTCCATGGATTGGCAGACCTAAAGGCTGAAAAAAGCACCAAAGCAGTTCATGCAGATGACCGACGCACCAAGTTGCAGCTCTTCAGGACCATGGCATTGGCCCGAATGAACCGCTTTGGCGCACAAGACCGCCGCCTCTGCGCGAGTTTTGATTGTTTGAATCAGGGTTTTCCTGAAATCATGCCCGGCAACAGCGCAATAGCGCCGGCTGACGCACCACGACGTAGCAAAAGATGTACCAGTCATTTGTACTGAACCTTCGCGCAAGGCTCATACTCGAACGCTTCAGAAGCCACTTACGGAGATCACCAATGGCACGCATCAAGGCAAAGACTGCTCAAGAAATTCTGATGGAAGATTTCCAGGCACTGGTCAGCGACACCGAGCGGTTGCTGGAACACACCGCCTCCCTGGCCGGTGATCAGGCCGACGAGCTGCGCGAACAGATCCGCGACAGCCTGCTGCGTGCCCGGGAAACCCTGAAGCTGACCGAAGACGCCCTGCAAGAGCGCGGCAAAGCGGCCGTCGCCGCCACGGAAGATTACGTTCAGGCCAACCCATGGCAATCGGTCGGGATTGCAGCCGGCGTGGGTTTCCTGATTGGTCTGCTGGCCACTCGGCGCTGATATGGCGATCGATGAATCCGGCTCGTCCGCGACGGGCACCCGCTCTTCATCGCGGCGCCTGGGTGCCGCGTTTCTTGGATTGCTGCATAGCCATGTCGAACTGTTCGGCATCGAACTGCAGGAGCAAAAAGCACGCACCGTAAGCCTCTTGCTGTTCGCAGGCCTGACGCTGGTCTTTGCCTTGTTGTTGCTGGTGGGGTTGTCGACGCTGGTGTTGATCCTGTTCTGGGACACCTATCGCCTGGCGGCGATCATCGGGCTCTGTGTGTTCTACACCCTCGCCGCGTTGTTCTGCGCGATGCGCTTGAGGGCGGCGATTTTCGATGAATCCTCGCCCTTCCATGGCACCCTCGAAGAGCTGGCCAATGATCGGGAGCGCCTGTTGCCATGAACCTGCCTGAACTTCCCCGTAACAGCTCGCGCACGGAAATGCGCAAGGCACTGATCCGCCTGCGCATGGAAATGCATCGCCAGGAAATTCGCCACGAATCCCAACAACTGCTGCAGCCCCTGCAACGGGTGCGCGGCATGACACAAAGCCTGCAAGACGGCTTCGGCATCAAACACGCCCCGCTCTGGGGCATCGCCGCCGTGCTCGGGTTGGGTTTTCTGACCGGCAAGGGTGCCAAGGGCGGCAGTCTCGGCGGCCTGACCAAGCTGGTTAGCTTGGGCGCGGCACTGGGGCCGTTGATCAAGCTGATCATGCAAAACTCTTCGCGCAAACACTAATCAGTCTTGTCTGGCTGCATTCTTGCAATACCACCGGGATTAGCCTCTTTATCGAGCGGTTAATCCTGCGTGCCTACCTGGCCACCAGGTTTCTGATCAGAACAACACCTTACTAAGGAGGCCTCGTGATCGACGGGCAACCGCTCGCCTGTTTCCAGCCATTCATCGATACCGCCACAGGCCGTATCGCGGGTGTCGAAGCGCTGGGCCGACTGCGCCAGGCCGATGGTCAGCTGACCTCGGTAGGTGCGCTGTTCGCCGATCCGCGAACCCCGGCCATCGCCCTGCGACGTCTCGATCGCCAGATTCGCGACAACGCCCTGAGCCGTCTGCATGAAGCGCCCGCGGACTGGTTTCTCAGCCTGAACATCTCCCCCCGCTGGATCAGCCACTTGCGCCGGGACCAGGCACTGCCGAGCCTCAAGCAACTGAGCAGGCATGGTGTCGATGCACAGCGAATCGTCTTCGAGATCACCGAATTGGGCGGCGACAGCCAGCGTCTGGCTGAAGTCGTGGCCCGCTACCGGCAAGCCGGGGCCCGGATCGCCATCGATGATTTCGGTGCCGGTTACTCTCAACTCGATCGCGTGTTGGCCCTGCAACCGGACATTCTCAAGCTCGACATGCGGTTGTTCCAGGCCGCCGCGTTGGGCGGTCCCAGCAGCGATGTGGTCAAGGCACTGGCGCAAATGGCGGAAAAAACCGGTTGCTGGATCATCGCCGAAGGCGTGGAAACCGAAGCTCAACTGAATTTTGCCCTGGAATGCGGCTCACGCTACGTACAGGGCTTTCTGTTCGCCCGAGCGCAAGCGGATTTCTTCGCCACCGACGCCTTTGTCGAGCGCTTCGCGCAACTGCGCCAGCGTTACGTTCAGCAAAAACTGACTGAGCGCGCCCGTCTGATGATCATGCGCCAGCAACTCAGTGAACTGATGGCCATCCTGCAAGCCTGGGCTCAAGCCGGCGCCCCCCTCAGCGCCTTGCCGCAACTGCAGGCTTTTCCCTGGCTGTTGCGTTTTTATCAGTGCGACCGCCACGGCACGCAGCTGACCCCCAACCTGGAATGGCGCAACAATGGCTGGGAAGCCGATAACCGCTACCTGGGTCATAACTGGTCATGGCGCCCCTATTTTTATCACTTGCTGGCCGAGGGTTGGGATGAGCGTCGTCTGACTCTCTCCAACACTTACCGAGACGCCACCAGCAATCAGTACTGCCTCACTGCCGGACAGTTTTTCGATAACGGCGAACGACTGCTGCTCATCGATATCGACGCCGCAGGGCTCTAGTTCTCCTTGCAGGTACCGGCGCGAACCGGGAAGCTAGGGGCTCAGTCACCTGACGGAGAAACCAGCCTTGGATTGGCACACCCTGCTTACCCGCGAGCGCCTCGGAAAACCTGTACACAGCCCGGAAGAACTCGGCCGCAGTCCTTTCCATAAAGACCACGACCGGATCATTTTCTCGGGCGCGTTTCGCCGTCTCGGGCGCAAGACCCAGGTCCATCCGGTCTCCAGCAACGATCACATCCACACGCGACTGACCCACTCGCTGGAAGTCAGCTGCGTCGGCCGTTCACTGGGTATGCGCGTCGGTGAAACCATCCGTAGCGCCCTGCCCGACTGGTGCGAACCAAGCGATTTGGGGATGGTGGTGCAATCGGCTTGCCTGGCCCATGACATCGGTAATCCCCCCTTCGGCCATTCCGGCGAAGACGCGATTCGCCACTGGTTCCAACAGGCCGCCGGCCGTGGCTGGCTGGATGCAATGAGCGAAGCCGAACGCAACGACTTCCTCAACTTCGAGGGCAATGCCCAAGGCTTCCGGGTGCTCACCCAGCTTGAATACCATCAGTTCGAAGGAGGCACCCGACTGACCTATGCCACCCTGGGCACCTACCTGAAATACCCGTGGACGGCCCGGCACGCCGACTCACTGGGCTACAAGAAGCACAAGTTCGGCTGCTACCAGAGCGAACTGCCGCTGCTGGAACAGATCGCTCATAAACTCGGACTGCCCCAACTGGAAGAGCAGCGTTGGGCACGCCATCCGCTGGTGTATCTGATGGAGGCCGCCGACGATATCTGCTACGCGTTGATCGATCTGGAAGATGGCCTGGAAATGGAGCTGTTGGAGTACGCCGAAGTCGAGTCCCTGCTGCTGGATCTGGTGGGTGACGATCTCCCGGAAACCTATCGCCAGCTCGGCCCGCAGGATTCGCGGCGGCGCAAACTGGCGATTCTGCGGGGTAAAGCCATCGAACACCTGACCAACGCAGCAGCCCAAGCATTCGTCGAGCAACAGGACGCGCTACTGGCTGGCACGCTGCCGGGCGACCTTGTCGAACACATGCATGGCCCGGCCAAACGCTGTGTCTTGAATGCCAAGGACATGGCGCGCAAAAAAATCTTCCAGGACAAGCGCAAGACACTCCACGAAATCGGCGCCTACACCACCCTGGAAATCCTGCTCAATGCTTTTTGCGGTGCGGCACTGGAGCAACACAACGGTCGTACGCCCTCCTTCAAGAACCGGCGCATACTCGACCTGCTGGGCAACAATGCACCCGATCCCCACGGCCCTTTGCACACTTCCTTCCTGCGCATGATTGATTTCATCGCTGGCATGACCGACAGCTATGCCGGTGAAATGGCGCTGGAAATGACGGGGCGTTCAAGCCACGGATAACAGCGCATCGATCAGCCGCGTCAGCGATGTCTGAACGGCTGATCGAACGCCTCGACATTCATCTGTATTTCAACATCGACAGAATCGCCCTACACCTTGTGCAGAGCTGACTGATCGATTGTTCCGCCGTCTCGCGAAACAATTGCACACCCATTGCTCGACAGATGAAGCATGAAAAATCCTACGCTCAAACACGATTGGCACATATTGCTTGTGGAAGATCATCCGTTTCAGCTGAGAGCGACTCAATACCTGCTCGAAAGTTACGGCTTCACCCAGTTGACCACCACTGACAGTGCCGAAGGCGCCTTGCAACAAATGCTCAAGGCTGCACAACCGTTCGATATTCTTCTGTGCGACCAATGCCTGCCCGACCTTCCCGGTCTTGATTTGATCGAGATCGCCAGTCACTGGGGGATGATCAGACAGGCAATACTGCTGAGCAGCCTGACATCGGCCGAACTGGAAAAACTTAAAATAATGGCCTACGAACATGGACTCCCCTTACTGGGTTACTTGATCAAGCCATTGAAACAATCAGACTTTAGAAACTTGTTGAGCTTAGCCCCACAATAAAACACACCACTTCCCACACACTAAAAACGCACAAAAGACACAGACTAGAACTTATAATCCAACGCTCCCCCCTCTTGACTACACCATCCAAACTTCAACCCTTCCTCATTCAAAACCTAGTTGGTGCGTAGTCCATTTCTTTTTCAATTGTAGGATTATTCCTATATTGCTGCTATCGGCTTGTCAGTTCATGCACCCCCTCAACTACTGAGCTAAGGTGCGCGCTTTATTTGTGCACGTATGGGATTTGATTATGAACTCCGTTTTTATTGTCGACGATCACCCTGTCATCCGCCTTGCCGTTCGAATGCTGCTGGAACATGAAGGTTACAAAGTCGTCGGCGAAACTGACAATGGCGTCGACGCCATGCAGATGGTGCGCGAATGCATGCCCGATCTGATCATCCTCGACATCAGCATTCCCAAACTGGATGGGCTGGAAGTGCTCTCCCGTTTCAACGCGATGAGCACGCCATTAAAGACGCTGGTATTAACTGCACAATGCCCGAAGCTTTTCGGCATCCGCTGCATGCAATCAGGTGCATCAGGGTATGTATGCAAACAGGAAGAACTCAGTGAACTGGTGAGTGCGATCAAGGCAGTCTTATCAGGTTACAACTACTTCCCCAGCGAGGCCTTGAATCCTGTTCGTTGCGACGACGCACAGTGGGCAGACCTGGACCTGTTCAAATCCGTTAATGATCGAGAGTTGATGGTATTACAACTTTTTGCCCAAGGCCGCACCAACAAAGAAATTGCAAAGGGCATGTTCCTCAGCAACAAGACTGTCAGCACCTATAAAAAACGACTTATGCAGAAACTCAAAGCCAAATCTCTGGTTGAACTCATCGATATGGCAAAACGTAACGCGTTAGTGTGAGGAACAGGATGCCCAGTCGTTTGAAGGATTATCTAAGACTCATGGTCGCGGCTTTATGCCTGAGTACCTCGGTGTTCGCAGCGCAGACGGCCAGCGAAAACTACACCCTGCTCAGTCGCTCAACGACCGGGCACATGGAAGTCCAACTGGATACCTCACAACTACAATGGGTCAAAGACAAACGTGAATTGATCCTGGGCACGTCAGGCCCGGATTATCCGCCCTTCGATCTGACCCTCAGCGGCCATGACTACGAAGGTTTCACCGCCGACTACGCCGGCATCCTCGGCAAAGTTACCGGGTTGCCCGTCAAGGTCAGGCGCTTTGCGTCCCGTGGGGCTGCGATCGAGGCGCTGGAAAAAGGCCAGGTCGATATGCTCGGCACCGCCAATGGGTTCGAGGCAGACAATGCCGACATTACGCTGTCCACACCTTACGCCGTGGATCAACCGGTGCTGGTGACACGGGAAGGAGAAACCAGGTCTCTGACCGATGGTCTTGCCGGTCTGCGGCTCAGCATGGTGTATCACTATCTGCCTCTGGACGAAGTCAGGGCGCTGTATCCGAAGGCAATCATCACCTCCTACCCGTCCTACCAGAATGCAATCAATGCGGTTGCCTTCGACCAGGCCGACGTTTTTCTTGGTGACACCATTTCAACTCATTACATGATCAACAAGGGGTACCTGAACAACATCCGCATGGCCAACTTCGGCAAACACGAAGCCCATGGTTTCAGCTTTGCCGTACAGAAGGGCAACCCGGACCTGCTCGGGATCATCAACGCGGCACTCAAGGCCATTCCCACCAACGAACGGGAAAACATCGCCAAACGCTGGAGTGCCGGCAGTGACATTCTTCTCACCGATCAAAAGCTGCAACTCACCCACCGCGAAGAACGCTGGCTGGCGCAACATCCAGTCGTGCGGGTGGTGGTCAATGAAGCGTTTGCGCCGCTGACGTTTTTTGACAGCGACGGCAACTTTCGGGGTGTCACGGCAGACCTGCTTGAACTGATCAGATTGCGCACCGGTTTGCGCTTCGAGATCCAGCGCAGCCGAAGCGATGACGAGATGGTCGAGCAGATCGCCAACCATCAGGCCGACTTGATCGCCGCCCTGCTCCCCAGCGCACAACGTGAAACGATGTTGAACTTCAGCCGCCCTTATCTGGAAAACTCCTTTGTCCTGCTGACACGCAAAGCGGCTAACAGCCCGACAAACCTCAACCAGCTGCAAGACAAACGCCTGGCCATTGCCCAGGGCAATCCACTGGTGGATTACCTGCGCAGAGAGTTTCCGCGGATCAACCTGGTTGAAACTCCAGACACGTTCAGTGCCGTGGAGTTGCTCGCCGAGGGCAAGGCAGAAGGTGCGGTGAACTCATTGGTGATCGCCAATTACTTCATCTCATCGCGGATCTTCGAGCAGACACTTCAGATCAGCACCACCATTGGCACCCAACAGGCGGCATTTTCCCTGGCAACCGGGCGCGATGCCAAAGAGCTGAATGCCATCCTCGACAAGGCGCTGTTGAGCATCGCACCGGAAGAACTGGGCATCATCAACAACCGCTGGCGCGGCTATTCGGCGGCCTCGCAAAGTACCTGGCGCAACTATCACCGAGTGTTCTATCAGATCGTTACCGGCGCCGGCGTGTTATTGCTGATCTCCGTTGCCTGGAACGCCTATATGAGACGCCAGATAAAACAGCGGCAGGCGGCCGAGCGCGCACTGAACGATCAACTGGAATTCATGCGATCACTGGTCAATGGCACGCCTCATCCCCTTTACGTGCGTGATCGCCAGGGGTTGCTGCAAAGCTGCAACGACAGTTACCTGCAAGCCTTCTGCACCGAACGCGAAGACATCATTGGTAAAGGCGTCATACCGGGCACCCTGAGCAACGCCTTCGAAGCTCGGGAATATCAGGCGGACTACCAGCGCGTCATGGCCGAGGGCACGCCATTGATTCTCGACCGCCCGTTGCACATCGGTGACCGCAAGCTGACGATCTATCACTGGATCCTTCCCTATCGAGACTCCAGCGGTGACGTGCAAGGCGTCATCGGCGGCTGGATCGACATCAGCGAACGGCGGCAACTGTTCGAAGAGCTGCGGGCAGCAAAAGAACGCGCCGATGAAGCCAACCGGGCTAAAAGCACCTTTCTAGCCACCATGAGCCATGAGATCCGCACCCCGATGAATGCGATCATCGGCATGCTCGAACTGACACTCAAACGTATCGAGCACAGCCATCCGGATCGATCGGCTATCGACGTCGCCTATCACTCGGCGAAAGACCTGCTGGAGCTGATCGGGGACATTCTCGATATTGCGCGCATCGAATCCGGACGTCTGAGCCTGAGCCCTGAGCGCGTCAATCTGGCTGAAACCGTAGGCTCGGTGGTGAGGATCTTCGACGGGCTGGCCCGGCAGAAAAACCTCAAGCTGCACCTGGAATTCAACCCTGCCAAACCGACGACCGATGTCCTGTTGGACCCGATGCGTTTCAAGCAGGTGCTGTCCAATCTGGTCAGCAATGCAATCAAGTTTACGCAACAAGGCGGGGTCAGGATCAGCCTCGAGTTGCAACCGACCGACAAGCCCGATCGCGTGCAGCTGCAGTTGCTGGTTGAGGACAGTGGCGCCGGGATCAGCGAGCAGGATCAGCAGCGACTGTTCGAGCCTTTCGTCCAGGCCGATAACTCCGGCCAGTTGCCTAGGGGCGGTGCGGGGCTAGGTCTGGTGATCAGCCGCAATCTATGCGAAATGATGAGTGGCACCCTGAGTTTGAGCAGCCAGCCGGGAGTCGGCACACAGGTCCGGGTTTCGCTGAGCCTCGCAACCCTGCCGCCGGAACGGATACCGAAACCTGTAGAGCCAAACATTCAACCGACTGCGGCCCCCTTGAACGTTCTGGTGGTCGATGATCACCCGGCCAATCGCTTGCTCATGTGTCAGCAACTCGAATTTCTGGGGCATCGGTTCAATGTCGCGGCGGATGGCGAGGCGGGATTGGAGGCGTGGAAAGATCAGCCATTCGACCTGGTGATTGCTGATTGCAACATGCCGATCATGAATGGATATGACATGGCCCGTGCCATTCGCCA
Source organism: Pseudomonas sp. DF5 (assembly GCF_058148225.1). Classification (NCBI taxonomy): domain Bacteria; kingdom Pseudomonadati; phylum Pseudomonadota; class Gammaproteobacteria; order Pseudomonadales; family Pseudomonadaceae; genus Pseudomonas; species Pseudomonas sp. DF5. Next base: position 75,146 of record NZ_JBYVYM010000015.1, read on the forward strand.
ACATGAACAGCGCATGCAGCGCGCTGCCTGTACCGTTCTGGGTTTCACCGCCAATGCGCAACCGGAGGAAAGACAACGCTGCAAACAAGCCGGGATGGACGATTGCCTGTTCAAACCCCTGAGTTTGACAGCCTTGAGCCAATGGATCGAAGGCATTGCACCGACGGTCCGCGACCCGGCGTTCAGCCTGGAGGGGCTACACCTGTTAACCGGTGGCAACCCGGCACTGAACCGGCGATTGTTGACCGAGCTGCTGAACAGCAACCGCCTGGACCGGCAAACGCTGCTGACATTGTCCCGGGCAAACGACCGGCAGCCACTTCTCGACATCGCCCACAAAATCAAGGGTGCGGCGCGAATCGTCCAGGCATCCCGAGTGATCGACAGTTGCGAGGCGCTCGAAAAGGCCTGCAAAAACAGGCATCACCACAATCAAGTGGCCGATTGCAGCAAGTCCATGGACCGCGCCATGCTTGAACTGGATCACGCGTTGCAGCAACAGATCGCATGCCACGACAAAAAGCAGAATGATGGAGCGTTAACTATGCTGGAAGGCTGAGCAGTGTGTTCATCATCACGGAGAAAGCTGCAATGCCCAGCCCACTGCGCCCGGATCAACGCCGGTTCCCCCTGCACTTCCATATCAGCGTGATGTTCACGTTCCTGTTGTTGCTGACCGGGGTAGTACTGGGCATTTTCAATTATCGGCAAACCACCCAGATCATTCTTTCCAGCAGTGACAAGCTCTTCAATCGCATCGAGCAGGATGTCCGTCTGGACCTGCATCGCACCTATGAGCCGATTCGTCATCTGCTGAGCCTGCTGGCGGACAATCCCGCAACCCAGGCGCCAGACCTTGAGCAACGCCTGGCGCTGCTCAAGCCCTTCAGTCAATCGCTCACGGACAACCCCGATCTGGCCTCGCTGTACCTGGGCTACGGCAACGGCGATTTCTTCATGGTGCGCCCACTGCGCAGCGTCGACTTGAAAACACAGGTCAAGGCACCGGACATGGCGGCGTATCAGGTATGGAGCATCGAGCACCCAGCCAGCGGTCAAGTCCGCTCCCAATCGTTGTTTTTCGATCAGAACCTGGCCCTTCTCAGCCGCCTGGACAACCCCGACGAAATCTACGATCCGCGTACTCGCGCCTGGTTCTCCAGCGCCCGCACCGAACGAGATCAGATCACCACCGAACCCTATCTGTTTTTCTCTACCCACAACATTGGCACCACGCTCGCCCGGCGCAGCGGCGAGCAAGCAGTGATGGGGGCCGACCTTACGCTGGCGGAACTGTCGGCAACCCTGGCCAAACATGTAGTGACCCCCAATACCGAAATAGTGCTGATCGATGCCGAGGGTAACGCTATCGCCTACCCCGACAGCAGCAAACTGATCGTCGACGACCAGACAGCCCGGCTGATCAAAGCCGCCGACCTGAGCCCCAGCCTCGCGGCCCTGCTCTCCAGCCCCACCGAGGTCAATCGCCTGAACGCCGCGGGTCGTCAATGGATCGTGGCGCGCAGCAGCATGCAGGAAGGCGGCCCCCAGGGGCTGCAACTGGCGCTGTTGGTGCCGGAGGACGAATTGCTCGTCGATGCCTACCGCATGCGCTGGCAAGGTGCGCTGATTACTCTGGCGACGCTACTGTTGTGCCTGCCCATGGGTTGGCTGACCTCGAGGGTCCTGGTCAAACCCTTGCGCGCCCTGGTGCGGGAAGCCGATGCGATTCGTAGTTTCGATTTCAATTTTCCGGCCAGCCGTCGCTCGCCAGTGTTGGAAGTTGATCAACTGAGCGTGTCGATGGGGCGCATGAAAGACACCCTGGCGAGTTTTTTCCGGATCACCGACAGTTTGAGCGCCGAAACCCGTTTCGCCCCCTTGCTGCAACGGGTGTTGTTTGAAACCGTGCAGATCGGCCAGGCCCAGGCCGGTCTGATCTACCTGCGTGAAAACGATGAAAATCGCGTGGAACCTCATGCGCTGGTCATCAACGGCAGTTCACAGGCCTTGCCGTCATTCGACATCCAAGGACACGTACCTCAGGATCCGCGGAGCCCTGAGTGGATGCAGACGCTGTCGACCGCCGACAATGTCGTCACGTCTCTAGGCTTCGAACAGGCGGCGGATCTGCAGAAAGTTTTGCTCGCGCTGGAGTGCCCGCGGGTTCACCTGATTGGTATTCGCCTGCACAATCGTCATAACGAAACCGTGGGCCTGCTGATCCTGCTACTGGCCGACAGTGGCACACAAGACGACCTGGAAAAACTGCGCCCGGATCGCATCGCGTTTCTCCAGGCTGTGTCTGGCGCGGCCGCCGTGAGTATCGAAAGCCAGCGCCTGCAAGCCAGGCAAAAACAACTGCTGGACTCGTTCATTCAATTGCTGGCCGGCGCAATCGATGCCAAGAGTCCTTACACCGGCGGGCACTGCCAGCGGGTGCCGGCTCTGACCCTGATGCTGGCGCAGGCGGCCGCCGCCAGTCAGGACCCGGCCTTCCGCAGCTATCAGCCCAACGAAGATGAATGGGAAGCACTGCATATCGCCGCCTGGCTGCATGATTGCGGCAAGGTCACGACCCCTGAATACGTGGTCGACAAAGCCACGAAACTTGAGACCCTGTACGACCGCATCCACGAAATCCGCACCCGTTTCGAAGTCCTCAAGCGGGATGTCTGGATCAATTATTGGCAGGCCATCGCTCAGGGGGGGGACGAGCCGCCTCTGGCGCAATTGCGTAATGCGAACCTGGCGGCGCTGGATGATGATTTCGCATTCTTGGCGCGCTGCAACCTGGGCAGCGAGGCCATGGCCGAGGCCGATCTGCAGCGGCTGAACACCATCGCCCAACGTACCTGGACCCGAACCCTGGATGATCGGCTTGGCGTTTCGTGGGAAGAGAACCGTCGCCAGGCCCGGACCCCGGCGCCGACCCTGCCGGTCAGCGAGCCGCTATTGGCGGACAAACCCGAGCATCTGCTCGAGCGCGCCGACAGCGAACTGATCCCGGCCGACAATCCCTGGGGTTTCAAGCTCGACGTGCCGCGCTACAAGTACAACCGGGGCGAACTTTACAACCTGAGCATCGCCCGAGGCACCCTGACCCGCGAGGAGCGTTACATCATTAATCACCACATGGTGCAGACGATCCTGATGCTCAGTCACCTGCCCTTCCCCGACCACCTCAATAACGTCACGGAGATCGCCGGCGGCCATCACGAAAAAATGGACGGCACCGGTTATCCCAAACGCTTGAAACGCGAAGACATGAGCCTGCCGGCGCGAATGATGGCGATTGCCGATATTTTCGAAGCGCTGACCGCCGCCGATCGCCCCTACAAGAAAGCCAAATCGTTGAGCGAAGCACTGGGCATCATGGCCACCATGTGCCGTGACGCCCACATCGACACTGAATTGTTCGGGTTATTCATCAACGACGAAATCTACATGCAGTACGCCAACCAGTTCCTTGAGCCACAACAGATCGATGCCGTTGACCCGACAAGCCTGCTGATCAAGGCCGGCTTGAAAGCCTGATCAACAGTCGGTCAGACGCAGGAAAATCGCCGCCAGTTGCTCGATTCCGGCTTGATCGTCAGCGCTGAAACGCGCCAGTTTCGGGCTGTCGAGATCGAGCACACCGATCAGTCGACCGTCCTTGACCAACGGCACGACGAGTTCACTATTCGATGCGCTGTCGCAAGCGATGTGGCCGGGGAAAGCGTGCACGTCTTCGACCCGCTGGGTCTGCAAGGTGGCAGCAGCAGCCCCGCACACACCGCGCCCGAATGGAATACGCACACAGGCGATCTGCCCTTGAAACGGGCCAAGCACCAGTTCTTCATTGCGATTAAGGTAGAAACCGGCCCAGTTCAAGTCATCGAGCTGGTTGAACAGAAACGCGGAAAATTGCGCGGCGTTGGCGATAAAATCACGCTCCTCCGCCAGCAACGATTCCAGCTGCGCCCATAACATGCCGTAGCCCTCAAGGCCTTGGCCGCTTTTTTGCAAATCGATCATGCCTTTTGCTCCAACAGCTTCAGCCCGACCCAATAGCGGGCAAATTGATACGCGCAACGTCCGTTGCGATTACCCCGGCCCGTGGCCCAGCGCACCGCGAGGATGTCCAACTCTTCGTCACGCTGCCACTTGAGGCCGGCCTTATCGGCCAATTGGCCGATCCAGTGCTCGACGACATTGAGGAAGTGTTCCTGAGTAAACGGATAGAACGACAGCCACAGGCCAAACCGGTCCGACAGCGCGATCTTGTCTTCCACCGCCTCATTGGGATGGAGCTCGCCATCGACCCTTTTCCAGTTTTCGTTATCGCTTTCCTTTTCCGGCACCAGATGGCGACGGTTGGAGGTGGCGTACAGCAGAACGTTATCTGGCGCCTGCTCGAGAGAGCCATCGAGTACGCTCTTGAGCACGCGATAATCGCCCTCGCCCGACTCGAACGACAGGTCATCGCAGAACAGCACAAACCGTTGAGGCAGCTTGGCAATCTGCTCGACCACTCGCGGCAAGTCCGCCAGGTGATCGCGCTCGATCTCGATCAGCCGCAGGCCGCTCTTGGCGTGTTCGGCCAGCAAGGCGCGCACCAGCGACGATTTACCGGTGCCCCGCGAGCCCCAGAGCAAGGCGTGATTGGCAGGCATGCCGTCGAGGAACTGTTGAGTATTGCGGCCCAATTGCTCAAGTTGCCGGTCAACGCCGATCAGGTCGGACAGGCGCATGTCGAGGCTGACTTGCAGCGGCAACAGAAAACCGTTGCGACCCTCGCGTTGCCAGCGTGCGGCCAGGCAGTGTGTCCAGTCGACAGTTTGCCGAGGCGCCGGCAGCAGCGGTTCGATACGGGCCAGAACGGCATCGGCGCGTTCAAGAAAAGCATTCAATCGGGAATCCACGTCTTCTCCTCGGGCACGTTCACAGTGATGATGGCGGTACAGCGACGAAACACAGCATCCGATGCCCGGCCAACACCCCGTACAGGTGTTTTGCGAGAACATCGGTATCCATTGATGATCGACTATGCTTGAGCAGCGAAGGGAAACGGAAGTGGTTCAACATCCCATGGATATCAAGTTCAGCCAGCGGCTGTCGTACAAGCAAGCCAAGCTTACGGTGCTGGTCGGCTTCATTCTGGGCACGCTGCTCAGCCTTGTGCAAATTGGCATCGATTATGCCAGTGAAGACGCCTCCATCAACCGCGAAATCCTGTCTTTGCTGGAAATCAGCCACAACCCCGCGTCTCGCATCGCCTACAACATCGACGCCGAACTTGCCCAGGAGCTGATCCTGGGTCTGCTGCGCTCCCCGGCGATCATCGGCGCGAAATTGACCGACAACAACAATACGGTGCTGGCCAGCGTCAAACGCCCGGGCCTGGAAAACAGTTACCGGATGCTCAGCGACTTCCTGTTCGGCGCCAACCGACAGTTTGAAGACCGTCTTTACCTCGACCACTTGCCGGACGAATCCCTCGGGACCTTGCAACTCGAAGTCGATACCTACGCCTTTGGCAGCCGTTTCCTGCGCCGGGCCGAAGTGACCCTGCTCAATGGCTTCGCGCGCAGCCTGATCCTCACGGGCATTCTGCTGGCGCTGTTTTACGTGATGCTGACCAAACCGCTGGTGCGGGTCATCCGCGAACTCAGTGGCCGTGATCCGCGTAGCGCGGAGCCGACCTGGCTGGAGTATCCGGCGGGGCATGAAAACGATGAAATCGGGATCCTGGTCAAGGTCGCCAATCAGCAGTTCGAAAACATCGCCACCGAAATCCAGCAGCGGCGCAACGCTGAAAACCGTCTGACCGACTACCTTTCGCAACTGGAAAACATCGTCTCGGCCCGCACTGCGGAACTCAAGGCCATCAACTCCCGGCTCAGTCAATCCAACGAGGAGCTGGAAGTCGCCCGCCGCACCGCCCTGGACATGGCCGAGGCACGCTCAGTGTTCCTGGCCAACATGAGCCATGAAATCCGCACGCCCCTCAATGGTCTGCTGGGGATGATCGCGCTTTCGCTGGACGGCCCGCTCAATGCCGAGCAGCAACAACAACTGTCCATCGCCCATGACTCGGGCAAAGTGCTGGTGGAACTGCTCAACGATATTCTCGACTTGTCGAAATTCGATGCCGGCCAGCTGGAACTCGAACACATTCCATTCGACCTCGGCTCATTGATCGAAGACACCGCCAACCTGCTGTCCCAGAACGCCGCGCCGAGCGTCGAACTGACGTGCCTGATCGACCCACAATTTCCGGCTCTGGTGCTCGGTGATCCGACCCGCGTCCGGCAGATCGTCAGCAACCTGTTGTCCAACGCCCTCAAGTTCACCCGTTTCGGGCGGGTCGATGTGCGTCTTTCAACGTTCGAAGACGGCGTGCGAATCGAGGTCTGCGACACCGGCATCGGCATTGCCCAAGACGCTCAGGTCAAAATCTTTCAACCGTTCACCCAGGCCGGTGCCGGCATTACCCGACAATTCGGCGGTACCGGGCTGGGCCTGGCGCTGACTTATAACCTCTGCGAAGCGATGCAGGGGCGCCTGACAATCAACTCGGAAGCAGGCTTCGGCAGTCAGTTCTGCGCTGATCTGCCGCTGCCCTGCCACACCCGCGCCATCCCGCCAGCGGCGCTGCAAGGCAACATCGTCGCGATCACGGCCGCCAGCAGCGGTCTGGCGGAACTGCTACAGAATCTACTACCCGTATGGGGGCTCGGCTATCAACAGCGTTCCATCGATGACCGGTTGATCGGCCTGAAACCGGATGTGCTGATCACCGACTGCCCCGAATGCCTGTTTGGCCTACGCCCTACTTTCACCGCGCCGATTCTACTGGTGACCGCCTACGGCAGTTTCCTGCCCAGCGAGCAAGTCAATGCCCTGGCGCCCTTGCAGCAGCAGGCGCGACCATTGGCGCGCAATGCGCTTTACCAGACATTGCGGCGGATCTTGCAGCCGGAACTCAACACGATCAACGGGGCGCGGGTTGAAGTCCTCTCTACCCAGCGACGCGGGCGCATCCTGCTGGTGGAGGACAACCCGGTCAATCAGTTGGTGGCCAAGGGAATGCTCGGCAAACTCGGTTGCGAAGTGAGCGTCGCGGCCCATGGCGCCGAAGCCCTGGATCAGCTCGAGCACAGTGAATTCGACCTGGTGCTGATGGACTGCAACATGCCGGTGATGGATGGCTATGAAGCCAGCAGGCAGATCCGTCGCAGCGGGCGCTGGCCACAACTGCCCATCGTCGCCCTGACCGCCAACGCCATGTCCGAAGAACGCGAACGCTGTCGTGCGGCGGGCATGAGCGACTACCTGGCCAAACCCTTTCGCCGGGAAGAACTGGCGGCCCTGCTCGACTTGTGGATACCCACTACGACAGCGCTTTGATTTGCCCCAACAAGTGATCGAGGCCATCGCGCAACTCATTCAGGCGATCCAGATCGACACCGCTATCGCACAACAAGCGGGCCTTGAGCGGCCCGACCTGTTCGCGCAAGGCCTTGCCGGCTGGCGACAGGCTCAAGTGCACCTCCCGCTCATCGCGCGCCGAACGCTGACGCTGCACCAGTTGCAGTTGCTCAAGACGCTTGAGCAGCGGCGTCAGGGTTCCGGAATCCAGCGCCAGGCGCTCACCCAGCGCTTTGACCGTCGGCTGCTCCGGCGCCGCCTCCTGCCATTCCCACAGCACCAGCATCGCCAGGTATTGCGGGTAGGTCAGGCCCAGTTGATCGAGCATCGGCTTATAGGCACGGATCACCGCTCGAGAAGCGGCATACAGCTTGAAGCAGAGCTGACTGTCGAGCTTCAGCGAATCGACTGACAACGTGTTCATTTGAGCAGGGCTTCGATCTCGCGGCGCAGCGCTTGCGGCTTGGTTGCCGGAGCAAAGCGCTTGACCAGTTGACCGTCCTTGCCGATCAGGAACTTGGTGAAGTTCCATTTGATGCCCTGGGAACCCAATACACCTGGCGCGCGTTTTTTCAGCTGAACGAACAGCGGATGGGCGCCGGCACCGTTGACTTCGATCTTCTTGAACAACGGGAAACTCACTCCGTAATTCAGCTCGCAGAACTCGGAAATCGCCCCTTCATTGCCCGGCTCCTGCTGGCCGAACTGATTGCAGGGAAACCCGAGCACCACCAAACCTTGATCCTTGTAGCTCTGCCAGAGCTCTTCGAGGCCTTTGTACTGCGGGGTGAAGCCGCATTTGCTGGCGGTGTTGACCACCAGCACCGCTTTACCGGCGAAATCGGCCAGGGTCTTTTGCTCCCCCTTGATGGTGGTGCAAGGGATGCTCAGCAGGTTGTCGCTCATGGCACGAACTCCGAATGAAGGAATATCAAACATAGCGAGCAATTGAATTGTGTGCAATTTAATAAATCAATACATCCCCGACACGCGAACATCATTGCAGGAGCTGCCGAAGGCTGCTCCTGCATACACAAGCCAGACGTGCGACGGCGGATTATTCGCGAGGAACCAGGTCCAGACACACCGAGTTGATGCAATAACGCAAACCGGTTGGCGGCGGACCGTCCGGGAACACATGCCCAAGGTGCGCATCGCATTTGGCGCAGACCACTTCGGTACGGATCATGCCATGGCTGATATCACGGATCTCGACCATCGCGCTGTCGCCGATCGGCGCGTAGAAGCTCGGCCAGCCGCAGCCGGAATCGAACTTGGTTTTAGAGTCGAACAGCGGTGCGTTGCAGCAGATACAGTGGTAGACACCGTCGGTTTTGGTGCCGTTGTATTTACCGGAGAACGGCCGCTCGGTGCCCTTGAGGCGGCAAACGTTGTACTGCTCCGGATCAAGCATGGCCCGCCATTCTTCCAGGTTTTTTTCCAACTTTTCCATCGATACACCTCAGCAGTTGAAAAAGCCCGATCTGTACCTTTTCCACGGATCGGGCGGCACGTATGATTGCGCCTCGTCAAACGCCAGTCTGGCAGCCAGACCAAGCGCATTCAAACGGATTATGAGTGCCGCCACTCAAGGCGTCAGGCCTGTGTGAATACGCAGGATTCCCAGCACGGTCGTTCATACGCCGCCTGGATCGTTCATTTTCGGGAACACATCGCCATGCAGGTCAGCAAATCGAACAAGCTCGCCAACGTCTGCTACGACATTCGCGGCCCAGTGCTCAAGCACGCCAAACGCCTGGAAGAGGAAGGCCATCGCATCCTCAAGCTGAACATCGGCAACCCGGCGCCCTTTGGTTTCGAAGCGCCGGATGAAATCCTTCAGGACGTGATCCGCAACCTGCCGACCGCCCAGGGCTACAGCGACTCCAAAGGCCTGTTCAGCGCCCGTAAAGCCGTGATGCAGTACTACCAGCAAAAGCAGGTGGAAGGCGTCGGCATTGAAGACATTTACTTGGGCAACGGCGTTTCCGAGCTGATCGTGATGTCGATGCAGGCCCTGCTCAACAACGGCGACGAAGTGCTGGTGCCGGCCCCCGACTATCCGCTGTGGACCGCCGCAGTGAGCCTGGCGGGCGGCAACCCGGTGCATTACCTGTGCGACGAGCAGGCTAACTGGTGGCCGGACCTGGCCGACATCAAGGCCAAGATCACCCCGAACACCAAGGCCCTGGTGATCATCAACCCGAACAACCCGACTGGCGCGGTGTATTCGAAAGAAGTCCTGCTGGGCATGCTGGAGCTGGCCCGTCAGCACAATCTGGTGGTGTTCTCCGACGAGATCTACGACAAGATCCTGTACGACGACGCCGTGCACATCTGCACCGCCTCGCTGGCACCGGACCTGCTGTGCCTGACCTTCAACGGCCTGTCCAAGTCCTATCGCGTGGCCGGCTTCCGCTCCGGCTGGATCGCCATTTCCGGCCCGAAACACCACGCCCAGAGCTACATCGAAGGCATCGACATGCTGGCTAATATGCGCCTGTGTGCCAACGTGCCGAGCCAGCACGCGATCCAGACTGCACTCGGTGGCTATCAGAGCATCAACGACCTGGTATTGCCCCAAGGGCGCCTGCTGGAACAGCGTAATCGTACCTGGGAACTGCTCAACGACATTCCCGGCGTGAGCTGCGTCAAGCCGATGGGCGCGCTGTATGCGTTCCCACGGATCGACCCGAAAGTCTGCCCGATCCACAACGATGAGAAATTCGTGCTCGACCTGCTGCTCTCGGAAAAGCTGCTGGTGGTACAAGGCACGGCCTTCAACTGGCCATGGCCAGATCACTTCCGCGTGGTCACCCTGCCACGGGTCGACGACCTGGATCAGGCCATTGGCCGGATCGGCAACTTCCTCAAGTCCTACCGCCAGTAAATGGCCTGTCACCGTGCGACGCGAGTAAAAGTCGCACGGTGATTAATTCAGCAACACATCTGTGCGCCCTGCCCTGCCTCGCTGTTTCAAGCGCTGACTGACGACACGCTTCATGCCCATACCCAACAACGGCGGGGGCTTGTGAAGCTAATCGGCTGACAACCGTTTCCCATGTCGACGTCGGAAATGCCCTTCAAGCAACTAGACTGTTGCCGTAGGACACAGTTTGAAATAGTCACCCGGTTGAATAGCCCGGTGCAGCACCTTATATACCCCGCAGTACGCTACATCTTTAGCACGAGGAGATTTCTACAACCATGATGCGCATTTTGCTGTTTTTGGCCACTAACCTGGCGGTCGTGCTGATTGCCAGCATCACCCTGAGCCTTTTCGGCTTCAACGGGTTCATGGCGGCCAACGGGGTTGATCTCAACCTCAATCAGCTGCTGATTTTCTGTGCGGTCTTTGGTTTCGCCGGTTCCCTGTTCTCGCTGTTCATCTCCAAGTGGATGGCGAAAATGAGCACCAGCACGCAGATCATCAGCCAGCCGCGCACCCGGCACGAGCAATGGCTGCTGCAAACCGTCGAGCAACTGTCCCGCGAAGCCGGGATCAAGATGCCCGAAGTCGGGATTTTCCCGGCCTATGAAGCCAACGCCTTCGCCACCGGCTGGAACAAGAACGACGCACTGGTCGCGGTCAGCCAGGGCTTGCTCGAGCGCTTCTCGCCGGATGAAGTGAAAGCCGTTCTGGCCCACGAAATCGGTCACGTGGCCAATGGCGACATGGTCACCCTGGCGCTGATCCAGGGCGTGGTGAACACCTTCGTGATGTTCTTCGCCCGGATCATCGGCAACTTTGTCGACAAGGTGATCTTCAAGAACGAAGAAGGCCAGGGCATTGCCTACTACGTGGCGACGATCTTCGCCGAACTGGTCCTGGGCATTCTGGCTAGCGCCATCGTCATGTGGTTCTCGCGCAAGCGCGAATTCCGTGCCGACGACGCAGGCGCACGCCTGGCCGGTACCAGCGCAATGATCGGCGCCCTGCAGCGTCTGCGTGCCGAACAAGGGCTGCCGGTGCACATGCCGGACACCCTGAATGCCTTCGGCATCAACGGTGGTCTCAAACAAGGGTTCGCCCGCATGTTCATGAGCCACCCGCCGCTGGAAGAACGCATCGACGCACTGCGTCGCCGGGGCTGACAGCTTCCGCAGCACTAAAAGAAAAGGCCCGCAGTGAATGCGGGCCTTTTTTTGTCTGTTTGATTAATGCGGTGCTCTTCAGGCCCTCTTCGCGGGCAAGCTCAACACACCTTAATGGCTGGAAACCCGATACACACGCTCCTCAAGCCGCGTGACACCGGCCTCGAGAAACTTCCAGCTCTCACCCAGGACATCCTGGTCTTCCAGGATCTTCAGCTCCCACGAGCCCCCCAGCAGCCGTTGCACTTCCTCATCAAGCACAGCAAACGGCGGCCCGGCCATTTGCTTCTGGTCGTAATCCAGCGTAATCAAAAGCCCTAGAGAATCCTTTGGCAGAATCCGGATCAGATGAGCCGCGTATTGCTCACGCATCGCCGGCGGCAAGGCGATCAGCGCCGCGCGGTCGTACAGCGCGCTGCAATCGGCAACATCGCCTGCCGTCAACTCAAAGAAATCGCCGCACCACAGCTCGATCGACCCGGCCCGATAGACGTTGAAAGGCCCCTGCTCGCTGATTGCCGGGTCCAACTGATGCTCATTGAAAAAGTCCTCGATGGCCTTTTCCGACAGCTCGATACCCAGAACCTCATGACCGCAGTGTGCCAGCCACAACAGGTCCAGGCTCTTGCCACACAACGGCACCAGTACGCGAGAACCTTCATCAAGGCCCAACTGCGGCCAGAACCGTTGCAGATAGGGATTTACTTCCGGCAGATGAAAGCCGATCTGATTCGACGCCCACCGTTTGTGCCAAAACTCCGGTTGCATAATTAACCCCGAAAAATTCGATCAAAAGACTCTAAAACTTATATTAGATTTAGATCAATGATCTGACTGAAGATGCTGCCATCTTACTCTCAGGAGCTTATTTATGTTCCCCAGCCTGTACATCTCTCATGGCTCCCCCATGCTGGCCCTGGAACCCGGCGCCAGTGGGCCGGCCCTCGCGAATCTGGCCGCAGCAATGTCGAAACCCAAGGCCATTGTGATCGTTTCCGCGCACTGGGAAAGTAGCGAACTGCTGGTCAGCGGCAACCCTCACCCCGAAACCTGGCACGACTTCGGTGGTTTTCCGCAGGCCTTGTTCGAGGTGCAATACCCGGCACCCGGCAATCCGCAACTGGCGGCGGAGGTTGTCGAACTGCTGAAGGCCGACGGCCTGCCTGCGCGCATAGACCCCCAGCGCCCCTTGGATCACGGCGTTTGGGTGCCCTTGTCGTTGATGTATCCGCAGGCCGATGTCCCGGTGGTGCAGGTCTCGCTGCCCACCCGCGGCGGTCCTGCCCTGCAAACCCGCGTTGGCCATGCCCTGGCCAGCCTGCGTGAACACGGCGCGCTGTTGATCGGCTCTGGCAGCATCACCCACAACCTGCGCGAACTGGACTGGCACGCCGGCCCGGAAAGCGTCGAACCGTGGGCCAAGGCGTTCCGCGACTGGATGATCGAGAAGCTCGAAGCAAACGACGAAGCCGCGTTGCACGACTATCGCCAGCAAGCGCCGAATGCTGTACGCAACCATCCGAGTGACGAACATCTGTTGCCGCTGTACTTCGCCCGCGCGGCCGGGGGCGAGTTCAGCGTTGTGCACCAGGGGTTCACCATGGGAGCACTGGGGATGGATATCTATCGTTTCGGCTGACAGGTAGACCGACTCCGCACAAACGCCGGACACAAACCTGCAGGCAAAAAAATCCCCGAACCAGTCGGGGATTTTTTATGTGCGATCAATCAGCCCGAGGGCGGATCAATCTTCGCGGTAGCGACGCAGCTTCAACTGCTTGCCGGCAACGCGAGTGTCCTTCAGCTTGGTCAGCAAACGCTCCAGACCATCTTCCGGCAGCTCGACGAGGCTGAAGCTGTCACGCACCTGGATGCGACCGATGGCTTCACGCGCCAGACCACCTTCGTTGAGGATGGCGCCCAGCAGGTTCTTGGCAGCGATACCGTCACGCGCACCCAGCGCGGTACGGCAACGAGCACGACCTTCAGCCAGCGGGATCGGAGCACGACGCTCGCGGTCACCACGGTCCGGACGATCACCGGAACGCTCTGGACGATCGCCACGCGGTGCATTGTTCGGCACCAGTGGACGCTCTTTCTCGATAGCCGCCAGGGTCAGCGCTTGACCGTTGGTAGCCTTGCGCAGCAGGGCTGCGGCCAGGGCACGCGGGCTGCAACCGATGTCGGCAGTCAGACGATCCAGCAGATCACCGTGAGTCGACTCGGCATCACCTACCAGCGGCGACAGGCTGTTGGTCAATTTCTTGATGCGGGCATCGAGAACAGCTTGAGCGTCCGGCAGGCGAACTTCGGCAACTTTCTGACCGGTAACACGCTCGATCACTTGCAGCATGCGGCGCTCACGAGGAGTGACCAGCAGCAGCGCGCGACCTTCGCGACCGGCACGGCCGGTACGGCCGATACGGTGAACGTAGGATTCCGGGTCGTACGGCATATCAACGTTGAACACGTGAGTGATACGCGGAACGTCCAGGCCACGAGCGGCAACGTCGGTCGCCACAACGATGTCCAGACGGCCATCCTTGAGGGATTCGATTACGCGCTCACGCTGGTTCTGAGCAATGTCACCGTTCAGCGCAGCGGCTTTGTAGCCTTTGGCTTCCAGGGCACTGGCCAGGTCCAGGGTCGCTTGCTTGGTGCGCACGAACATGATCAGGGCGTCGAAATCTTCCACTTCCAGCAAGCTGAGAACGGCAGAAGTCTTCTGGTCGGCGTGAACCAACAGGTGAGCCTGTTCGATCGCGGTAACGGTCTGAGTCTTGCTCTGGATCTTCACGTGCTTCGGATCGCGCAGGTGGCGTTCGGCGATGGCACGGATCGATTGCGGCAGGGTGGCCGAGAACAATACGGTCTGACGGGTTTCCGGCATGGCCTTGAAGATAACTTCCAGGTCGTCCATGAAGCCCAGTTTGAGCATTTCGTCCGCTTCGTCGAGAACCAGGTGGTTCACGGTAGCCAGGACTTTTTCGTCGCGACGCAGGTGGTCGCACAGACGACCCGGAGTGGCGACAACAATCTGTGCGCCATTACGGATTGCTTTCAATTGTGGGCCCATCGGCGCGCCGCCGTAGACAGCCACAACAGTTACGCCCGGCATTTGCTTGGCGTAGGTTTCGAAAGCGGTTGCAACTTGTAGCGCCAACTCACGAGTTGGGGCCAGGATCAGAGCTTGCGGCTCGCGCTTGGACGGATCAATGCGGTGCAGGATCGGCAGGGCAAAGGCAGCGGTTTTACCGGTACCGGTTTGCGCCTGGCCAATCATATCGTGACCGGCGAGAATGATCGGGATCGACTGCTGCTGAATGGCCGAAGGCTCTTCATAGCCGGTAGCGACTACTGCAGCGACAATATTAGGGTGAAGTTCAAGAGCGGCGAAGCCGCCGATTTCCTGGGTCATGGGTCTGCCTCTAAGTGCATCCGCAAAGACCCATGCTCCAAAGCTGCGCATGCCGTGTTGAGACTCAAGAGTCGCCCTGGCAGCTTTGTCGGCGGGGATTTGCGAAAACGAATGAATGAAAAGAATCGTCAAGGAAGAGTCCGCGGGGCGGACGTGCAGCCGAAGCTGGCTTCGGGGAATTGCGCTACCTAAACGCGGCCCGGTTAAAGGCCGGCGCGCACTATACCGGAATTCGGCAAAAAAGGGAGCTTTTTTTATCGGAAAAAACCGGCATACGCCGTTGTGTCACGGGCTTTGCGGATAATCGTACAACCGTCTATTTTGCAAAGGCCCGGCCCTGCTGACGATGGCGCTAAAACGGTTCACCCTTGCGACGCAGACCTTTGGTCTGACACACCCTTCCCGCCCGAGGAAATGCTCCATGAATCAGCCCAGCCCCAGTCGTGTAACCCGTAAACGGCACGGTCATGTCCTGATGATCGGCCTGGATCGGGTGGCCAAGCGCAATGCTTTCGACCTCGACCTGCTCAATGCACTCAGCCTGGCTTATGGCGAGTTCGAGGCCGACAGTGAGGCTCGAGTCGCGGTGGTGTTCGGTCATGGCGAGCATTTCACTGCCGGGCTCGATCTGGTCAGCGCCGGCGCGGCCCTGGCCGAAGGCTGGCAGGCACCACCCGGTGGCTGCGATCCCTGGGGCGTGTTCGGCGGCCCCCGGATCAGCAAACCGGTGATTGTCGCGGCGCAGGGCTATTGCCTGACCGCGGGCATCGAGTTGATGCTGGCCGCCGATATCAACCTGTGCGCCAGCAATACCCGTTTTGCCCAAAAGGAAGTACAGCGTGGGCTCTTCCCGTTCGGCGGCGCAACCTTGCGCCTGCATCAGGTCGCCGGTTGGGGCAATGCCATGCGCTGGCTGCTTACCGGGGATGAATTCGACGCACATGACGCCTTGCATCTGGGCCTGGTGCAGGAAGTCATGGCCAGCGAGGATCTGCTGCCACGGGCGGTCGAGCTGGCTGAAAGGATTGCGAGGCAGGCGCCGCTGGGAGTTCAAGCGACGCTGATGTCTGCGCGACAGGCGCGCTATGAGGGTGAAACTGCTGCGGCCCGGGCATTGCCGGCGCTGGTGAAGAAACTGCTCAACAGCGAGGATGCCAAGGAGGGTGTGCGGTCGATGATCGAGAAGCGGCCGGGCGTCTTCAAAGGCTGCTGACAGATCGGCTTTTGTGGCGAGGGATCTTGCTCCCGCTGGGCTGCGAAGCGGCCCCAACAATCCTTGTACATCAATACAGATTTTGTGAGTGCTGCGCACTCAAGCGGGAGCAAGCTCCCTCGCCACAGATGACCTCATCGTATTAAGTCGCCGGCCGAATATCCTTGATCAACGATTGCAACGAATACCCCAATCGCGGCGCCAGGCCTTCCGCGCGGGCGATCAGCCCTTCCATGTCCAGCTCCTGATCCAGCTCCGATGGCACGATCAGAATCACGTTGCCCTCCTTCACCGGCAACTCCCAGTAATGCCGGTGATAGAGCCCGCGCAACAACGCCGCGCCCAACGGTTTGCCGTCGTCGGTGGCCCACTGATTGATCACCAGCCAGCCACCCGGATTCAAGCGTTTCTGACAGTTTTCCAGAAAGCTCCAGGCCAGGTGCCCGACACCCGGCCCGACATCGGTATACAGGTCGACGAAAATCAGATCGGCCGGTTCCGCCGTATCGAGCAATTCCAGCGCATCGCCGACGCGAATGTACAGCCGCGGATCGTCATCCAGCCCCAGGTATTCGATGGCCAGGCGCGGTACGTCGGGACGCAGCTCGATGGCTTCGACATCTTCCAGTGGCAGGAACTTCAGGCAGGCCTGGGTCAGCGTGCCGGCACCGAGGCCGAGGAACAGCGCGCTTTCCGGCTGCTCGTGGCACAACGCGCCAATCAGCATCGCGCGGGTGTAATCGTACTCGAGCCAGCTCGGGTCGGCGGTGAACACACAGCTCTGTTCGATGGCGTCACCGAACTCCAGAAAACGGTAATCGGCCACTTCCAGCACGCGAATCACGCCGAACTCATCCTGTACCTCGGCGAGCAGATGCTCGACGCGCTCCTCAGTCATTTCGTCTCCTGGTCGTTACCGGCTCCGGCAACGCGATGAACCGCAACATAAAGCGGCAAAGGCGCAATTGTCCGCGAAGCGACGGGAACAGGTCACGCACTAATTGCTGATAACATAACCGTCCGAACGTAAAACACTAGAGACTGCGATGAGCCAACCCTGGAGCCCTGACAGCTGGCGCGCCTTGCCGATCCAGCAACAACCTCAATACCCCGACGCGGCCCATTTGCTGCACGTCGAGCAAACCCTGGCGAGCTATCCGCCACTGGTTTTTGCCGGTGAAGCGCGGGAGTTGCGCCGTCAGTTTGCCGAAGTCACCCAGGGCCGGGCGTTTCTGTTGCAGGGCGGCGACTGCGCCGAAAGCTTCGCCGAATTCTCCGCCGCGAAAATACGCGACACCTTTAAAGTGTTGCTGCAAATGGCGATCGTCATGACCTTCGCCGCCGGCTGCCCGGTGGTCAAAGTCGGACGCATGGCCGGTCAGTTCGCCAAACCCCGTTCGGCCAACGATGAAACCATCAACGGCGTGACGCTGCCGGCCTACCGTGGCGACATCGTCAACGGCATTGGTTTCGACGAAAAAAGCCGCGTGCCGGACCCGGATCGCCTGCTGCAGTCCTACCACCAGTCCACCGCGACCCTGAACCTGCTGCGCGCCTTTGCCCAGGGCGGTTTTGCCGACCTGCATCAGGTGCACAAATGGAACCTGGACTTCATCGCCAACTCGGCACTGGCCGAGAAATACAGCCACCTGGCCGATCGCATCGATGAAACCCTGGCCTTCATGCGCGCCTGCGGCATGGACAGTTCGCCGCAACTGCGCGAAACCAGTTTTTTCACCGCCCACGAAGCGCTGCTGCTGAACTACGAAGAAGCTTTCGTGCGTCGCGACAGCCTGACTAACGACTACTACGACTGTTCGGCCCACATGCTGTGGATCGGCGACCGTACCCGCCAACTGGACGGTGCTCACGTCGAATTCCTGCGCGGGGTGCATAACCCGATCGGGGTCAAGGTCGGCCCGAGCATGAACCCTGAAGACCTGATTCGCCTGATCGATGTGCTCAACCCGGACAACGACCCAGGTCGCCTGAACCTGATTGCGCGGATGGGCGCGAACAAGGTTGGCGATCACCTGCCGCAGCTGATCCGCGCGGTGCAGCGCGAAGGCAAGCAAGTGCTTTGGAGCTCCGACCCGATGCACGGCAACACCATCAAGGCCAGCAGCGGCTACAAGACCCGCGACTTCGCGCAGATCCTTGGCGAGGTGAAGCAGTTTTTCCAGGTTCACGAAGCGGAAGGCAGTTATGCCGGCGGCATCCACATCGAAATGACCGGGCAGAACGTCACCGAATGCATCGGCGGCGCGCGGCCGATTACCGAAGATGGGTTGTCGGATCGTTATCACACCCATTGCGACCCGCGGATGAATGCCGATCAGTCGCTGGAACTGGCGTTTTTGATTGCCGAGACCCTGAAGCAAGTCCGCCGTTAAATCGCGTTAAGCCCTTCGCGGGCAAGCCTCGCTCCTACAGGTTTTGGGTCGTTCACATTTCCGGTGGACGACATAAAACCTGTAGGAGCGAGGCTTGCCCGCGAAGGCGTCAATTCAAACAACACTGAATTGAGCCAACGCCACCCGCAACCGCGCCGCACTCGCCCGCGGGCAATTCAGCTGAACCCGCTCAAGCCCCAACCAGTCTGCCATCCGCCGCAGATTGACCGCCAAAGCCCGCATCCCTTCATCATCCAGCCCCGGCTGTTCCTCATGCACGGCATGCACCGCCAACCGGCCCGACGCTCGTTCGGCTCGCAAGTCGACCCGCGCAGCGATCCGCTCATTGTGCAAAAACGGCAACACGTAATAGCCATAGACTCGCTTGTGCTGCGGCGTATAAATCTCCAGCCGATAACGGAAATCGAACAATCGCTCGGTACGGCTGCGCTCCCAAATCAGCGAATCGAACGGTGAAAGCAGCGCACTGGCCTCGACCTTGCGCGGCACCTTCGGCTCAGCCAGGCAATAGGCCGGTTGTCGCCAGCCTTCAACTTCACAGACCAACAGATCACCGCCCTCGACCAGTTCAGCCAGACGCGGCCGGCTGTCTGCCGGGTTCAAGCGAAAATAATCCCGCAGGTCCTTTTCCGTGCCGACGCCCAACGCCGTGGCGGCATACAGCAACAACCCGCACTGGGCCTCCGCTTCACTGGGCAAGGACTGCTGAAGTATCGCCGATGGAATCACCCGCTCCGGCAAATCATAAAGCCGTTCGAACCCACGCCGGCTGGCGACGGTCACTTCACCGGCGGCGAACAACCATTCCAGCGCATGTTTTTCGGCGCTCCAGTCCCACCACGGCCCTGCCCGCTCCTGACGGGTCGACAGGCTACCCGCCCCCAATGCACCGAGTTCCTGGACCGACGCCAACACGCGGCGAATCGTGTCCTGTTGCTCACGACCGAAACGCGCCAGTTGCTGGTAGATATCTTCGCCGCGGGCTGCGCGCTGCATGCGCCAGCGCATCAAGGGGTACATCGACAAGGGCAACAACGATGCTTCGTGACCCCAATACTCGAACAACGTGCGTCGACGCCCCTGACTCCAGGCTGCCTGATCGAGCAAGTCGGTTGAATAATTGCCAAGACGGGAAAACAAGGGAAGGTAGTGCGAACGCACCAACGCATTGACCGAATCGATCTGCAGAATGCCGAGTCGTTCGATCAGCCGGTTGAGCTGAACCGGTTTGATCGCCGCTGGCGGCTGGCGCCCGTTGAACCCTTGGGCAGCCAGCGCCAGACGCCGAGCCTGTTTGAGGGAAAAGGACAGTGTGGCGGGCATGAGCATCTCCTTGTCTGCTCGCAACCTACCTCACCCGAAAGCGGTTTGTGTAGCGATGGCCTCATCATTTATGCATCGGATCATCCCAGAACGGTCTTACCGACTCATGCTCTACATCTGCGCGGCTCACGCCAATATCCTTCAGCGCTTCGTCGCTCAAGCTCGCCAGTAATTCACGTTCACGGTGAAGTTCGTACCAGCGACTAAACTTGTGCAGCAGATCGGATACCGCGTGGATTGAGAATTTTTCTTGCGTTACATGCTCGTTGTGACCTTTCATCGTGTAGCCCTCCTTTAGGGATGGATCCAGTTTCGCTCCAGCGCTAAGATCAATCCAACGAATGTTTCTGATGGCATACATCTCGGAGATTGATGAATGTCCGCCTACCCCAGTATCGACACCGATGTACTACGCACCTTCGTCGCGATCGCTGATCAGGGCGGCTTTACCCGCGCCGGGGAAATGGTCAACCGCACCCAGTCGGCGGTGAGCATGCAGATGAAACGCCTGGAAGAGGACGTGTTGCAGCGCCAGCTGTTCGAACGCGACGGGCGCCAGGTCAAGCTGACCGCCGAAGGCCAGGTATTGCTGGGCTATGCGCGGCGCATCCTCAAACTCCACAGCGAAGTCTTCAATACCCTGCGCGAGCCGCACATGGTCGGCACGGTGCGCATCGGCACGCCTGACGACTACGTGATGCGCTTTCTGCCGGGCATCCTGTCGCGCTTCGCGCAGTTCTACCCGTTGATCCAGATCGAGGTTCATTGCGAATCGACCCGGCAACTGTTGCAGCGCCAGGATCTGGACCTGTCCATCGTCACCCGCGAGCCAGGTAACGAGATCGGCCAGTTGTTGCGCAAGGAGCGTTTTGTCTGGGCCGAAGCCCAATGCTTCAACGCCCATGAGCAGACGCCGCTGCCGCTGGCGATGTTCAACAGTGATTGTTTCTGCCGCGTCTGGGCGTGTAATGCGCTGGACGCCATGGGCCGCGATTACCGCATTGCCTACAACAGCTCCAGCCTGTCAGCATTGATGGCGGTGGTCAGCGCGGGGCTTGCGATCACCGCGCAACTGGAAAGCCTGATCACGCCGGACATGCGCATCCTCGGCACCGACCAGGACCTGCCCCTGTTGCCGGAAGCCAGCATCATGCTGATCCGCAACCTGAACAACCCTTCGCCGATCACCGAATGCCTGGCCGAACACATCATCGAAGGCTTCAAGCTTTAAAAGCGAGCATCACCGCACAGAACACCAGAAAACCACAGAACAGCCCGCGCAATAGCCTCTCCGGCAGCGCGTGGGCGATTCTCACGCCCCAACTGATACTCATCAGTCCACCGACCGCCAACGGTATACCGATCGGCCAGTGCACCTGATGATGCACCGCGTAAGTCGCCAACGTAACGCCCGTGCTCGGCAATGCCAGCGCCAGCGACAAGCCTTGGGCAACCACTTGGCTGGTGCCGAACAGACTGGTCAATACCGGCGTTGCCACCACCGCCCCACCCACGCCAAACAGCCCGCCCATAGTCCCGGAAGCCGCGCCGAGCACGCCCAGCCATGGCCATGAATAATGCATCTGCGAAGCCGCCGGTGCGGTGGCGGTGAACATTCGCATCAGGTTGTAGGCCGACAGCGCGACCAGAAACGCGACGAAGCCCACGCGCATGGTTTGCGCATCGATGCCCACCGCCCAGATCGAACCGATCCAGGCAAAGCAGAACCCCATCGACGCCAGTGGCAGCGCATGGCGCAATTCAATGCGATTTCGCTGGTGATAGCGCCACAGCGCCAGCATCACGTTCGGCACTACCATCACCAGCGCCGTACCTTGGGCGACCTGCTGATCGAGACCGCACCATACGCCCAACAGCGGAATCGCTATCAACCCGCCACCAATGCCGAAGAGTCCGCCAAGGGTGCCCAAGGCAGCGCCAAAAACCAGGTACATCACGAACTCGATCACAGGCGATTTTCCTCTTGTCAGGCCGTTTATCCTACGCAGTCGGCTCTGGCGGGGAAATGCACAGCAACGCACAATGGCTGTGCCAAATTCGCACAAGCGTTGACGAAACCATGAATCCCAATCAATTGACCGAACAACTCGGGTTGTTTCTGGATGTGCTGGAAACCGGCAGTTTTTCCGCTGCATCCCGCCGTCATCCCCTGACGCCATCGGCGGTGGCGCGACGCATCGATAGTCTGGAAGGTGCCGTCGGCAGTCAGCTGTTCATTCGCAGCACCCATGCGGTGCGAGCCACACCGGCGGGTCTGGCATTCTCCGAGCGTGCACGACGGATCGTTGCGGAACTGCGGCTGGCCCGAGCGGAAGCGGTATCCCTGAGCAATGCGCCGGTAGGCTTGATTCGGGTCGATGCGCCGGCAGCGTTCGGACGACGCCATCTGGCACCGGTGATTGCCGACTTCCTGACCCTTTACCCCGGCCTCGACGTGCAATTACACCTGATCGACAGCTTTGTCGACATGCAGGGTTCGAACCTGGGCAAGGTCGACCTGGTACTGCGTGCCGGGCAAATGGCCGATACCCGGTTGGTGGCCACGCCGCTGGCGAGCATGGTGCGCATCGCCTGCGCCAGCCCCGATTACCTGCAACGCCGTGGCGTGCCGACCGAGCCGGCGCAATTGGTCGACCACGACGGTCTGGATTGGGACGGCCTGGCTCCGCCGTTCGCCTGGCGCTTCGAGCGGGATGGGCAGATGCACTTGCACCGGCCTGCGCGAATCCGCATGAGCGCCAACAACGCAGAGGCGCTGGTCTGCGGCGCACTGGCCGGGTTGGGCGTCGCGCATCTGCCGACCTGGCTGGCCAGTGAATATTTATTGCGCGGTGAACTGCTGCCGCTGTTCTGCGAAAAAGGCCTGCCAAAACCGGAAAGCACCGGTATTTATGCGTTACGTCTGGAGCAACAACCCAGTTCGCGTAGCCGCTTGCTGCTGGAATACCTGAAGACCCGTTTCAGCCCCATCCCACCGTGGGATCTGGCGCTGCAGACCAACCTGGACCGCCACTGATCCATAATTATCTGGCGCATTAAAGATTCGCCCGCTAGATTCATGACGATCACTGATCAAGGCTTTGAAATGAACACCGAGCGCGACACCCCGGACAACTGCGATAACCTGCTGCTGGATAATCAGGTCTGCTTCGCCCTGCATTCCACTTCGTTGCTGATGACCAAGGTCTACAAGCCGCTGCTGCAAGCGCTGGGCCTGACGTATCCGCAGTACCTGGCGATGATGGTGTTGTGGGAAAAGGACGGATTGACGGTCGGCGAAATCAGCAGCCGACTGCTGACCGATCCCGGCTCCCTCACCCCGCTGCTCAAACGCCTGGAAGCCGAAGGCCTGCTGAGCCGCACCCGCAGCCGCGAAGACGAACGGGTAGTGATTGTCGAACTCACCGAGCAAGGCCATGCGCTGCGAGACAAAGCACGCGATATTCCGCAGTGCATCCTCGGCGCCAGCGGGCAGACGCTGGAACAGTTGAAGAAGCTGCAAGCGGATCTCCAGGAGCTGCGCAGCCACCTGCAAGACAGCCTTTAGACCGCGTTATCATTCTTCGCGGGCAAGTCGGATCGCCCGCGAAGGCGTCCTCCCCGTCGCAAAAAAATTCACTTCGCATAAATCCCGCACGAAAGCCTCTATCTCAAGCATCTCCCGCCTGATCGAATCTCCAGGTGATGGGCTGAGTCAATTTTCTTCAGAAATTTATCTTGCGCACTAAATATTAGCGAGCTACATTCACTTTGCACTTACTTAGCGCGCAAACATTTAGCGCAAATAATCAAATCGCGAACGAGGCTCACCCCATGCAAACTCTCTACACCGCAATCGCAACCTCCACCGGCGGCCGTGACGGTCGTGCGATCTCCAGCGACAACGTCCTCGACGTCAAACTCGCCACCCCGAAAGAACTCGGTGGCGCTGGCGGCGCGGCAACCAACCCTGAACAACTGTTCGCTGCCGGCTATTCCGCCTGCTTCATTGGCGCGCTGAAATTCGTCGCCAGCCAGACTAAACGCAAAATCCCGGATGACGCCTCGATCACCGCCCATGTCGGCATCGGCCAGATCCCTGGCGGTTTCGGTCTGGACATCGACCTGCACATCAGCCTGCCAGGCCTTGAACAAGCCGACGCACAAAGCCTGGTCGACGCCGCCCACCAGGTTTGCCCGTACTCCAACGCCACCCGTGGCAACGTCGATGTACGCCTGCACGTTGCCGTCTGACTCCAAGGTCTGAGCAGCGCCCACAAAAAAGCCCGACTCAATGGTCGGGCTTTTTCATTCCTCAAGCGGTGCTTATTTAGCACGGCCTTTGTAGGAACCGCCTTCGCGGGTATCGATCTCGATCATGTCGCCGATTTCGATGAAGTCAGCAACCGACAGTTCGGTACCGTTCTTCAGTTTGGCAGGCTTCATCACCTTGCCGGAAGTGTCACCGCGAGCGGAACCTTCGGTGTAGTCAACCTGACGCACGATAGTGGTCGGCAATTCTACGGAAACCAGACGATCTTCGAAGAACACGGCTTCGCAAACATCGGTCATGCCTTCTTCAACGAAAGGCAGAACGGCTTCGATGTCTTCAGCGTTCAGCTCGTACATGGTGTAGTCAGTGGTGTCCATGAACGTGTAGGAGTCGCCGCTGATGAAGGACAGGGTCGCTTCTTTACGGTCGAGGATTACGTCGTCCAGTTTGTCGTCGGCGCTGTAAACGGTTTCGGTCTTGTAACCGGTCAACAGGTTTTTCAGCTTGGTCTTCATGATCGCGCTGTTACGACCCGACTTGGTGAATTCAGCTTTCTGAACCAGCCAAGGATCGTTGTCGATACGGATCACCATACCGGGTTTCAGTTCTTTACCAGTTTTCATTGCGAATATCCGAATTTGGATGGGATTTACAAAAATCTAGGCCGCGTATCATATCCAATTTAGGTAAAACTGTACCAGCGCTGCGGCAAGATCTGCCTGCAAGGCTTGTTCCAGACACCACGCCTCGGCATGTTTTTCCAGTTCCGGCCAGTGTTTGCGGGTTGATTTCCAGTGATCCATCATTGTCTCACCTGCGTTCCACGCCCGCCATAGACCGCCGATCGCCTCGCCAGCAGGCTTGGACAGGCCTTGGGTGTACAGGGCCAGGAAGGCATCGAGCTTGTCCAGATGAATATCTTCGTCCTGCCGATAGATGTGCCAGAGCAGTGGCCGGCCTGCCCATTGCGCGCGAACAAAGGAATCTTCGCCGCGCACGGCGTTGAAATCGCAGCTCCACAGCAGCAGGTCATATTGATCCTGTCGGACGAACGGCAGCACTTGCACGGTCAGGGCATCGCGCACATGCACCGCGCCGGCGGTCAGCCCGTCCACTTCGAGCCAGCGTTCGACATCGCCGAGAATCCGGCTTTCGGGCACCAGCAGATGAGTGGGCGTTGCATCGGCAGCCATGGCGTCTAACCAACTGGCCAGCCCGGTATTTTCGTAGGCGAACAGCGAGATCAGCTGTGCATTCGGGTCACGTTCAACCCCCAGGCCTTGCAGGAATTCTCGTTGAGCCTCAGGACTTTGCTGAAACTGCCGACGCCGCTCGAGCAATCCGCTCTCACGCAGCAAGCCACCGGTGCCCTTGCGAAACCCCGGGAAGAAAAAGAACTTCTGCACATTCTTGTACTTCACCGACGGCAAGCCGTGACAACCGACGACCCAGTCTTCGGCGCTCAGATAATCGAGGTTCATCCACAGCGGCGGCTTTTCCCGGTCGGCCATGGCCTCCATATAAGCACTCGGCAACTGGCAGGCGAACGCGGCGATAACGACATCCGCGGCTTCGGTGGGTTGCCAGTGCGCTGACCATTGCCGCACCTCGACACCCTGCTGCCACTGCTGCGTAGCGTGGATGTCGATTTCTGGACACAACCGCTCGAAGGCCCGCAGGTCATCGACCCACAAGCGCACCGTCACTGAATGTTCGGCCACCAGTTGGCGGGCCAGACGCCAGGTCACACCGATGTCGCCGAAATTGTCGACCACGGTGCAAAAAATATCCCAGCGGGTTTTTACTTCAGGCATACCAGGTTCCCGTTGGCAAAAACGCCGATTGTCCGCATAAATTACCCCGCGCAGAAGAGCCGACGACGATTAATCTTCGTGCGACAATCGCCACTTGCCCGCGACCACCCGCCAGGAGGCAGTCATGCCCTACCGTCCCCACCCGCGCCGCTCCATGCCGATCCGGCTCAATGTGCTGCAACTGACCGGCAGCATCGCCCTCGGTTTGTGGCTGGGATTTATCGCGATTGCTCTGACCTGTTGGCTCGCCTGGCGCCTGTTGTCCAACGAGCAATTGGCGCCCTTGGCCCAAGCGGTGGAGCAACTGACCAGACCGCCGGTGATGGAACAACCCGCTGCGCAGAACCCGATGTTCGAACAGTACGAGGACCACCTGCGCAGGAACGAGCAGCAGCAAATGGTGGAACAGGCCAGAAGCAGCAAACACAATCAGGCCAATCCAAAATGCCAGTTCTGGCTGCAACAGGACCAGACCGCGCCGAGCGAAAAGAGCCGCGCCAACGTCCTGCAATTCTGCGATTGATCATGAAGCTCTCTATGCACAAGCCGACCGTCCACCAACTGATTATCGACAAGCTGCGGATCGACCTCGACATCGCCGAGCGTGCCGCGCAAACCGCTTACGAAACCGCGACCCACGAAGAAAACATAGCCGAAAACAAGTACGACACCCTGGGGCTGGAGGCGTCTTATCTGGCAGCCGGGCAGGCCAGGCGGGTGGAGGAAATCAGACTGTCATTGAGCCTCTGCCAGAACCTGACACTGCGGCCTTATGACGAGCGGCGCGGTATCGAAGTCGGCGCCCTGCTCGGCCTGGAAGACGAAAAAGGTCGCGAACAATGGCTGTTCCTGGCTCCCGACGCGGCCGGGCTGAAGATTGACCTGGTGGGGCAACTGATTACTGTCATCACCCCTCGCTCGCCACTGGGCAAAAGCCTGCTGGGCAAGTTCGAAGGGGATGAAGTGGAGATTCTGGTGGCCGGCGCTCGGCAACAGTTCGCTGTCACCGAGGTGCTCTAGAGTCTGTTGATGCTTAATGGACCGGCAGTTCGACGCCGTCGAACAGTTCTTCCAGTTCCTGCTTGTTGTGGCACTGAATGGCCTTGGCCATCACTTCGCGAGTCAGGTGCGGAGCGAACTTTTCGATGAAGTCGCACATGAAACCACGCAGGAAAGTGCCGCGACGGAAACCGATTTTGGTAATGCTGGATTCGAACAACTCGCTGGCATCGAGCACCACCAGATCGCTATCGAGCTTGGCGTCGACTGCCATTTTCGCCACGATGCCCACGCCCAGCCCCAGTCGAACGTAAGTCTTGATCACGTCGGCGTCGGCGGCGGTGAACACCACTTTCGGTGTCAGGCCACGATGGCTGAAGGCTTCGTCGAGTTTCGAACGACCGGTGAAACCGAACACATAAGTCACGATCGGGTATTCGGCCAGGGCTTCGAGGGTCAGCTTCGACAGCTTGGTCAGCGGGTGGCCCTGAGGGACGACCACGCAGCGGTTCCAGCGATAGCACGGCATCATCACCAGGTCGCCGAACAGCTCCAGGGCTTCGGTGGCGATGGCGAAATCGACGGTGCCGTCAGCAGCCATTTCGGCAATCTGCATTGGCGACCCTTGGTGCATGTGCAGGGCAACGTCCGGGTATTGCTTGATGAAATTACTGATCACCGGCGGCAATGCATAACGCGCCTGGGTGTGGGTGGTGGCGATCGACAGGGTGCCCTTTTTCTCGTTGGAAAACTCCTGGGCGATCTGTTTGATGCTTTCAACTTTGCGCAAAATCTCGCCGGCAGTGGTGATGATGCGCTCACCGGCCGGGGTCACGCGGGTCAGATGCTTGCCGCTGCGAGCGAAAACCTCGACCCCCAATTCGTCTTCCAGCAGACGGATCTGCTTGCTGATGCCCGGCTGTGAGGTGTAGAGGCTTTGGGCTGTAGCAGAAACGTTGAGGTCGTGGTGCGCCACTTCCCAGATGTAGCGCAATTGTTGAAGCTTCATATGAATCCCTCAAAGCAGGTAGACGCCACGGGCATCAGCGACGGTATATAACTATATTAATGGTTAGACCAATAAATCTAGAACTTTTTTGTCAAAATGCCATTATTCGTGTTCTAGCGATCCTCTTTGCGGCGACGCTCTACCAGCGGCACCAAATAGACCGGCACCCTGGCCAGTTGCAACACGCGCGCAGCGGTTCGACCCAACGGCGTTTCCGCGCCAGCACCATGGCTGTGACTCCCTACGATCAGTAAATCGACAGAGAGTTTCTGCGCCTGGTCGAGAATCACCTGCGACGGATCGCCCTGCAGCACCCGCACTGCCTGAATCCGCTGCAAATCCTGCTCTCCTTCATCCCCCAGCTCTTCGCGAAAGTTGTCGAGCACCCGTTGCTGAATATTGGCGATCACATTGTTCAGACCTTGACTGTGAAATTCGTTCAAGGCCTTCTCGTCGAGATAGCTTTGCAACACGGATTCGGCAAACAGCCCCATGGGCTCTACCGCGTGCACCACATACAAGTCGGCATTGAATGTTCGAGCCAGTTCCAAGGCATGCTGCATCACCAATGGTGCGTACAGACCCAAGTCAGTGGCATACAGCATCGAACGAATCATATGACCTCCTCAAATGCCAACATGGCGGAGATTGATTCAGCTTAGCAGTGCCGTGGCGAGTGCGGCGCCCGGCGCAACGTATTGAACCGCCGGGCTTTAAACCGACGGCTCGTTACTGATGCCATGGGGCACGTGCCCGGTGGCGACCACTTCGCGGGCCAGTTCGCAATGGCCTGCCTGATCGTCGAAAAATACGTCGGCGGCAAAGGCTTCGAGAAAAGCCGATTTGGTCAGGCCGCCAAGAAACAGCGATTCGTCCAGACGAATGTCCCATTCGCGCAAGGTACGGATCACCCGTTCATGGGCCGGCGCCGATCGCGCGGTCACCAGCGCGGTACGGATCGGACAGGCATCATCGGGAAACTCGCGCTGCAACAGATTGAGCGCCGCGAGGAAACCTTTGAACGGCCCGCCACGCAAAGGCTCGCGGGCCGCCTCACGCTCGCTGGCCTGAAACGCCGCCAGGCCTCCCGACTGATAGACCCGCTCCGACTCGTCGGAAAACAGCACCGCGTCACCGTCGAAGGCAATGCGCAATTCATCGCTGGCGGCGCGACTGGCACCGCCCGATAGAATAGTCGCTGCGGCGAATCCGGCCTCCAGCGCATTGCGCACATCTTCGGCATGGGTCGAGAGAAACAGGTCGCAACCAAAAGCCTTGAGGTACGGATAAGGACTGCGCCCGCCGACGAACGCCGCACGCGAGATCGACAGGCCATAGTGATGAATCGAGTTGAAAACCCGCAGGCCGGTGTCGGCGCTGTTACGCGACACAAGGATCACCTCGACCCGGGCACGGCCGAGACGGGTATTCAGGTTCAGGAGTTTTTCCACCAACGGGAATGCATCGCCGGGCTCGAGAATTTCGTCTTCGTGTTCGATCTGGTACTGCCGATAAGCCTCGACGCCGCTCGACAGATAGACCTTGTGGCTCTCGCTCAAGTCGAACAGCGCTCGCGAAGAAATCGCCAGCACCAGTTTGTCGTCTATGACATTTGCCATGCCCTTCCCCCTTCTTGACCGACTCAGTGGTTACGTCGGTCGATAAAACTCAAGCTGCGATACAAGGCCTCGATTCGCGGCAACTCACATCCCGCCGCCTTCGCCGCTGCCAGTGGCCGAGTGTAGATGGCGTCCAGTTCCAGCGGCCGCTTGTGCAGAAAATCGTGATGCATGCTCGGCCAGTAGTCGGGCATTTTCTCGGTCATCATGAACAGATAATCGGCGTAACCCGGCGGCATGTCATGACCGCAAGCCTTGGCCCCCTGAACCACTTCGGCCATCAAGGCCTGAATCAGCGCGCGGCTGTCGGCATCCGCCATCAACGGTGTGGTGCTGGCCCCGAGCAGCACCGACAGACCGTTGTAGGGAATATTCCAGACCAGTTTCTGCCAGCGCGCCTGCTGCAGATTCGGCATGGCCTGGGCGTCGATACCGGCCGTGCGGAACAATCCGGCGCCCTCCTCGACGATGTTCATGCGTACCTGTGCATCGGCGGCGGGGCCACTGTGGTAGCCGACATTCACCGCCCCCAGCGCTTGATGGGTGATGACCCCGGGGCCGGCGCGATGGACGCAGATCAGACAAAGCCCGCCCAGCAGATGCAGCGAATCGGGGAGCAACTCGCGCAGATGGTCTTCGACGTCCAGGCCATTTTGCAGCAACAGCACTTTGGCATCAGGTGCCGCGGCTTGAATAATGGCCGGTGCCAGGTCCGCGTTGCTGGTGGTCTTGGCGCCCACCAGCAGCCAGTCACAGGGCGGCATGTCGGCAGCCGACGAATAGGCCTGGACCGGGTTCAGGGTCAGCGGGCCCAACGACGCATGGTCAAGATGCAAGCAGCGTTCGGCCACCGCTGAAAACTCGCTGCGCAACAGAAAATGCACATCGAAGCCGGCACGCGCCAGCATCAGCCCGTAGAAACCACCGATCGCGCCGGTCCCGATAATGCCGATTGTCGGCTTGGCCACTGTGCCTGTCATGGCAGCTCCTCTGCTGGTCGATTCAACGCCTGCTCCACAGCCTCGTTGAGCGCTGTGCGGGTCAGGCGCGACTGTAGCGCCCCGAAATACTCACCGTCGCGCACCACAAACAGTGCCGGCAAATGAAAGACCCGATAACGCTCAACCACCCCGCCATTGCTTCCGGCATCGATCCAGCACAGCCGATCGACCGCCAGTTCGAGCCTGGGCAACTGCTCGCGGGCAAAACGGCAACTGGCACAGCCGACGCTGGTAAAAATCACCAGTGAAATGCCGCTCATTGCCAGCAACCGTTGGTCGGCGTCGAAATCGGTCAGTTCCAATTCGACCACTATACTGGGAGAAACAGTGTCAAGTGGCCGACACAGGGAGTCCGTGTTCATGAGACGTTATCTTCCTCATCCTGACGATGTGCCCGTCGAATTAACGTTGCTCAAACATGAGTGTATTTCGCGGCAAGAGCTGCACACTATCAGCCTCGGCGGCATGGCTTGCAATTACCACCGCGCGTGGCGCCACGGTACGGCGCTGGAAATACGCATGCCGACCCTGAACCCGGACTTGCGTTTCCTGGGTTATGTGGCGTGGTGCTTGCGACGCAAACGCGGCTATCTGGTGGGGATCGCCTTCGTCGACGAACAGACGCTGTTTTGCGCGCGGATGGGTGAGCAGATCTGCCAGATCGAACGTTACTGCCGTCAGCATGAACCCCAAAGCCAACAGCAGAACAATGAGACCCTGGCCCTCGAGTGGGTCCAGCAGCACGCCGACGAGTTCTCCCACGATACGGTCAGCAAGGCATTTGTGCAGCCAATGGCCGGTTAGGGTGCATTCCCCATCAGTTTCCCCGCCACGGTGGGGGAAACTGATGGGGAATGCCCATTAAACCGGTGTCTGCCCATTGTCGAGCCACGGTGTAACGCGCTAAGGTTCTGCTCCCCGACGCGCTTAATTTGCTGTGCTCCGCCGCGCGGGTTCGCTGGCGGCCGGCACCCGTGACCTGACGAGTAAACGATGGCTGATTTACCGATCAACGACCTTAACGTCGCCTCCAACGAGACCCTGATCACTCCCGATCAGCTCAAGCGTGATATCCCCCTGAGCGATGCCGCCCTGCGCACCGTCACCAAGGGCCGCGAAGTCATTCGCAACATTCTTGATGGCACCGACCACCGCCTGTTCGTCGTGATCGGGCCATGCTCGATCCACGACATCAAGGCTGCCCACGAATACGCCGAGCGCCTGAAAGTCCTTGCGGCCGAAGTGTCCGATACCCTGTATCTGGTCATGCGCGTGTATTTCGAGAAGCCACGCACCACCGTTGGCTGGAAAGGCTTGATCAACGATCCGTACCTGGACGACTCGTTCAAGATCCAGGATGGCCTGCATATCGGTCGTCAATTGCTGCTGGACCTGGCCGAGATGGGCCTGCCGACCGCGACCGAAGCCCTCGACCCGATCTCCCCGCAATACTTGCAGGACCTGATCAGCTGGTCGGCGATCGGCGCACGCACCACCGAATCCCAGACACACCGTGAAATGGCTTCCGGGCTGTCCTCGGCCGTCGGCTTCAAGAACGGCACCGATGGCGGCCTGACGGTAGCCATCAACGCCCTGCAGTCGGTTTCCAGCCCGCACCGTTTCCTTGGCATCAACCAGGAAGGTGGCGTGTCGATCGTCACCACCAAGGGCAACGCCTACGGTCACGTGGTATTGCGCGGCGGCAACGGCAAGCCGAACTACGATTCGGTCAGCGTCGCGCTCTGCGAGCAAGCGCTGAACAAGGCCAAGATCAAGCCGAACATCATGGTCGATTGCAGCCACGCCAACTCCAACAAGGATCCGGCCCTGCAACCACTGGTGATGGAGAACGTCGCCAACCAGATCCTCGAAGGCAACCAGTCGATCATCGGCCTGATGGTCGAAAGCCACCTGAACTGGGGCTGCCAGGCAATCCCGAAAGACCTCGCCGACCTGCAATACGGCGTGTCGATCACCGATGCCTGCATCGATTGGACTGCCACTGAAAATACCTTGCGCAGCATGCATGCCAAGCTCAAGGACGTGCTGCCTAAACGCAATCGCAGTTGATCGCCGTTTCGCGCATAAAAAAACGCCAGGTTTGAAACCTGGCGTTTTTTTATGCGTTGGTTTTGTTCACAGCTTGGCGGCATGCCGCTGGTGACGCTCCATGTAGCGCTCCACGTAGGAGCACGATGGAATCACCGTGTAGCCCATTTCATCAGCGTATTGCAGCGCCTGCTCGGTCAGAGCCGCCGCGATGCCGCGACCACGCAGCGCGTTGGGCACAAAAGTGCGATAAATATCCAGGGTCTGTTTTCCCAGATCCATATAGGTCAGGTAGGCACGATAACCGTCCACAGTGGTCTCGAACTGATGACCAGCCTGGTCATGGTGGATGGACAACGCCTCGCTCATCACTACTCCTCGCGGGTCTTTAATTCTGACCCCTACCTTACCGATGTTTTTCCGGCGAAGGAACAACTACGCCACCCCGTGCCTGAATGGACACCGAGAGAGCCGCACCAATCTCGCGCAACCGAGCACGTATCAAATAGTAGGCACCATTGGCGAAAATGCTCAAGGGACGCTCGTCATTGTGCTTGGGGTGGCGCGTATTGCCGCGGATCACGCAGGGACGGCTCGACCGAAAGGGTCAAAGCCTGAACATTGCCGAATATTGAGACTTAAGACGAGCGACCTTTGTTTAAGTCACCTCAACATGGAAAAAGATAGGCGAACGGCTGCACAAAATCCGAACAAAAGTGTAGACGAACCCATCTAGACGGACTTTGGCCAAGACTGAAAAACAGCGTCGGGACCGGGGAACTTTCCCCCGGCGGATCGCTCAGTTCGGGCCTCGTAGCTGGATATTTTTTATACAACGCAGTTAAAAGTTGCTCGAAAAAGAATCAACGCCTACAATTTTTTTTGCTTCTTGCGCTACGTCAGTTTACTTACTACAAGTAATGGGTAGTATGTACGCCGGCTATTTCCTCACTCTGAGGAGACAGCTACTTAATAGAAAGTCCTTGAAGGGGAACACGATGAACAACGTTCTGAAATTCTCTGCTCTGGCTCTGGCCGCAGTTCTGGCTACCGGTTGCAGCAGCGTATCGAAAGAAACTGAAGCACGTCTGACTGCTACTGAAGACGCAGCAGCTCGCTCCCAAGCTCGTGCAGACGAAGCTTACCGTAAAGCTGATGAAGCTCTGGCTGCTGCTCAAAAAGCACAACAGACTGCTGACGAAGCTAACGAGCGTGCTCTGCGCATGCTGGAAAAAGCTAGCCGCAAGTAATAATCCTTCGGGATTGTTATCAAGCCGATCCATTTTTTGGGTCGGCTTTTTTATTGCCTGGGGTTTCTGCAGGCCATAAAAAACCCGCCGATGCGGCCTGCATCGGCGGGTTGCTCTAACGCGTTACTGCTGCAGGTCGAGCGGCACACTCGAGGCCATCGGCGCCGACGCATTCGGCACGGCGATCTCCACCGGCAAGCCATCTTCAGCGGCGACCACGTCACGCACCACATCCCAGTTCATGCGCAAGTTGTTGGTAATGTCCTCACGCTTGAGCATCGCATTGATCACGGCGGTATGCTTGTCGACGACAGAAGGGTTGCCCTTGTCGTCCAGCGGCGTGTGCGCTTCCAGATAAACCTTGCCGCCACTGAGACCGAACTTGTACGGATCGTTGAGGATGCGTACCGACGTCCCTACCGGCACCATGCTAGCCATTTCCAGCACGTTGTTGTTGAACATGCGGAAGCAACCGTGGCTGGTGCGCATGCCAATGCCGAACTTCTTGTTCGAACCGTGGATAAGGTAGCCCGGAGTGCCCAGGGTGAATTTGAAAGGCCCCAGCGGGTTATCCGGGCCGGCCGGCACTACGTTCGGCAGTGGGTCGCCATCGGCGGCGTGCTCGGCCTTGATCGACGCTGGAGGGGTCCAGGTCGGGTTCGGCGTCTTGGCGACGATGCTGGTGTGGGCAATCGGCGAACCCCAGCCTTCACGGCCGATACCCAGCGGGAAGGTGTACACCACGTTCCGGCCTTTCGGGTAGTAGTAGAGGCGGTATTCAGCCAGGTTGATGACGATGCCTTCACGCGGACCAGGCGGCAGGATGAAGCGCGTCGGCAGGACGACTTCGGTACCGGCGCCCGGCAGCCATGGATCGACGCCAGGGTTGGCCGCGACCATTTCCAGATAGCCCAGGTCGTAGGTGGTGCCAAGGTCGGCGAAGGTGTCTTCGTATTTGGCCTTGATCACTTGCACCTGGCCGACAATGTCTTCACCGGGTGGTGGCAGGGGCAACTCCAATGCTGCAACGGGACCCGCCACGCAGAGCGCAGCAAGAGACAGGCAGCGGGTGACGGCGGGAAAGCGCGGCAACATCCGGAAAATCCTTCGCATGATCGACAAGGGTATAAAAACGGGATTGTACACCGCCGCCCGTTATTTCGGGGAGATGCAAGACCTGTGGCGAGGGGGATTGCCTGTGGTGGAAACTTTCCTGTGGCAAGGGAGCTACAGCTCGAACCGCAACTCAGGCCAGATCGGCGAGGTGCCGCGTTTTTGCGATTCCAGAATGGCCCGGCACAGCGAGCACAGGCGCTGGTCCTGGAACACCGTGCGATCGACGCTCGACCAGCGTGGTTGCGCCGGCAACAGGCTGCCGCACAGGGTTCGGTCGGCCGAGCCGCCCAGCTCCAGCTGACGGGTCACCAGATGCACCCGCACTTCCTGGCAGGCGAACAGATCCAGCTGTTCGTCAGGCTCGATCAGTTGATAGGCAAAAAGGGACCAGGCGGGACGCGGCATCGGGGGCTCCAAATCGGGGGCGCCACCTTAGCCGAAACGCCGCCGCTAGAAAAGCGTCAAAGCAGCGGTTTCAGTGTCGGCCAGACATTTTCCAGCAACTTGCCCTGAGCCCCCGCCGCCGGGTGCAGGCCGTCGGATTGCATCAGGTCCGGATGACCGCCCACACCGTCGAGAAAAAACGGCACCAGAGGGATTTTTTTCTCGTCTGCCACCTTGGTGAAAGCCTCGGCGAATGCCTGGGTGTAACGCACGCCGTAATTGGGTGGCAATTGCATGCCCAGCAACAGCACCTTGGCGCCACTGACACGGGAGCTGTCGATCATCGACGCAAGATTTTGTTGCAATTGTGTTGGCGGCATTCCGCGCAAGCCATCATTGCCTCCCAACTCGAGGATGACGAGCTCAGGCTTATGCTCTGCAAGCAGCGCCGGCAGGCGTGCCCGGCCTCCGGCACTGGTGTCGCCGCTGATGGACGCATTGACCACCTTATCGTC
This sequence comes from Pseudomonas sp. DF5, assembly GCF_058148225.1. Lineage (NCBI taxonomy): Bacteria > Pseudomonadati > Pseudomonadota > Gammaproteobacteria > Pseudomonadales > Pseudomonadaceae > Pseudomonas > Pseudomonas sp. DF5. The sequence continues at coordinate 111,054 of NZ_JBYVYM010000015.1, forward strand.
GAAACCTTCGCGCTTGAGCCTTTGCTCGAGCAACGACACCCACCCTACCCGGGTATCCAGGCCGAAACCGGCGCTGATACTATCGCCAACGATCAGGACAGTACCCGCCGCTGCGCTCTGGGCCATGCACATCATGGCCAGGCCAGCACTCAAAAACCATACACGCATCGGATTCTCCATGGGCGCAAGCATTCTCACCGCGAAGAACCTCAGCAAGATGGTTCCCAGCGCGGAAGGTGAACTGACTATCCTGCACGAACTCAGCCTGGAACTGAACAAGGGCGATAGCCTGGCCATCGTCGGCGCCTCGGGTTCCGGCAAATCCACCCTTCTCGGCCTGCTGGCCGGCCTCGACCTGCCGAGCAGCGGCGAAGTGACGCTCGCCGGTCAGGTTCTGAGTAATCTCGACGAAGACCAGCGCGCGCGTATTCGCGCCGAGCACGTGGGGTTTGTCTTCCAGTCCTTTCAACTTCTCGACAGCCTCAACGCCCTGGAAAACGTCATGCTGCCGCTGGAACTCGATGGCCGCAAAGACGCCCGTGAGCGCGCCACCGAGCTGCTGCAACGGGTCGGCCTGGGTCAACGCCTGACCCACTCGCCGCGCCAGCTCTCCGGTGGCGAACAGCAACGCGTGGCGATTGCCCGTGCCTTCGCCGCCGAACCCGATGTGTTGTTCGCCGATGAACCCACCGGCAACCTCGACAGCCACACCGGCGAGCGCATCAGTGATCTGCTGTTCGAACTCAACAAGGAACGCGGCACCACCCTGGTGCTGGTAACCCACGACGAACGCCTGGCACATCGCTGCCGGCGCCTGATCCGCCTTGAAGCCGGCCTGCTGGTCGCCCCTCTGGAGCCTTGATGGCACGCCTGCCGCTGTTACGCCTGTTCAGTCTCGCCATTCGCCAACTGCTGCGCGATGCCCGCGCCGGTGAGTTGCGCGTGTTGTTCTTCGCCTTGCTGGTGGCCGTGGCGGCGAGTACCGCCATCGGTTACTTCGGCGCCCGCCTGAACGGCGCCATGATGCTGCGTGCCACCGAGTTTCTCGGCGCTGACCTGCTGCTCGAAGGCAGTTCGCCAGCGCGGCCGGAACAGATCAAGAGTGGCATCGAGCTGGGCCTTGAACATGCTCAGGTGGTGGAATTTTCCAGTGTCATTGCCACCGACAACGGCATTCAACTGTCCAGCATCAAAGCCGCCGATGACGTCTACCCGTTGCGCGGCGAACTGAAAAGCGCTCCCGCGCCGTTCGCGCAAGAAGAGCCCGGCGGCGGTCCGAAACCCGGCGAAGCCTGGGTTGAGGCGCGACTGCTGACTGCCTTGGACTTAAAGATCGGCGACAGCATCGACGTCGGCATGAAAACCCTGAAACTGGCCCGGGTGCTGACCTACGAACCGGATCGCGCCGGCAACTTCTACAGCCTCACGCCACGGGTGCTGATCAATCTCAGCGACCTCGAAGCGACCGGCGTGGTGCAACCCGGCAGCCGGGTCAGTTACCGCGAACTCTGGCGCGGCAACGCCCAGGCGCTGGAAACCTATCGTCAACTGATCAAGCCAGGCCTGGCCGCCAACCAGCGCATCCAGGATGCCCGCGATGGCAACCGACAGATCGGCGGAGCCCTGGGCAAGGCCGAACGTTACTTGAACATGGCCAGCCTGGTGGCGGTGCTGCTGTCCGGCGTGGCGGTGGCGTTGTCAGCAACACGCTTCGCCACCCGCCGATTCGATGCCAGTGCATTGCTGCGCTGCCTGGGTCTGTCCCGTCGGGAAACCATGGTGCTGTTCAGCTTGCAACTGACGGTACTCGGACTTCTCGCCAGCATCAGCGGCGCCCTGCTCGGCTGGTTGGCACAGCTCGGGCTGTTTGCACTGCTGCATGATTTACTGCCGACTGACGTTCCACCGGGAGGCCTGTTGCCGGCCATTGCAGGGATCGGCACCGGGCTGGTCGCGCTGGCAGGTTTCGCGCTGCCGCCATTGGCCGCTTTGGGGCGAGTCCCACCGCTTCGGGTATTGCGCCGGGACTTGCTACCAATTCCGTCCAGCACCTGGATGGTTTATGGCGCGGCATTGGGTGCCCTCGGCCTGATCATGTGGCGTCTGAGCCTGGACCTGGTGCTGACCTTCGCCCTGCTCGGTGGCGGCGTGATTGCGGCGCTGGTGCTTGGTGGTCTGCTCTTGCTGCTGCTCAAGAGCCTGCGCCGGATGCTGGCGCGCGCCTCATTGCCATGGCGCCTGGGGTTGGGCCAACTGTTGCGTCATCCACTGGCGGCGGCGGGTCAATCCCTGGCCTTCGGCTTGATTCTGCTGTCGATGGCATTGATCGCTTTGCTGCGTGGCGAGTTGCTCGACACCTGGCAAAACCAGTTGCCGAAAAACGCCCCGAACTATTTCGCCCTGAACATTCTGCCGGCGGACAAACAGGCCTTTAGCGATCGACTGATGGAGCTGTCGGCACAATCGGCACCGCTGTACCCGGTGGTGCCGGGACGGCTGATCAGCATCAATGGCAAACCAGTGCAGGAGATCGTCAGCAAGGACTCGGCCGGTGACCGAGCCATTCAACGCGACCTGAGCCTGACCTGGGCAGCTGACCTGCCAGCGGGCAACAAGCTCACCGCCGGCAACTGGTGGGATCAGCAACCGGCGGATGAGACACCCGGTGTTTCGGTGGAAGGTAAAGTTGCCGAAAGCCTCAAGCTCAAGCTAGACGATCACATGGTGTTCAGTGTTGGCGGGGTCAACCGGGAGGCGAAAGTCACCAGCCTGCGGGAGATCAACTGGGACAACTTCCAGCCGAACTTTTTCATGATCTTCCAGCCCGGCACCTTGAAGGACTTGCCGGCGACCTACCTCACCAGTTTCTATCTGGCACCCGGTCACGACCAGCAGATCGTCGACCTGTCCCGCAGTTTTCCAGCGGTGACCATTCTGCAAGTCGAAGCCCTGCTGGAGCAGCTGCGCAGCATTCTCGCGCAAGTGACCCTGGCGGTGGAGTACGTGCTGTTGTTCGTGTTGGCAGCGGGGATGGCGGTGTTGTTTTCCGGCTTGCAGGCAACCCTTGATGAACGTATTCGCCAAGGCGCATTGCTGCGAGCGCTAGGCGCCGAGCGGCAGTTGCTGGTCAGGGCACGGCGGATCGAATTCGGTTTGCTCGGCGCGGTCAGCGGGTTGTTGGCGGCATTGGGCTCGGAACTGGTGAGCCTGGTGCTCTACCGCTACGCCTTCGACCTGCCCTGGCATCCGCATCCATGGTTGCTGGTATTGCCGCTGATCGGCGCCGTGCTGATCGGTGGTGCCGGGGTGTTCGGGACACGCCGCGCCTTGAACGCCAGCCCGCTGACAGTCTTGCGCGAGGGTTGATAAACTCAAGCACGCTTGTTTAAAAACCCGATTCAAGAACTCAACCACAAGAAGTCGCCATGAGCCGTTATCGCCCTCCCCGCACCGCCGGCACCGCGTTGATCACCCCCGAAGGTGAAGCGCGGATGCGCGCCGAGTTTCATGAGCTCTGGCATGTGCGCCGACCGCAAGTGACGCAATCGGTCAGCGAAGCGGCGGCACAGGGCGATCGCTCGGAAAACGCCGAATACACCTACGGCAAAAAGATGCTGCGAGAGATCGATAGCCGTGTGCGCTTTCTCACCAAACGGTTGGAAGCGCTCAAGGTGGTCAGTGAAAAGCCCAGCGATCCGAACAAGGTCTACTTTGGCGCCTGGGTCACGATCGAAGACGAGGACGGCAAAGAGTCGCGCTATCGCATCGTCGGCCCGGATGAGCTGGACCTGAAGCTAGGCCTGATCAGCATCGACTCACCGCTGGCCCGCGCCTTGATCGGCAAGGCACTGGACGCCGAAGTGCGCGTGCAGACACCAACCGGTGAGCAGTGCGTGTATATCGTGGCAATCGACTATTTTTGAGCCACGGTGCTCTAAGCCGTAGAGCCCTGAGCCTCAGCAGCGGGCAATCAGCCCTTGGCGCGCGACGCGGGTCAGTTGCCTGATCACTTCAGGCGCGTCCTCGGCGCTGGGCGCCTGAATTACCGCCAGATCGAAACTGTCAGTCGCGAAGCGCTCCAGCGACTCGCCATCTTCGACAAACTGGATCAGGAATGCTGCCGGACCGCCTGTGCGACGTGGCCAGCCATCGAGGTAACGCAACAGCGTCGGCTGATGTTTACCGCCAAGCAGGATTTTTGGATTGCGTTGGGTGAGATGTGCCGTGATCGGCGCGGGGCGTACAACGGGGTTCAATGCATTCATTGTGTCGTGTCTCTGCCTCAAAAGTCTGCATGGCAGGTGAGAGGCAACACCGAACCAGCGCTTTAGCGGTATTTCGAAGCCTGTTTCAAGCTTCTATCGGCAACTGAATGAGTCACCTGGCGCCCCGCAAGTAGCTGTTTAAATCGGCGCATGAGCAGCATCCTAGAGAAGCTGACCGGACAGTGTCAAGAATCGCCAGCAACAAAAAAGGCCCGCACAGTGCATCACACTGTGCGGGCCTTTTCGTTGAGTCAGAGCGGTCAGTCGGCGATGGCGCGGTCGACCGAGAGCTTGCCTGCACCTTCGATCAGCACTGCGAGGCTGCCACCGAGCAAGGCCAGGGCGAATTCATAACCGTTGTTGGCCATGAACAGACCGTTGCTGATGTGCACCGAGAAAATCGCAACCAGCGAGAGGAAGGTCAGCCCCAACGCCGCCGGGCGTACCAGCAGGCCGATGATCAGCGCCAGACCGCCGAAGAATTCAGTACCGCCGGCCAGGATCGCCATCAGGTGACCGGGCGCCAATCCAATGCTTTCCATGTACTGCGCGGTGCCGGCAATGCCGTAGCCGCCGAATGCCCCGAAGAGTTTCTGTGAGCCGTGGGCCGCGAAGATGATGCCGACGAAAATCCGCAGAATCGTCAGGCCGTAGCCAGCGCGGGTAGACAGTACCTTGTTGATCAGTGTGCTCATGCTGTGTCATCCATTGTGAGAGTGTGTTGGTTGGTCGCCATATTAATCGGTTTATCTCATGTTAAAAGCGCAAAAAACGCACCATAATAATCAGATTAGTCGATCATTTACGTAAGGCAACTTTCTGCCCCTGAGGCTCCAACGATTCCCGCTCCCGATCGAACGCCAGGTAATACTTGTTCACGCTATTAACATAGCTGACAGCCCCCATTCCCACCTGCTCCATGGCGATGCGCTCAACCTGGAAAAACCACTGATTAGGATTCAGGCCGCGCCGCCGAGCCTCGGCCCGCATGCCCTGGACCCGCTCCGGCCCCATGTTGTAGGCCGCCAGCACGAACGCCATGCGCTCGCGCTCATTGAGTTTGGGGCTGGCAAAAAACTTGCGGCGGATCATCGCCAGGTACTTGGCGCCGGCCTGCACATTGGCATCGAGATTCTGAATGTCACTGACGCCAACCCGTTGGGCGGCTGATGGTGTTATTTGCATCAGGCCGGTGGGGCCGCCTCCACTTCTGGCAGTGGGTTGCAGCGCCGATTCCTTGAACGCCAGCGCTGCCAGGTTCAGCCAGTCCATGTCCTGGGCTTGAGCGTGTTTTTGCAGCACCGGTCGAAGTTTTTCCAGACGCTGACGATCGGCCTTGGCCAAGGGATAGTGCACTTGATACAGGCGCCGGTAGATCCGCAGGAACGCCGCATCCTGGTCCGACGGTTGCTTGTAGGTGGTCAGGAAACGGTCGATGCTCGCCCGCAGCATCGAGGCGTCGCGACGCACGAACCAGTATTCCTCGCCCGGCTCATTGATGAGCACCTGTCGATCGAAGCGCAACTTGGGCAGGATCTTGCCCCAGCGCTCGGCGATCGGTTGCTCGACGATGGTCAGATGGAAGATCCCGCCCTGGACCATTTCCAGCACGTCCTCGACGGCCAGGCTTGGGTCGACCCACTCGATCTTCACCGGGGGCAGTTTGTGCAGCACGAGCTTCTGATTGATCTGGCTGACCGCATCCCCGGCAGCACTGCCGGTGGGCAGCGCGAGGGTTTTACCCGAGAGTTGTTCGAGGTGGGTGTAACGCCTTTCGCCTTTGATCCCCACCAGCAGCAACGGCACGTTGCTGGCAATCGGCTCACTGGTGCTGACCGCGTGCCCCGATTGCGGATCAAGCAATTCCCCCGGCGCGACCAGATCACCCTCCCCGCGCTGCAACGCGCCGAGCAGTTGATCCTTGGCTTTGGGAATGATCTTGAGGGTGATTTCCTGGCCGTCACGGGCGTGGCCATTAAGGTATTGCTCGAAGGCCCGCAGACGGTGGTATTCGACGCCGATGGCCTGGCCCTGGACTTCGCCGGAGCTGTTGCGGCTCTGGTTGACCAGCACCCGCAGCACACGGCTACTGCGAATCTCCGCCAGGTCGCGGACCTTGGCTGCCGGTACGGCTTGCAACGGCCCGGCCAGACGCGCAACCGCCGGCATCGGCAGCAGCAACGAACAACACAGCAGTAACAAAACCGAGGGACGTGTCATCCACTCTCCGGAAAGAATACTGGCCAACCTCATGAGTGATTTCATGACATCGGGCAACAGAAACAGAGCGCTTGAAGCGCTGATAAAGTGCGAGAGAGTGGCACAGTGATGGCAAATCTACCAACCCCGACCTGCCTCGCGGCCTCAACAGACAGCTTTAACTCGTTGTAGTTCTTGGTTTTTCTTATAAATCTACAGCTCTGATATGCTTTCCGGCCTTTGGTCCGAGGTAGCACCATGCAACTCATCGATATCGGCGTCAACCTGACCAACCCCAGTTTTGCCGACAAACACCAGGCTGTACTCGACCGTGCCTACGCTGCCGGGGTCTGCCAACTGGTGCTTACCGGGACCAGCGTCGAGGGCAGCGAACAGGCGCTGGAACTGTGCCGGCAACTGGACGAAAGCGCTCAACGACTGTTCGCTACCGCCGGCATTCACCCGCATTCAGCCAGCGACTGGAACGCTGACAGCGCCCAGCGTCTGCGCAGTTTGCTCAAGGAACCGAATGTGGTGGCCGTGGGTGAATGCGGCCTCGATTTCAATCGTGATTTCTCGCCCCGCCCGCAACAGGAAAAAGTCCTCGAAGAACATCTGGCGATGGCGGTCGAACTGCAACTGCCGGTGTTCCTGCATGAGCGCGACGCCAGCCAACGATTGCTGGAGATCCTGCACGATTACCGCGATCAATTGCCGGCCGCCGTGGTGCACTGCTTCACCGGTGAAAAGAAGGCGCTGTTCAGCTATCTCGATCTGGACTTGCACATCGGCATCACTGGCTGGATCTGCGACGAACGCCGGGGCACGCACCTGCATCCGTTGGTCAAGGAGATTAAACGCGGGCGCTTGATGCTGGAGAGCGACGCGCCGTATCTGCTGCCCCGCAGCTTGCGTCCCAAGCCGAAAAACGGTCGCAACGAGCCGGCGTATCTGACTGAAGTGTTGCGTGAAGTGGCGTTGCATCGTGGGGAAAGCATGGAAGATCTCGCCGCCCACAGCACCGCCAGCGCCCGGGCGTTTTTCGGGTTGCCCTCGATCCCTCATTAGCCACAAATCCCACATGAGAACCGTGGTGGTCATTGACCCATATCAAAATCCGACGCACTGAGTAGCGGCACAATACTGGCACCTTGCCAAAACTGTTTCCGCTATCAGAGAAGACCTCCATGGGTGCCTGGCTTAGCAATATCTCGCTGAAATACAAATTTTGGGCGGTCAACGCGGTCGCCTTCGTCACCACTCTGTTGTTGGTACTGTACGCCGTGCAGCTGGAACAACAGGCTCGCAGTCACGCCGCCCAAGTGTCGGCCCAGGCCCAGGCACGATTGCTCAATGCCTGGCCTGTCGGGCAGCCGCTGCCCAAGGCCGACAACCTGCTGACCTTCAATCGTGGGCAGGCGCCTTTACTGAATGGGCAACCGCTGCTGGAACTGACCGATACCCTCGGTTGGGTCCAGATCAATGCCTTGCCGCTGTTCGGGGAAAATCCGTTGATGGGCGCCGAGGTGTTCGCTCGCCCCGATGGTCAACAGGTCGCAGTAGTTGCCTACGGCCCGAGCCTGAGTCAAGTGTTCGGCGAACGCTTCACCCATTACGCGGTAGCGGTGTTCATCCTGATGCTGGCGATGCTCGGCGCATCGCAACTGTTGATCCGCTTCCTGCTCAGCCAGCTCAACACCTTGAAAGACGTGATGCTCCACGTCGAGAAGACCGGTGACCTGTCGGCCCGCGTACCACTGGCCTGCAAGGACGAAGTCGGGCAGATGGCCAACGCCTTCAACGCCATGCAGGCCGGCTACCAGCGGGTGGTCAACACCGTCGCCAGCACCGCCCGGCAACTGGACGTCGGCGCTGCGCGGCTGGCCGCGAGCATGAACGAGGTGCGTCACGGCATGCTCGGCCAGCAAAGCGAAACCGATCAGGCTGCCACGGCGATCAACGAAATGACCGCCACGGTCCATCACATCGCCCAACACGCCGGCGCCACCCGCGACCTCTCGCAAACCGCCGACACCCTGGCCGGCAGTGGTCAGGAAGTGGTGAGTCGGGTGCAAAAATCGATCGGCGGATTGTCCACCGGCGTGCAGCAAACGGCCGAGATGATTCAGCGCCTGGCCGAGGACAGCCAGAAGATCAACGGCGTGGTCAGCGTGATCCACAGCATCGCTGAACAAACCAACCTGCTGGCCCTGAACGCGGCCATCGAAGCGGCCCGGGCCGGTGAGATGGGCCGAGGGTTTGCGGTGGTCGCCGATGAAGTGCGCAACCTGGCCAAACGGGTCCAGACGTCCACCGACGAGATCACCACCATGGTTTCAGCACTGCAGGCCGGCACTCGGGATGCGGTGGATTTCATGCAGGAAAGTTCGTACAAGGCGGACGACTGCATGCAACAGGCCCAGGAAGCCAGCGTGGCCCTGGCTGAAATCACCGGCGCGGTGGCGCAGATGCGTGAAAGCAATACGCAGATCGCGGTGGCGGCCGAGCAGCAGAGCCATGTGGCGGAGGAAATGAATCGGGCGGTGGTGAGCATTCGCGACGTGACCGAAAACACCGTGCAGCAGACCGTGAATTCGGCGATTACCAGCAATGAATTGGCGATGTTGGCAGGGGAATTGAGCAAGGCCATCGGGCAACTGAAACTGTGACACCCCCATCGCGGGCAAGCCCGCTCCCACAGGATTGGCGCTATTTCAAAATTTGCGCATTACCTGTGGGAGCGGGCTTTCCCGCGAAGGCGTCAGACCGAGCAACATCAATCCAGACCATCACACCTATCGCGCCGATAGCCAGCCTTGATTCGCCGACAGATTTTACCGAGCCTATTCTTTGTTCATGAGCCTCAACGAACCAAGGATAAGCATCATGGGCAAACGTCACCCCAACCTTCCCGCCTGGCAATGGCGCCTGTACCCGCACAATCACCAGCACCCGACCAATCTGGTGTTGCACCTGATTGCCGTGCCGCTGTTCATCGTGGCGTTTTTGCTGATGGTCTCGGGGGTGTTCAGCCTGGATCTGGCGAGCTTCGCAATTGGCGTCATCGGCCTGATTGCCGCCCTGGGCCTGCAGCGTCACGGTCATAGCCTGGAGGCGCAAGCCTCCGAGCCGTTCAGTGATCGCAAAGACGCGGTATCACGCTTGCTGGTCGAGCAGTTCCTGACCTTCCCACGGTTTTTCTTCAGTGGCGGCTGGTGGCGCGCCTGGCGCGAACGCCACCGTCGCCATCGCTGATCAGGCGAAAATCGTGACGGTCTGCCGACTCATGGCGATCAACTGACCATCTTCGCTCCACAGTTTGGCGGCGGCATGTCCGTAACCGTCAGCGGCATGCTCGATGTCCACCAAGTACTTGCACCAGTCCAGCGTACTCAACGCCAGCAACGGCTGGACGAATTCGATGGTCCAGGTGAGCGTGCTGCCTGCCGCCGGTTTCTTCAGATGCGACAACAAGGACGGCGGCCAGGCGTCGACCAGCGCCAGGATATGGGCTTCGCTGACCGACTCGCCCTCCCCATCCCCGCGCAAGCGTACCCAACCACCCATGTCCCGCGATTTGTTACCGGTGAACGGCATGCCACCGACACTCCAGCGCATGGCCAGGTAACGCATGAATTCCGGGGTTACGCCTTTGATGTATGGCAGTTCCTGACAGTCATCCCAGTGCTTCATCTCGGGAGCCGGATTGGCCGTGACCATCACTTCGGAAGGTCGCGAGGCGCCAAAGCTGCCCTGGACCAACGTCACCACTTGCCCCTTCTGCATCGCCCGGCCCAGCACCTGGCTGACGGCTTTTCCTTCGCGCAACACATCAACTTCAAAACTGACCGGCACATCGGGTTCGACCGGACCGACGAAAGTGATTGCCAGCGAGCGCACCGGACGATCCGCCGGGACTTTTGCGCGCATGGCTTCGTATTGCAAGGCGGCGATCAGACCACCAAAACTCGCCCGCCCCTGACCCCACTCGGGTGGAATAGACACTTCCTGCGGCTGGCTGCGAACAGCGTCGAGCAGATCGGAAAAGCGCATGGGAACCTCAGGGACTGGGAAATGGATGGAGCGATCTTAACCAGCTCGCAAGGCCGGCACAGCGCTTATTCCGGCCAAAATTACTGACAGATGAGCCGTGCTCGGCTGGAACCCACATTGGATTCGTGATGGTTTCAGGATTTGAAGCAAGCTCTGCTGAGTTTGTCGAGAACACGGTCGGCGCGCTCTTCGGCCTGGGTCAGGGTGGTTTTCCAGACCGCGACACATGGCTGCAAATCAGGTTCTTCCTTGGCCCGATCCAGCCATTGCCAGCTGTCGTGCCAATCGCCCAAGGCAGCCTGAGCCGATTTCAATCTGGGCATGGCCGCTTTCGGCAAACGATCCAGTTCGGGATAAGCTTCGATACCATAGCGCACGCGTTTGATCAGCAGCCGCAGGCGATGGCGGTCATGGGCGGGATCGTGCAGGGCCTGATCGAGTTTCTTCCATTGTTTGGCCAGGCGTTTTTCGATGCGTTTGCGCAAGCCCTTGAGCAAACCCTGGCGCTGGGAGGCCCGCAGGAAACGTGGAAAAGCGTCGAGGATCATCAGCAACTGCGTCAGCTCCGGGCTCATCGCCACGGCCGGATAAGCCTCAGCCATCCGCGCCATGCGCCGGTGCGCGGCCTCGGGTTGATTGTGCTGGAGCAAGTACGCTGCCAGCACTTCACGATCGCGCAACGGTGTGGTCAAGTCACCCACCCTGGACGCCGAGGCCTCCAGCTGTTCGACCCCGGGCAAACCGCGCAAGGGCCGCAGCAGGCTGCGCAATCTGCGCACGGTGGTGCGCAGATCGTGCAGGGCTTCCGAATCGGTTCGGGCACTCAAGCGAGCCTGACAGGCCAGCAAACGGACTTCCAGGCCCAGTACTTGAGCCACCAACCGATCAACCACGGCAGACATCGCGTACTCCCTGAATCGAATTACTCTGAGTACGCTCCATCATGCCTCAACGGCCGGCGCGGGACTCACGAATGTAGAAACGTGCCTTCTCGGCCTTTCTGGTACAGCCCTCGTACGCTTCGAATTGTTGCTGGGTCTTGGCACCGGTCAGCAACGACAGCGCCTTGGAGTAGCTGACAGTCCCGGCGAAACCCTCGGCCTTGGCCAGATCCAGTTCGTGCCAGGCGGCGTCGAGCTGGCTACCGCAGCTGTCGCGGTAAGCGGTTTTACCGGCACAACCGGCAAGCGCCAACGCAATCAAAGGTACACAAATCCAGGCTTTCATCACTCACTCCTCAAAGATAATAGACAGTCGTGCAGGTAAGACCGCTCTGGCGCGTGAAAAGTGCCTTGGACCCGCTGTGGAAACTATAGCGCTCGCGAGGATACCTACTCGCCTTCGTTGAGTGTCAAAAAACGACGCCCGCTCCCGTCGAACGACCATAGCGATTGAAGCGAGCCCCTCGATGGGTGCATTGTTGAACCTTGTCAGAGAGGTCGATTCATGAAAAAGCGTGTCGCACTGGTGTTGGGCTCGGGCGGTGCCCGGGGCTACGCCCATATCGGCGTCATTGAAGAGATCGAACGGCGCGGCTACGACATCGCCTGCATCGCCGGTTGCTCCATGGGCGCGGTGGTCGGCGGGATCTATGCCGCCGGCAAGCTCGATGATTATCGCGACTGGATCGAGAGCCTGGATTACCTCGACGTGTTGCGCCTGGTAGACGTCAGCTTTCGCCTGGGCGCGATTCGCGGGGAGAAGGTTTTCGGGCAGATCCGCAAGATCGTCGGCGAGATCAATATCGAAGACTTGCGCATCCCCTACACGGCCGTGGCCACGGACCTGACCAACCAGCAGGAAATCTGGTTCCAGGAAGGTTGCCTGCACCAGGCCATGCGCGCCTCGGCGGCGATTCCCAGCCTGTTCACCCCCGTGATGCAGGGCAACCGCATGCTGGTGGACGGCGGCATCCTCAATCCGTTGCCGATCGTGCCGGTGGTGTCGAGCCATTGCGACCTGATCATCGCAGTGAACCTCAACTCCACCAACCAGCGTCACTATCAACTGCCGGTGATCCAGCGTCCGGCGGCGTTCAAGACCCGCTTCGACAGCCTGATCAGCTCGCTGGGGTCGAAACTGCCCTTCCGCCGCAAACAGGCGGAACAATTGCTGCTGCTGGAAAAGGAAGCGTTGATGGCAGAAGCGGCGGAGATCAACCCGTGGATCGAATCCGCCGAGCCCGAAGGCCAGCAACCGGCGGCAGCTCCGGAAAGCAACGGCGCACCGAAATCCGCCACCGGGTCGTTCATCATCGACAACGTGGGGCCGGCGTCATTGCTGGACCTGATCAACCAGAGTTTCGAGGTGATGCAGACGTCATTGGCGCAGTACAAGATTGCCGGGTATCCACCGGATATCCTGATCAACGTGCCCAAGCGAGTGTGCCGGTTTTTCGAGTTCTACAAGGCGCCGGAGTTGATCGCACTGGGGCGCGAGATTGCCCGGGATACGCTGGATCGGTATGAGAGTGAGCGGGAATCTTGAGGTTCTTGGGTGAATCAAAGGGCCTCATCGCGGGCAAGCCCGCTCCCACAGTGTTCCGGGTGTTCACAGATTATGTGACCGCCACAAAACTTTGTGGGAGCGGGCTTGCCCGCGATGGCGCAGGATCAGCCACCACAAAAACTAAAGACTACCCTCACTCAACAACCGATACCCCACCCCCGCCTCGGTGACGATGAACCGTGGCTGGGTCGGATCATCCGCCAGTTTCTGTCGCAGGTGCCCGACCACGATCCGCAGGTAGTGGCTGTCCTCGGTGTGGGTCGGGCCCCAGATGTCCTTGAGCAATTGCTGCTGGGTGATCACTCGCCCCGGATGCCGCGCCAGTTGCGCCAGCACCGCATATTCCTTGCGCGTCAGCGCCACTTCGGCACCGTCCAATAACACCCGGCGATAAGCCAGGTCGACGGTGAGCGGGCCGAAACTGAGCGCCGCTTCCTGGGCCTCACCCGTTGGCGCCTGACGCAGCAAGGCGCGCACCCTGGCGAGAAACTCCTGGATGCCGAACGGCTTGGTCACGTAGTCGTTGGCGCCGCCATCCAGCGCCTGGACTTTCTGCCCTTCGCTGGCGCGCACCGAGAGCACCAGTACCGGCACCGTCGACCACTCGCGAAACTCGCGCAATACCTGCTGGCCGTCCATGTCCGGCAGGCCGAGGTCGAGCACCAACAAGTCAGGTTTGTTCAATGCGGCCTGGGCCAGGCCTTCCGTACCGGTGCCGGCCTCCAGCACTTTGTAGCCTTGGGAGGCGAGGCTGATGCGCAGAAACTTACGGATCTGCGGTTCGTCGTCAATGACCAAAATGGTCGCGGTCTGGCTCATGAATTCACATCAACACAAAGAGGTGGCAAGAGAGTAGCGCAGGCGGGATCAGGCTTCACTGTCCAATCCCGGCTGAGTCTGCAACGGCAAGTGCAGCGTGATGCAGGTGCCGCGCCCTTCGATGCCGTCGGCGACGCTGATCCGCCCGCCATGGGCACCGACCATACCCTGACAGATCGCCAGCCCCAACCCCGTACCCTGCCCGCCACGATCGCCACGAGCGGCGGTGTAGAACATGTCGAAAATTTTCGCCCGGTCCTCCTCCGGAATCCCCGGCCCCTCATCGCTCACCGAAAAAAACAGCTCACTGTCAGTGGCGCCGGCACGCAATTCAAGACGTCCGTGGGGCGGAGAAAAACGCGCGGCGTTTTCCAGCACATTGACCAGCGCTTGCTCGATCAACGCGGCATGCACATAGAGCAGCGGCAATTCGGCCGGCACCTCGGTAATGACCTGCAACGACGACAGCACCGCACGCAGACGATTAAGCGCACTGCCGACGATGTCGGCCGGCGATACCCAGTCCCGCGCCAGCTTCAGGGCGCCGTGACCGAGACGCGTCATGTCCAGCAGGTTTTGGATGTAGCGATCCAGCCGCTCGGCTTCATCGCGGGTGCCTTCGAGCAGCTCGCGACGGTCCGCAAGCGGTATCGCCTCGCCCAGCGCCAGCAAGCTGTCGATGCTGCCACGCATCGAGGTCAACGGTGTGCGCAAATCGTGGGACACCGACGCCAGCAGCGCGCTGCGCAACTGCTCGGTTTCGCCATGCAAGCGCGCCGCTTCAAGGTCGTCAGCCAGTTGCGCCCGGGCCAACGCCTGGGCCAGCGGTTGGCTCAATGCAGTCAACAAACGTCGACGCTGGCCACTCAGGGTCTGGCCCTCTTTGGCGCATACACCGAGCAACGCCAGCGGCCCGTCTTCCACCGACAACGGCCACCACCACCAGCGCCCGAACGGCAAGGTGCCGGTGCCCGCGCCTGCCGGTTGATCGTGTTGCCAGGCCCAATCGGCGGCGGCGCGCTCGGCTTCGGAAAACTCCAGCGGCCCACCGGTTTCAACTTTCCAGCCACTCTGGCCATCGCGATTGAGCAGACACAGCTTCAGGTCGCTCCAGCCGTTGAGATGCTGGGCTGCAGCGCTGATCACGGCTTGACGGTCGGTGGCGGCGGTGAGTTTGCGTGACAGGTCGAGCAGTTCGCTGGTCTCTTCCTGAGTGTCGCGCAAGGCTTCCAGTTGCCGCCGTTGCCGCGCGGCAAGATTGCCGGTCAGGGCCGCCATCAGCAGGAAAAACAGCAAGGTCAGCACGTCTTCTTCGCGCTGGATGCTGAAAGAGAACGTCGGCGGAATGAACAGAAAGTCATAAGTCAGAAACGACAATGCCGCGCAGGCCAGTGCCGGGCCGAGACTGCTGCGCACCGCTACCAGCAACACCGCCGCCAGGAACACCAACGAAATGTTGGGCAACGGCAAGACGCTCGACACCGCCCACGCCAGGGCAGTGGCGAGCACCGTCGCCACCAGCGCCAACGCGTAGTCGAACCACACCAGCGTCTGCGCCGAACGTTGGCGCGGCTGATGCTGTTCGTGATCGCTGTCGAGTACGTTGATTTCCAGCCCGCGCGCATCGCGCAGCAAGCGCGACGCCAGGCCGCCGCCGAACAAGCGTCGACGCAAACGCTGGCGTGACTGGCCCACCAGCACCAGGCTGGCACGACGTTCAGCGGCGTGCTGGATCAGGGTTTTCGCCACCTCACCGGCGCGCAGCAACACCACTTCGCCACCGAGGCGTTCGGCCAGTTGCTGGGCGCTTTGCAGGCGCAGGCGCGACTGCTCGTCACGCACCCGGCCGTTGTCCACATGCACCAGGCTCCACGGCAGATGCCGCCGCTGGGCGACGCGACTGGCGTGACGCACCAGACGCTCGGCCTGCGCATCGCCATCGACACCCACCAGCAATCGACCGCGCACCGCCGGCGCGGCCTGGCCCAACTGGCGATAACCCTGTGCCAGATCGTTATCGACCTGAGCGGCGGCGGTTTGCATCGCCAGTTCGCGCAGGGCAGTGAGGTTGGTCTGGGTGAAGAACGCATCGATGGCCGCCCGCGCCTGCTCCGGTACGTAGACTTTGCCGTCGCGCAGGCGCTCCAGTAACTCTCGCGGCGGCAGGTCGATCAGCAGCAGTTCATAGGCTTCTTGCAACACCCAGTCCGGCAGGGTTTCACGCACCTGTACGCCAGTGATGCCGCGCACTTGATCGTTGAGACTTTCCAGATGCTGGACGTTGACCGTGGTGAACACGTCGATGCCGGCGGCCAGCAATTCCTGGATGTCTTGCCAGCGTTTGGTGTGGCGGCTGCCGGGGGCATTGGTGTGGGCCAGTTCGTCGACCAGCACCAGTTTCGGTTTGGCGGCGAGCAAGCCGTCGAGGTCCATTTCTTCGAGCATGACGCCACGGTATTCCGAGCGCACCAACGGTTGCTGCGGTAAACCGGCGAGCAGCGCTTCTGTTTCGGCGCGGCCATGGGTTTCGACCACCCCGGCCATGACTTTCACGCCCTGGCGCAGTTGAGTGTGGGCAGCTTGCAGCATGGCGTAGGTCTTGCCCACGCCCGGCGCCGCCCCCAGGAACACCTTGAGCCGGCCACGGCCATCGCGGGGCAGGTCTGCTAACAGCGCATCGGCGCGGCCGGAATCACTCATGCTGGAAGTTCTCTCTTATGCTGATGTTGATGCAGTGACTGTCAGGGCCTCTTCGCGGGCAAGCCCGCTCCCACAGGGACCGATGGCGGTCACACATTTTGTATCCACCATCGCCTCCTGTGGGAGCGGGCTTGCCCGCGATTGGCGGCGCCACCGATTTACAGCTTTTCCAGCGCCAGGTTCAACTCAAGCACATTCACCACCGGCGGCCCCACCAACGGCTGTTCGATGTGCGCATTCAGCAATTGCTCAAGCGTAGACACCGGCAGATTGCGCGCCGCTGCGACACGCGCCAGTTGATAGGCAATCGCGGCCGGTGGCAAGTGCGGATCGAGGCCGCTGCCGGAGGTGGTCAGCATGGCCAACGGCACCGGTCCCTGCCCGGCCACCTGCAGCTTATTGGCCTCCTCGATCACCCGAGTGGCCAGCGCCGGATTACTCGGCGAAAGGTTGCTGGCGCTGCTCGACACGGTGGCAAAGGCACCGGCCGATGGCCGTGGGTGGAACCAGGCGTCGCCGACGAAATCCTGGGCAATCAGCGACGAGCCACGGACCTTGCCGTCGGCGTCGCGCACCAGGCTGCCATTGGCCTGGTCCGGGAAGGCGACCTGGGCGACGCCAGTCACCACCAAGGGGTAAGCGACGCCGGTGATCAGGGTCATCAGCACCAGCAGGCTCAGGGCCGGACGTATCAGTGTGGACATTTCAAAATCCTCGATTCGAAGAATACTCATCACTTAGAAGGCACACACATCACCTGTGGCGAGGGAGCTTGCTCCCGCTCGGCTGCGCAGCAGTCGTAAACCCGGTGAACGCGGTGCCCTGAATAAACATTGGGCCTGAGGTGGGGCCGCTTCGCAGCCCAGCGGGAGCAAGCTCCCTCGCCACAAAAAGCCCCTGCCTCAAACAACAACCGCTAAACCAGATGCAACGCCGTCAACAGCATGTCGATAGCCTTGATGCCCACGAACGGCACCAGAATCCCGCCCAGTCCATAGATCAACAGATTGCGTCGCAACAATGCCGCCGCACTCGCCGCTTGCACCCGCACACCGCGCAGCGCCAGTGGAATCAGCACCACAATGATCAGGGCGTTGAACACGATCGCCGAGAGAATCGCGCTCTGCGGACTGTTCAAGTGCATGACGTTGAGCACACCCAATTGCGGGTAGATCGAGGCGAACAACGCCGGCAGGATCGCGAAGTACTTGGCCACGTCGTTGGCGATGGAAAAGGTAGTCAGCGCACCACGGGTCACCAACAATTCCTTGCCGATCTGCACCACGTCCAACAGCTTGGTCGGGTCGCTGTCGAGGTCGACCATGTTCGCCGCCTCCCGCGCCGCTTGCGTACCGTCGTTCATCGCCATGCCCACGTCCGCCTGGGCCAGGGCCGGAGCGTCGTTGGCACCGTCGCCGCACATGGCGACCAGGCGCCCGTCGTTCTGCTCATGGCGAATGCGCGCCAGTTTTTTCTCCGGCGTGGCTTCGGCCAGTACGTCATCCACGCCCGCTTCGGCAGCAATCGCGGCGGCGGTCAGTGGGTTGTCGCCGGTAACCATGACCGTGCGAATCCCCAGCTTGCGCAGTTCGGCAAAACGTTCGCGGATGCCGGGTTTGACCACGTCCTTCAGATGAATCACACCGAGCAATTTGCCGTCGGCGCACACCAGCAGAGGCGTGCCCCCGCTCTGGGCGATCTTGTCGACTTCCCGGGACAGGGCCGGTGCGAGGTCCGCACGTTTCAGGCCGACGAAATTCAACAGCGAATCCACCGCGCCCTTACGATAGACCCGGCCCTGATAGTCGACGCCGGACAAGCGGGTTTCAGCGCTGAATGGCACGGCGGTCAACACTTTGGACGACGGCTCGGGTTGCGGGTGCAGACCGCGCAGGTACTCGACGATGGATTTTCCTTCAGCGGTGTCATCGGCCAGAGAGGCGAACAACGCGCCTTCGGCCAGTTCCTTGGCGCTGACGCCTGGTGCGGCATAAACCGCGCTGCAGCGACGGTTGCCGAAGGTGATGGTGCCGGTCTTGTCCAGCAGCAGGACGTGCACGTCCCCCGCCGCTTCCACGGCACGACCGGATTTGGCGATCACGTTCAGGCGCACCAGACGGTCCATCCCGGCGATACCAATGGCCGACAGCAAGCCACCAATGGTGGTCGGAATCAGCGTGACCAACAGCGCCACCAGGAACACCAGCGGCAGGTTACCGTTGGCGAAATGGGCAAACGGTTGCAGGGTCACCACCACCAACAGAAAGATCAGGGTCAGGCCGATCAGCAGGATATCCAGCGCCACTTCGTTCGGGGTTTTCTGGCGTTTGGCGCCTTCGACCAGCGCGATCATGCGATCCAGGGTCGACTCGCCGGGGTTGGCGGTGATGCGCACCAACAACCAGTCCGACACCAGACGAGTGTTGCCGGTGACGGCCGAACGGTCGCCGCCGGACTCGCGAATCACGGGTGCCGATTCACCGGTAATCGCCGCTTCGTTGACCGCCGCGATGCCTTCGATCACCTCGCCGTCGCCGGGAATCATCTCCCCCGCTTCGACGCGCACCACGTCGCCCTTGCGCAGGCTACTGGCGGGCACTACCTGAAAGCTGCCATTGGCGCTTTTGCGCCGGGCGCTCAAGCCAACGCTGCCGGCCTTGAGACTATCGGCGCGGGCCTTGCCGCGACCTTCGGCCAACGCTTCGGCGAAGTTGGCGAACAGCACGGTGAACCACAGCCACAACGCGATTTGCGCGGCAACGAAGGTCGGCACGGCGCTGTCGGGAATGAAGCACAGCACGGTGGTGAGGATGGCGGTCAGTTCCACCACCAGCATCACTGGCGCACGCTGCAATTGCCGAGGGTCGAGCTTGACGAACGCTTGCACCAGCGCCGGGCGCCAGAGCGCGGCGATGGCGGTTTTCGGTTGTTCCGGCGCCTTGACGACGGCGGCTTTAGTAGCGGGCATATTCATCATCGACTCCTTAGAAGGCCATGCTCAAGTGTTCAGCAATCGGACCCAGCGCCAGGGTTGGCAGAAAGGTCAAACCACCCACCAGCAAGATGGTCACGGTCAACAGGGTTACGAACAGCGGGCCATGGGTCGGGAAGCTGTTCTGGCCGATCGGCGCGGTTTTCTTCATCGCGAGGCTGCCGGCCAGGGCCAGCACCGGCAGGATGTAACCGAAGCGCCCGATCAACATGCCCAAGCCCAGCATCAGGTTGTGGAACGCAGTGTTGGCACCGAAGCCGCCGAAGGCAGAACCGTTGTTGGCACTGGCCGAGGTGTAGGCATAAAGCAACTGACTGAAACCATGAGCACCGGGGTTGCTCACCGCTGCCACCGGGCCTGGCAGGCTGGCGGCAATCGCGCCGAGCACCAGCACGCCCACCGGCATCACCAGCAAGGTCACCACCAGCAGCTGAACTTCCCGGGCTTGCAGTTTCTTGCCGAGGTACTCCGGCGTGCGGCCGATCATCAGCCCGGCGAGGAACACCGCGATCAACACGTTGAGCAACATGCCGTAGAGCCCGGCACCGACACCGCCGAAGATCACCTCGCCGACCATCATGTTGACCATCGCGACCATGCCGCTCAGCGGGTTGAGGCTGTCGTGCATGCCGTTGACCGAACCGTTGGACGCTGCGGTAGTGGTCACCGACCACAGCACAGTGGCGGTGGTGCCGAAGCGTGCTTCCTTGCCTTCCAGCGGCGCGGTCTGTTCGACGGCGACGTTGGCCAGGGTCGGATTGGGTTGGTATTCAGCCCACAGCGACGTGGCGCCACCGATCAAAAACAGCGCCAGCATGCAGGCGATGATCGCGCGGCTCTGACGCAGGTCTTTGACGTAATGGCCGAAGGTGAACACCAGCGCCACCGGAATCAGAATGATCGAGGCGACTTCGAACAGGTTGCTCCACGCCGTCGGGTTCTCGAACGGATGCGCCGAGTTGACGCCGAAGAAGCCACCGCCGTTAGTGCCCAGTTGTTTGATCGCAATCTGGCTGGCGGCCGGGCCGAGCGGGATCACCTGATCGACGCCCTGCATCGTCACGGCATTCACATATTGCGCGAAGGTTTGCGGCACACCCTGCCACACCAGATACAGCGCCAGCAGCAAGCACAGAGGCAGCAGGCCGTAGAGGGTAGCGCGAGTCATGTCGACCCAGAAGTTACCGAGGGTTTTGGTCGACTTGCGACCAATGCCGCGACACAGTGCAACCAGAACCGCCAGACCGGTGGCGGCGCTGACGAAGTTCTGCACGGTGAGGCCAACCATCTGGCTCAAGTAGCTCAGGGATGCTTCGCCACTGTAGGACTGCCAGTTGGTATTGGTCATGAAGCTGACAGCGGTATTGAACGCCAGCGTCCACTCCTGGCCCGGCAGGTTTTGCGGGTTCAGTGGCAAGTGATCCTGGAACATCAGGATCGCGAACAACAGCAAAAAGCCCGCGAGGTTGAAGGCGAGCAAGGCCAGGGTATATTTCTGCCAGCTCTGTTCGGACTGCGGATCGACGCCGGCCACCCGATAGCAGCCACGCTCCACCGGGCCGAGAATCGGCGAAAGCCAGGTACGCTGCCCTTCCATCACCTTGTAGTAGAAGCGCCCCAGAAACGGTGCCGGAATCAGCACCACGGCGAAGAAGGCGAGGATCAGCCAATAGTCATAACTGTGCATAGCCGCTCCTAGTTCCGGTCCGCGCGCAACAGCGCAACCAACAGATAAATGAACAGCCCCACTGCCAATAGCAGTGACACTCCGTCCAGAACGCTCATGGAAGTTCTCCGTGTTACGGCGTATTGCCGCGTGTGGAGTAATTGTCGGCAGGGAGGCTGTAAAGGCGCGAGATCGAGGGGTGTGGCGGGGCATAAAGAATGCGTAAAGAGTGGGTTTATGGCTTTGTTACAGCGGTGCCCAGCCGGGCCTCATCGCGGGCAAGCCCGCTCCCACAGGTTTTTGCGATTTCCGGGCATACGCATTCCATTGTGGGAGCGGGCTTGCCCGCGATGGCGGCAGAACAAGCGCCAACGCCCTCAACTGGCGCACAAAATACGGGGCTTACGGTGGCAAACATCCCCGATACGACGTCATTTTGCGCTTTACGACCGCCATCACAACACTGGCACGCCCACTGCACACGCCCTCCCCCGAGCTTTCCAAACCGTTCAGGGGGCAACACATGAACACACAACTCAAACCCACGCTGGGCACGCTGCACCTGTGGGGTATCGCGGTCGGGCTGGTGATTTCCGGTGAGTACTTCGGCTGGAGTTACGGCTGGGGCGTGGCCGGTACGCTGGGCTTTCTGGTGACCTCATTCATGGTCGCCACGATGTACACCTGCTTCATCTTCAGTTTCACCGAGCTGACCACCGCGATTCCTCATGCCGGCGGTCCCTTTGCCTACAGCCGCCGTGCTTTTGGAGAAAAAGGCGGATTGATTGCCGGGTTGGCGACGCTGATCGAATTCGTCTTCGCCCCACCGGCGATTGCCCTGGCGATCGGCGCCTATCTGAATGTGCAGTTTCCCGCCCTCGACCCGAAACACGCGGCAGTCGGGGCGTACATCGTGTTCATGGGCCTGAACATCCTCGGGGTGAAACTGGCCGCGACGTTCGAACTGGTGGTCTGCGTATTGGCAGTCGCCGAACTGCTGGTGTTCATGGGCGTGGTCGCCCCGGCGTTCAGCTTCAGTAACTTCGCGCTTAACGGCTGGGCCGGTTCTGATGTGTTCGGTGCGCCGGCGATTGCCGGGATGTTCGCGGCGATCCCGTTCGCCATCTGGTTCTTCCTGGCCATCGAAGGTGCGGCCATGGCCGCCGAAGAAGCCAAGGACCCGAAACGCACGATTCCCAAGGCCTACATCAGCGGCATCCTGACCCTGGTGCTGCTGGCGATGGGCGTGATGTTCTTTGCCGGCGGTGTCGGCGACTGGCGCACCCTGTCGAACATCAACGATCCGCTGCCACAAGCGATGAAAGCCGTGGTCGGCGAAAGCTCCGGCTGGTTGCACATGCTGGTGTGGATCGGCCTGTTCGGCCTGGTGGCGAGTTTCCACGGGATCATCCTCGGCTACTCGCGACAGTTCTTCGCCCTCGCCCGGGCCGGTTACTTGCCGGCATCGCTGGCCAAACTGTCGCGTTTCCAGACCCCGCACCGGGCAATCATCGCCGGTGGCGTGATCGGCATCGCGGCGATCTACAGTGACGGCTTGATCAACCTCGGCGGCATGACGCTGACGGCAGCAATGATCACCATGGCGGTATTCGGTGCGATCGTGATGTACATCATGAGCATGCTCAGCCTGTTCAAATTGCGCAAAACCGAACCGAACCTGGAACGCACTTTCCGCGCACCTTGCTACCCGTTGGTGCCATTCATTGCGCTGGTGTTGGCGGCGGTTTGCCTGGTGGCGATGGCCTGGTTCAACACCTTGATCGGGTTGATCTTCCTCGGCTTCATGGCGGTGGGCTTCGTGTACTTCATGCTGACGGCGCAATTGCGTGCCGATGCGCCGGCGGATGCGATGTTGACCGGGCTCTAAACAGTCGCTGCTCCAAGGATGTACGGCGTCCAGGGCATATCAGGCATAGAATGGAACCACTGCGAAAATTGATCGCTCAAAAGTGGTATGCACGATCGGTTGGCGAAACCCTCGCCCACCGGCCTGCCCTCAAGGAGAACGTCTATGCCCTGGTATGCCTGGTTGATTCTGATCGTTGCCATCGGCTCAATCGTTGGCGGTTTGCTGTTGCTGCGTGACACTGCCAACAAGGTCGAACTTACCGATGAGCAACGTAAACGCGTCGCCGAACGCAATGCTGAAGCGGACGCCAAGGATGCGCAGGACCGCTGACCGAACTGTGGTGAGGGGATTGCCCCCTCGCCACAAAAGCCCCTTCACTTTTCCCAAGCCGCCTTGGCAATGTGCAAGCCATGCAACCCCTTGTAAGCCGCACGCTCCGGCGGGCTCCAGCCCTCAAGCAACGAATCCTCCAACCGGTAAATCTCCACTCCCAGCGGGCGGCACACGCTCAACGGATCCTGCGCATCGGGCCCCCACATAGCCAGCGACAGATCGCCACCCGGGCAGGTCGATAGCGCACACAAAAGATCAATCTCGGCAAAGAACTCCAGATAGTCGCCCTTTTGCGCCGGGCAGGCTTTCATGAAATACATGTCGTCGTGGTTCAGGCCGGTGCACTGGAAAATGTTCAACACGTCATGCACATCGAACTCGGTCAGGCCATGGGGTATCACTGCGCGAGTCAGGTTGGAATGGCAGTGATGATGGAAGTCTTCACCGGTGAGCATTTTGTTCACGTAAGGATCGCAGCGCGTTCCCAGCAAATCGTGCAAACGCCCACCGTGTTCGTCGATACCATAACCGGCCAGGCTATCGTCGGTAATGGTCACCAGCGGCCGTAAAAATGGCAGGTTCGACCAGAGCCGGTCATGGGTGCTGACATGCGCGCCCTGCAACTGCCGGGTCCGCGCCGCCCACAAACGCTCGCGTGGATCGTGGGCATTCCAGACGTTGAAATCCCCGACTTGCGGGCCGACCGGGGTCGTGACCCTGAACACGTGCCCGGCCGGCACATTCCACGCGCGACCGGTGCGGATCGGCACTTCGAACTGCTCGATCAGC
This sequence comes from Pseudomonas sp. DF5, assembly GCF_058148225.1. Classification (NCBI taxonomy): domain Bacteria; kingdom Pseudomonadati; phylum Pseudomonadota; class Gammaproteobacteria; order Pseudomonadales; family Pseudomonadaceae; genus Pseudomonas; species Pseudomonas sp. DF5. The sequence continues at coordinate 135,248 of NZ_JBYVYM010000015.1, forward strand.
GTGCGCCGCTCTTTCTGGTCGCGGATCCGTTCGTAGAAGGCTGTGTCCACCTGCAAGGCCGAGCCTTTGCTGACTTGATAGGCCGCCGGATAGTCTTTGTACATGGCACAAAATCCTCGATCAGTGATGGGAAGAAGGGGCAAGCATCTGCAACAGGAGGTGTTCGGAATCGTCGAGATAAAGGCTCATGGCGTCCGCAGCCGCGCGCTTGTCGCCGTCGGCCAGCAACTCATGTATCTGCCGGTCACGCGCCAGCCAGGGCGCCTGAAAACGTGATTCATCGGGAGCGGTGCAAAACACCAGGCGCAGTTGCGCGACGACGTTGGTGAAGAACTCATCGAACAACGGACTGCGCAGCAATCCGACGATGTGTTGATGAAAGGCCAGGCTGTGGGTGCCGACGGCGCGCCAGTCCTCACGCTCCCGGGCCAGTTCGGTGGCCTCCAGGGCTTCGAGCATCCGGTCGGACTGATACTCACGCAACGGCTGGCTGGCGCTGATGGCTTGCAGTTCCAGGGTGCGCCGAACCTTGAACAGATCGCGCACATCATCGGCCCCCAGCCTGCGCACCATCACGCCCTTGTTGCGGACATAGCGGGTCAGCCCTTCCTGCCCCAGACGGTGCAACGCCTCGCGAATGGTGTTGCGCGAGGCGTTGTAAGCCGACACCAGATCGTTTTCCACCAGCGCCATGCCGGGCAGCAAACGACCGCCGATGATGTCAGCGCGCAATTCCAATGTGATGTGGTCGGCCAGGGACAGTCCGCTGCTCATACTCAACGCCTCGTGATTGTTCAACAATCGCCTGCGAATGAGTAATCACTATTCGTGCCATCACTTGCCTGTTGTGAACTAGTCCTCCCAGTATTTGAACAATACGCTGGCGTTCACGCCGCCAAATCCGAAACCGTTGGACATCGCGTAGTCGATGTTCATTGGTCGCGCCTGACCGTGAACAATGTCCACGCCTTCGGTAGCCGGATCCGGGTTATCGAAGTTGAGCGTGGCCGGCACCACCTGATCGCGTAGTGCCAACAGGGTAAAGATCGCCTCGACCCCGCCTGCGGCGCCGAGCAGATGCCCGGTGGCGGACTTGGTCGACGTCACCGCGATCTTGTTGTCCGAGCCGAACAGCGACTTGATGGCCGCCAGCTCTCCCAAATCGCCAACCGGTGTCGAGGTGGCGTGCGCGTTGAGATGCTGCACCTGTGCCGGCGAAATGCCCGCCTGAGCCAACGCCAGCGACATCGCCCGACGCGCACCGCTGCCATCCTCCGGCCCCGCAGTCAGGTGATAAGCATCGGCGCTGGTGCCGTAACCGACCAGCTCGGCTAATGGTTGCGCGCCGCGTGCTAGGGCATGTTCCAGGGATTCGATCACCAGCAGGCCCGAACCCTCGCCCATCACGAAGCCATCGCGCCCACTGTCGAACGGCCGCGAGGCGCGCTCCGGGGTATCGTTGTAACCGCTGGACAAGGCCCGCGCCGCGGCGAACCCGGCGAGACTGACCCGATCGATCGCCGCTTCCGCGCCGCCACACACCGCAATATCCGCCTCACCGCAGCGAATCAGCCGAGCCGCGTCACCAATCGCCTGAACCCCGGCCGCGCACGCTGTTACCGGAGCCCCCAAAGGGCCCTTGAAACCGTGCTGGATCGACACATGGCCCGCGGCGAGGTTGACCAGAAACGAAGGAATGGTGAACGGCGATAACCGTCGCGGACCACGACTGTCGGTGGTACGCACCGCATCGGCAATCGCGCCGAAACCACCCACGCCCGAGCCGATAATAGTGGCCGTGCGCTCCTGGGCATTGGCGTCGAGCGCTTGCCAACCGGCCTGCTCCACTGCCTGACGCGCCGCCTCCATGGCGAACACAATGAAGCGGTCCATCTTCTTCTGCTCTTTGGGCGGCGTCGCCCGATCCGGGTCAAAACCCGCCTCGGCATCTTCCGCCAGAGTCGGCACCACGCCACCGACCTTGGCCGGCAAATCGGCAACCACCTCATCTGGCAATACCCGTATCCCGGAACGTCCGGCTAACAAACGCGCCCAAACCGCTTCGACGCCGCTCCCCAACGGACACACCAGGCCCATGCCCGTGACTACCACCCGACGATTACTCATAGCGCAAATACCTCAGTCGATTCATGGCGCCTCACTTGTAACGCGCGGCGGCCGTGCTTCTGGACAGATTCGGCGCCATCGCATGACGCGCCGCCACAAAGGATTCCCACTCCGAGAGATTCGGCAAGGAAGGAATGGTGATGAGCTCCCCCTGATCCAGACCCGACAACGCCGCGTCGACCATCTCTCCCGCTTCCATGATCATGTCCTCCGGAATCTGGGACGCATCAATACCGGAACGCTCCAAAATCTCGGTGCGTGTCACTCCCGGCAATACCGCTTGCACCTGAACCCCGGTGCCTTGCAGCTCAGTATTCAACGACTGAGTCAGGCTCAATACATAAGCCTTGCTCGCGCTGTACGTCGCGTTGAACCGCTCAGGAAACAACGCCACCACCGACGCAATATTGATGATCGTCCCACGACCGGCCTTGGTAAAACCGGCTGCCGCCGCCGAAGCCAACCGCGTCACCGTGGTGACGTTCAACTGAATCAAGCGTTCCATCTGATCCATGTCGGCGTTGGCCAACAAACCATCCGCCGCGATACCGGCGTTGTTCACCAATAGGCTGATGCTTGAATCGCTGCGCAGACGCTGCTCAATCTTCAATACATCATCCTTTTGCGTCAGATCCGCCTTGAGCACCTCCACCTGAACACCATGCTCTGCGCGCAATTTGCTCGCGGCAGCCTCCAGCCGTTCCTGATCACGGGCAACCAGCAATAAATCAAAACCACGCGCCGCCAACCGTTGCGCGTAAACCGCACCGATGCCGGAAGAAGCGCCGGTGACAAGGGCCGTACCTTGGGCCTGGACAGAATTCATGACAGTGCTCCTGGGTGGATGCTTAAGGGAAGGCGAACGCTTCAGCGAACGACGGATTTATTATAGGCATAATTTTATCGCCATATGATAGCCGTAATTTTTTGCATCCCGATAAAAGGTGCCAGATAGCCCTCTGCAGCAATAAGCAAAAAAGGCCGGTCAATGACCGGCCTCCTAGTGTGGATTTATAAGCTTAGTTCACTTCCAGCTTCTCGCGATTCTTGTCCAGAATGGCTTTGCCTATACCCTTCACTTCCAGCAGTTCGTCTACCGACGAAAATGGCCCATTACTCTCACGATAAGCAACAATCGCCTTGGCCTTCGCCTCACCGATCCCGGACAACTCCCGTTGCAGGGTTGGCGCATCGGCCCCATTCAGATCGACCTTATTGGTTTGAGGCTTGGCGGCAGCGTCCAGCATCAAGGGTGCCTTGGCAGCCTCTGGCGCAGCAGTCGGCGCAGCGATGGCCGCAATAGAGGCGCTGGTGAGCAGGGCAAAAACCAGAGAGTAGAAATAGCCAGTACGCATAAATGAAGCTCCATGACATCGATTGGAAGAAGCAGCTTTTCCTAAGCTGCCTTCCAAACTTAGGCGATGTGATGGAGCTGTCAAAAGTGTGTCCGTTACAGGATGTGAAACAATCAGGGTTCGAGTCGGCGTTGCTGGTGAATCCAGTCGACGATCTCGCCGTCGGGGGTGTAGCCGCTGACCGTTTCGCGCAGGAGTTGACGGACGCGGGAGTAATCATCCTGTTCGACGGCAAGCAGCAACTCGGTCAAGCGCCCCTTGAGCACGTCCCAGGGCAAATGGTCTTCGTTGGCGGTCATGATCATCGGATGTGGCGTCGCGGCAACGTTATCGCCGATCAGCAACTCTTCGTAGAGCTTCTCTCCCGGACGCAGGCCCGTAAACTCGATCGAAATATCGCCCTGGGGATTTCGCTCGGAACGGATGCTCAAGCCGGACAGGTGAATCATCTTCTCCGCCAGCTCGACAATCTTCACCGGTTCGCCCATGTCCAGCACGAACACATCACCGCCCTGCCCCATGGAACCGGCTTGAATCACCAATTGCGCAGCTTCGGGGATAGTCATGAAGTAGCGCGTGATTTTCGGATGCGTGACGGTCAGCGGGCCGCCGGATTTGATCTGGCTGTGGAACAGCGGGATCACCGAACCGGAAGAGCCCAATACATTACCGAAACGCACCATGGTGAAACGGGTTTTGTTAACGCGCGATACATTGGCTTTATCGCCGAACAGCACAGGGGCAATTTCACGGCTCAGGGCTTGAAGCGTCAGCTCCGCCAGGCGCTTGGTACTGCCCATGATGTTGGTCGGACGTACGGCCTTGTCGGTGGAGATCAGCACGAAGTTGGCGACCCCCGACTGCAACGCAGCCTGAGCCGTGTTCAGGGTTCCGATAACGTTATTCAGCACGCCCTCGGCGATGTTGTGCTCGACCATTGGCACATGCTTGTAAGCAGCGGCATGGTAGACGGTGTCCACCCCCCAGGTCTTCATCACATCAAGCAGTTTGTGCGGGTGACGAATGGAACCGAGGATAGGCAGCAATTTGACCGGGACCGACTCACGACTGGCGCGTTGCTCCAATTCCGACAGGATGCTGTAGAGATTGAACTCACTGTGCTCAAACAGCAGAAGCGTGGTCGGGCCCAGCGAAAAAATCTGCCGGCACAGCTCCGAACCAATCGAGCCGCCGGCCCCCGTGACCATCACTGTCTTGCCTTTGATACAGCGCTCCAGCAAATCGGCCTGGGCTGGCACGGCATCACGGCCCAGCAAATCAGCGATATCCACTTCCTGAATGTCTTCAACCTTGACCCGACCGCTGGCCAGATCGGTGAAGTTCGGGACGCTTCGCACATGGAGGGGGTAGGCTTCCAGCAGATTGAGAATTTCCCTGCGTCGTGCGCGGGTGGATGACGGTAGGGCCAGGAGAATTTCCTGTGCGCCGGTGACGTCGATCATCTGCTGGATGTGTTTGGGTTTGTAGACCTGAAGGCCGGAAATAGAGCGATCGGCGATGCTGGGGTCGTCGTCGATGAATGCCACTGGGCGCATCACTCGGCCCATGCGCAATGCAGCCACCAACTGATTGCCTGCCACGCCTGCGCCGTAGATGGCGACTTTGGTGAGACCGTCGTCGCGGCTGGTGAACGGTACGTGCTGCGCGGCGGTGAACCAGTCGCCCATGAAGTATTGACGCATGCACAGGCGCAGGCCGCCGATGATCACCATGCTCAACCACCAGTAGTTGAAAATGATGGAGCGTGGGACGACGGTTTGGTGGTTGCTGTACCAATAAACCACAACCGCCAGGATCAGCGATGACAGGCTGACCGCCTTGACGATTGCGATCAGCGCATCATTGCCGAAGTACCGCATGACCGCGCGGTACATGCCAAAACGTATAAAAAGCGGGATGGCTACAACCGGCGCGCTGAGGAATAGCCAGAAATGGGCCCTCAGAGGGTTGTACATATCGTCGATGCCTAGGCGGACGATGAACGCAAGCCAGAGCGAAACCCAGACCAGAAAAATATCTGTGGTTACTTGAATCAGTCGTTTTTGCCTACGTGGCAAACCTAGCAAAAAGGCGCGTATTTTATCCATAAACCTCACCCGACCAGGCCCGTCCCCTCACAAAATTTGCGTTTATTGTACGGAATAATCCGGAAATCATTCTGAGTTTCCATACAAATCTGTGCTCAACGGTCCAGATCCACGTCCCCCGCATGATATTTCACGGCTATCAAGACTAGGGGAATGTAAGCTACCACTACCCCAAGCCCCCCATCCAGACCAAAAATAGTCACGCCGAGTGCGATGGGCAGCAACCAGAACACATTGATAACGGCGACGGCTGTTGTTACTGGCAAATGTCGCCCATATTGACGCGAAGCGTATTGATAAGCGTGACTTCTATGGGCTTCATAAACCTTGTCGCCACGCAATAGACGTCGTAGCAAGGTGAATGTCGCATCGACAATAAAAACACCGAGCAAGATCAACCACCCCCACAGAAAGCGCGGTTCGACCGCTGCAGCTTGAAGCGACAGCACCCCCAAGATAATTCCCAGAAAACCGCTCGCCGCGTCCCCCATGAATATTTTCGCTGGCGGAAAATTCCAGAACAGAAACCCCAGAACCGCCATTGCCAGGAACAGAGGCCCCCATATCAGGTTCGGATGCCCACTCACCCAGTAAAGCAGACAAGCCCCGAAGCACACGCAGATAGCCTCGACACTGGCGATGCCATCAATTCCATCCATGAAGTTGTAAAGGTTCAGCAGCCATACTAGATAGAACAGCGCAAAAAGATCTCCGGCCCAGCGCAAATCCAAGACAATTCCGGCCACTTCTATCGGAGCGAGTCCGCCCGTCCAGGCGAGCACCCACGCGGCGCCGGCAAAATGGCCAAGCAAGCGCCAGCGCGCGGCAATGTGGCCGTGGTCATCCATGAACCCGACAACTGCCACGAGCAACCCCGCACCCGCGGCTCCGATAAAAAACCGGGAATCAATCAGCTCCCCTACCCACATTGCCGCGAGGCAAACGAGAAAGGTCACTACGATTGAAACACCCCCCCCCCTTGGAGTCGGTACAGTATGCGAGCTGCGATCATTCGGCACGTCGAGCATGCTACGAGCCAGTGCATATCGACGCAGTACTGCAGTCAAACCAAAAGAAAGGCCGCAGACAGCCGGTATGAACCACCAGAAAATCATTGATTACATCACTCCGAAATGTTGGTGAGCTAAGCGCGACGCAACCACCACGGGCACAGAAGGTTGCTCAGAAGCGGAATATCCTACTGATCGCCCCCCCCAAGACCGTTTCGCACAACCGAACCGGAACGCGCCGCCTGTAGCTATGAATGATTGCCAAAGTGATAAAGGGTACACGATGTGTCGCGTTGTCGTACGTAACAAAGGCGGGCTTCAGGAGGCTTGGAAAGCGGGGTTTGGGCGCGATCGCATGCAAATGGCCATGAACGAAAAGGGTGACGTCCTCAACCCTGCAGATTAAGATTACGCGCTTTTTTTCGAAAATATGGGCGACGGCCAAATGGCAGGCGTCTGGAGGAACTCTAAATGGTATTTTTTCCGGTATTTCTCTCGGTTGTGTTTGTTGTGCGCAACCAATCAAACCATATAGGAAGTATCCTGGCAGACGCGGTCGAACGAATGTCCTCGCTCGTCAGTGATTACGAACTAATTGTTGTCGACAATGCGTCGGACGACGAAAGCATATCGATATTAAAAAGTCTGACCGCCGAAAACGGACTCCCCAACTTGCAGGTTTACGCACTGACCAAGGAAGTCGATACCGACACCGCATCCTGGGCAGGCTTGGAAAACGCTTTGGGGGACTTCGTAGTCGTGATCGATCCTTTGGCCGATGACATCGCCTTTCTGCCTGAGATGCTCGATAAGGCCGTCAGCGGCGCGGACGTGGTTTTCGCCAATAACAAGCAAAAGCCGCCACAAAGCCTTGCTTACGAGACAGCCTACAAAATATTCAATAAGGCCTACAAGTCATTTAATGGCATTCATCTGGCCACTGAAGCCCCTCAGTATCGCTTGCTCAGCAAACGAGTTATCAACTTCATCCTGCAACACCCGCAGCCATCTGTCACCTACCGCCATCTTCCCGCCACTGGCGGATTCGCTCGCGCCAATCTTATTTACAGTTCCAAGCCCCGAGTAACTCAGACCAAGCGCCTGCGTGAAAGTATGGACCGGGGTATGCTGTTATTGGTATCAACGACTCGTGCGCCAATGCGGTTAGTCACCTCGCTTTCTTTGTTTGGTGCCATTGCCAATCTGATCTACTCGTTTTATGTCGTTGCCAGTGGATTCTTGAATCCGCATGTTGCACCGGGCTGGATTAGCCTTTCCTTGCAGCAGTCCGGCATGTTCTTCCTGATATCGCTGGTTCTCATGGTGCTTGGGGAGTACATCCTGCACATGACCAGCCTGTCAAACGAAGGACCGCTCTATCACATTGCCCAAGAGTTCACGAGCGCCCGCATAACGCGGCACGAAAAACTGAATATTGAAGAGGTAGCCTCTCAGACGGCTCCCCCCTCCCCGTCTGCTTCTGGTCGAGTTGCCTGATGGCGGCTATTGATAATATGCAAGACGCGGTTGTCATCGGAGGGGGGTTTTACGGTGCAGCAATCGCCGTCTACCTGGCCAAGCAACGCGGCATGAAACGTGTCACTTTGATCGAGCGAGAATCCACGCTGCTGTCCCGTGCCTCGTACAATAATCAGGCACGAGTACACAACGGTTATCACTACCCCCGAAGCTTCACCACGGCGTACCGCAGTCGCATCAACTTACCAAAATTCGTTCAGGACTGGCCTGACGCGGTCAAACAGGACTTTACTAAACTGTATGCCATCGCTCGGCGCAATTCCAAAGTCACCGCGAATCAGTTTGAACGTTTTTATCGAGAGATCGGTGCCAGGATCGAACCGGCCACACCTGCACTGCGGGCGTTATTTGAACCGCGCCTGATCGAAGAGGTTTTTCTGGTTGAAGAATATGCATTCGATACAACCAGACTGGCTCAATGGGCACTGCGTGAACTGAGCGAAAGCGGTGTGAACATCCGCCTGCAGACCCGGGCTGTCGCAATATCCAACAGCCCTGACAACGCTCTGAATGTCACCCTCGCTCCCGAGGGCAAAGCGCAGGAACTCATCACCTGCCGATATGTATTTAATTGTACCTATAGCGGTCTCAATCAGTTTGGTGGCGACTTTCCAGGCACACAAACAGGCTTGAAGCAGGAAGTCACAGAAATGGCGCTCATGCAGGTACCGTCCGTGCTTCAGGATGTGGGCATCACGGTCATGGACGGTCCATTTTTTTCCATCATGCCATTTCCTGCCCGAGGCCTGCATACCGTATCGCACGTACGGTATACACCTCATATGCACTGGACTGACGAGTTGGGTAGCGACCCCTACCGAAAACTGGACAATTACGATCGCGCAACCCGTGTTGACCGCATGATTCGCGATATAAGTCGCTATCTGCCATCCGCGCTGAATGCCCAATATGTAGAATCACTTTTTGAAGTGAAAACCATTCTTACAAAGAACGAAGGCGACGATGGCAGGCCCATCCTGTTCGAAAAACATGATGCGCTTCCGGGATGCTACTCAATCCTGGGCGGGAAAATCGACAACATCTATGACGTTCTGGAAAAGCTTGAAACTGAAAATCTAGCCAGCACGCAGACAACCCTTTCAGAGCAACGAAAATGAATCCATCGATTGAAATTACAATCCCCATCTTGAACGAAGAAGCGACGCTGGCGGATCAAGTTAATAAAACTCGCGACTATATCCTCAATAATTTGACGGATATTGGCGATATCCATATCGTGCTGGCCGACAACGGATCAACCGATAGAACGCAGGAGATTGCCCGCGAGCTGCAAAACACGCTGCCCGGCGTACGATATCTACGCCTTGAAGAACGTGGCGTCGGCCGCGCCCTAAAAGCATCCTGGACGCAATCCACCGCAGACATTGTCGGCTACATGGATCTGGATCTGGCAACCGACTTACGCCACTTGCGCCCGGCACTGGAAGCACTCAAGGCGAACAGTGCTGATATCGTCACTGGCTCTCGCCTCGCAAAAGGTGCGAAAGTAATTGGTCGAAAACCTCTGAGGAATGTCACAAGCTTTGGCTTCAATTATATTGTGAAACTTATTTTCAATACGTCATTCAGTGACGGTATGTGTGGTTTCAAATTTCTGCAGCGAAACATTCTCGGTCCGCTGATGAAAACCGGAGCACAAAGTGACGGCTGGTTCTTCGCCACCGAACTCCTTATCACTGGTGAGCACCTGAAATACCGTGTACTGGATTTGCCGGTCACCTGGACCGACGACCCTAATTCAAAAGTCAAAGTTATCAAATTGATCATTGAGTACCTGAAGGCAATGTTCTCTTTACGCCAGCGCCTGAACAACACCAAGCCTGGAGTATGAACATGTCGACGTTCACGCCCGATAACAAAAAACTGGTGCTGGGCACAGCTCTCTGGGGCTGGGGCATAGAGCGCCGCGAAGCCTATGAGCTACTCGAGCACTTTTTGCAAAGTGGCGGCAGCATTGTCGATACCGCCACCAACTACCCGATCAACAAGCACAAGGAAGACTTTGGGCTTGCTGTCAGCTGGATAGCTGACTGGGTACAGCAACACGGAAAAACCGGCCTAGCGCTGACTGTAAAAATCGGCTCCAGAGACAACATGGGCTCCCCCGATGTAAACCTCACGCCCGACCACATTGACCGAGCTGCCGACACGCTGAAGAACCAGTTTGGCGACGCACTGTCTTGCATCTCGATCCACTGGGACAACAGGGCAGATGGCGAGTACCAACTGGCAGCCATTGCGCAAACCGTTGATGCCATGTCAAAACTGGAAAAAGCGGGGCTTTCCATTGGTTTGTCGGGCATAAAGTATCCGGAACTGTACTTCAAGGCCAACCCAGCCCTGGCAGAGAAATGGATAATCCAAGTCAAAGAAAATTTCATGACACGTGCCGCTCGTGAGACCTATCAAACATGGTTTCCCAAGGCAAAGTACCTTGCCTACGGGATCAACTTGGGCGGGCTGAAAATCGAAGCACCGAAAACAAATAGCTCGATCGAATTGCGCCAGATAAATATCCCGCAATTGCTGACAGAGAGGCTTGGACACTTCCTCAACTCGGACCACGGATTCGCGCCTCGCCCCATGACACTCAATGAGTTGGCAATGGCTGCATCTTACGTAAATCCTTCGCTCTCAGGGGTAGTCATAGGCCCTAGGAATATTGAGCAACTGGAAAACACCCTTACCTATTGGAAGTCTTTAGAAGAGCACGCCGACAAACCCAAAGGTCTGCAGGTGTTCAATCAATTGTCTAAAGACTTATCGCCCGCATAGGAAGCTTCGCAAATAATGCAACCGCTAAAATATATCTTTGCCGGCATCGCCAATACAGCAATCGGTTATGGCGTATTCCTGACACTGATCACTCTGTTCAATATGAACCCGGCATACGCTAACGCGATTGGCTATGGAGTAGCATTGATTGCAGCATTTTTACTTAATAAGACTTTCGTCTTTAGTCAGTCAACAACTGACCAAAGTACACTCCCGAAATTTATTCTTGCCTTTGCCATCTCATTTACGCTAAACCAATTGGTACTAATGATAATTTACCGGTGGCTAGGAGTGCATGCGGAAATAGCACAAATTTTCGCCATGACCTCATACACGATAGCGTTTTATCTTCTCAATAAAGAATTTGTATTCAACAAACACAGAACCGAACAATAACAGACAAAAAAATCACCAGGATACAAAAAGTGCCCAAACCACCTTACAACACAACACTCAAAAGCGTGTTAAATTTTTCACCCGCCACATATATCTTTGCAATCATTCTCTCGATATTGGTGGGAGCTTTCCTTTTTTTCGCAAACAACACCATAAAAATCGCCAAACTTCCTACAGAAAACAACTACACTCCCGACCTGAAAGCCAACTTTGACAAGTGTGAAATTGGCCCATTCTGGATCTCAGTCAGTGGCTGGGCGTTTATGCCTCCCCCTAACGACATGATTAAAATTCATATTATTGCCGCGGGAAAAAACGGGGCGATCGAACTGATCACTCACCGTCTGAACAGAAAGGATGTCAGCGATTTCCTTAAGATAAAAAGTGAATTTCATTTACATGGATTCTCCGCATCCGCCATGAGTTACCAGCTCCGCAAACGCTACGGCAACACTGTAAAGCTATACATCGAAGACTCGAAAGGCATTATATATTACGGAGGCGAAAATGCCTGCACTGCGATTTGACTCAGAAACAAAAAAAGCACTTCTATTTTTACTATTTCTTGCATTTCTTTATTTGAGCTTTTTCTTCAATCTAGAGCTAAAACCTTTCTCGGACGACTACACATTTCTATCAGCCGTCACGTCAGGCGCGAGCCAACTAGACTATCTGACTAAACGTTACTATACATGGACCGGTCGGATAGCAATCGAAGGCATCATGTTTGCGACTATAGGCCTACCAACTTTCTGGAAGCTTGCGATTCCAACTTCCGTGCTTTTAATCGCCTACTCCACCTGGAAAGCTTTTTTCTCAAACACCTTCCATTATGCCTATGGCATTATTCTCTGCACATTCCTGACATTGCTTATCAGCCACAGCATTCTAGACACTACAGTTTACTATGTTACTGGCTTTTACAACTATTTGCTGCCGATTACATCGGCCGTTTTCGTTTGCACAACCTTCATACGGCCATCAGCGTTTTCAACGCCAGAAAAAATACTCGCACTTTCCCTCGCCTTCATTGCTTCGCAATCAGAACAGGCGGGGGTGTCAATGCTCAGTGTATTAGCAATTTCTTTGATTTGGGACAAAAAAAACGCCCTTCTCTATAGAGGCCTTATATTGGCGATAGCGGTTGCTGGTTTTTTCTTTCTGCTGTCTGCGCCCGGAAACTATCTACGCATGACTTCAGAACTACGATACATGCCAGAATTTACCGACTACTCTTTTTTCAAAAAAATAACGACCGGGCTTGATGTTTTCAACCACCACTTTATTGACTCAAAAAACCTCTACCCAAAATTGATCACCCTGCTACTGCTCCTGCTCTCTTTCAACAAAAACTTCCACCTAAAAAAGTTTGCCTTCTTGCTGGCCATCTGCGGCATTTTTCAAGGCAGCGTTTTTGGATACATATTCAATGCCGGAGGTAACGAATATTTCTCAATTCGCTACCTGAGTACGGGGCTTGGTCTTAGTTACTTCGTTTCCTACACACTGACGCTCTTATCACTTGTAAGCATTATCTACATCGTGAGAAACGTCATCGCTAGCGACAGCAAATTTTACTTCGCGACCTTCCTCTTGCTACTTCACGTAGCTGTAACTGCATTGGTAGGCCTCTCGCCGACGGCCTACGAATCTGGCTACAGGGTTCTGTTTGCAGGCGACATCATCAGCCTTATGTTCATTTGCTTATTGTTTAAAGAAGAAATCGAACGACGTGCCACAGCCTCCCCACAGAACTAAGTCGGAGGCAGGTTAAACCCTGATCACCCATGTTGGCTCCGAAAAGGAATCGGGAGTACAGCATCAGGGATCAGGGGGGGGGGGGGGGGGGGGTAACTTTGAATATGGGGTTCATGGAGTGCCTACGGACCTTCATCTGCAAGATTACGCCCATGCTGGGCACACTAAAAAGGGCTACTTACATAGCCCTTTTTATACAGCTCGCCAGTTAACAATAGCCGCTCCATGAGTTCCACACTCCAAGCCAGAATTTGATGCTCGATGCTGTGCTCTCGATTACTTTCTGGAGCCTGCCCCTCATGATGCGCTCTCTAGCCAACACTATCGTTCGACCCGCGTCAGCCGATACTTTTGACGAAGCAGGCTGTAGGTCTATGCTGGAATTCAGACTTTAGATACGACCATTTTCTGAAAGCCCCCCAGAGTACTTAGATGACTTCAGCAGCGCCAAAACCACTCTCTGCAAAGGCCTCTCCACAAATTTATAGCTCAACCACGAAACAAGTAGAGTGACAGCCAAAACTAGAGAAAAACTAATTAAATAGCTATCACCTGGAGGAAACCAAGACAATAGAGAAAGAAGCACAAAGTAATGAAGCAGGTAAACAGAGTATGAAATTTTACCAACCCACCTCAGAGGACTCCACGAAAGGATCGCAGACAAATAGTACCTATCAGAAACAACTATAACAAAGAGAGTGATAAACTGCGCCATTACGATAAAGCTACGCCAAGAGTCAATTTCAAGATCAAAGTACAATCTTGAAAATTTAGGAAACGTGGCTGGCACGCTCAGCAATAGTAGAACGCCTATCACCGATCTAATCTTGGTTGAGTCCATAATAACCTTATAGCTTGAGCCGCTCGCTACGATCAGTCCAAATATGAAATAGTGACATCTATTGAAAAAATCATAACCATAATTTAACCCTCCAACCACCAACAGGCAGGTGATACTCAACAGCGTAGCGGCCGTCGCCATTTTCCCGGCCCTAGATGCAAAAAACCATATTGCAACGAAACCCATGTAGAAAATGAATTCAATCTGAATAGTCCAGAGAACGCCAAAGCCACGCTCAACCAATGCAACCTGCCCCAGATAAACACTTACCGAATCAATTTCCGATAATGCTATTTTTCCCGGAAATCCTGACCAAGCCAGGAAGGCAGGCAGAGCAGAAACAAGTAGAAAAAGCGGATAAACCCGAGCAACACGCTTAAACACATACTCAACCAAGCTTGACTTGGTAAACTCCTGATCAAGATGAAGCTTGCCAATCAGAAAACCGCTCAGCATAAAGAACAGCATAACCCCGGCCTGCCCTCCCCCCTCACCCAGCACACCGCCAAACATACCTGTAAGGTTGCTGTAATGACTCACCACTACTACGAGAGCAGCAAAACCTCTAAACCCATCTAGATTATTAATATGCTGTTGTTGCATCAAATTTACGCCAACAAAATTTCGATCATTCTATCCGTAAAACCCAGAAACACGAAGCTTGGGGCGTTCGCTTCAGCGTTGCAAATCCCTGCGTACACTTGGCATGCCTTAACAGCGATCACAGCCGCAGATTAGAAGTGGTGACATATCCTTTAAGAAGACATGATGCCCGAGCTTCGGCGTCTGTTTCGCTCCCACAGTCCAGGCCGGAGCCTTCGGGTGGCACCGCCGGTGGATCGGGCTCGGCACCGGACATCACCAGGTCAGTCGCCTCCTGCGCTTGGGCGAACTGCCCGGCAAGGATCGGCTTTGCGCCCTTAGCCAGTTCACGCGGTTGCGGATTATCCAGACCACGGCGATCTGGCTCGCTAGACTTTCACCCTGCCCCCCCACAGTGTGCGGGCGCCTGCCCGACATCAGTTACGGCGTATATATTTATCACGTGCCGATTCTATTATTCATCACTGAGAAATGCCGGATAACGGACATCCAAAGTGCAAGTTTGATACTGATGAGCGCCCTGATACCAACTTGCCTAGCCAGTTGGTATCTTATTGAGCGACCTTGTATTCGTTACAAGCGCAAAACAAAACCCGACAACGCAAAAGCAAACGCACAGCCAGCCGTTTAGATACTACTAATCGCCTCCCTTAT